>NZ_RCCJ01000001.1:350685-701371 GCF_003664005.1 Hydrogenivirga caldilitoris
TAAAGGATATGGAAGGATTGCTCAGACTGGTAGATGCAAAAACTTACGCCTTGGGCAGGCAGAAGGATACCTTAACCCTATATATGGAGTTTGAAAAGCGCTTCCCTAAACTGATTGACATGACCCTTTACAGGGAAGAGCTCATTAAGGAGCTTGAGGCGCTGAAGGCTAAAGGATACAGTTACAGGGTGGAGTCGGAGGTCAAGGACCTTAAAGAGAGCCGACTTTCCATGAAACTGAGGGTGGAGAAGAAACTATGAGGCTGAGGTACGTTCTTTACATAATGCTCCTCCTTCTTCTTTCCCTTCTCCTGTTCTTATATATGAAGTTAGGCGATACGAAGGCTCGCCTTGAAAGCAGAGAGAGGGAGCTTATGAAGCTGAAAGCAGAGCTAAGTATAAGGAAGGCTAATATTGAAGAGTTTAAAAGGAGGATAAGAGAGGAAGGGATAAAACCCCTCTCAGAGAGGGAAGCCCTTGACAGGCTCTTCAACTTCCTTGATAGCTTAAAGGGGTCGTACGATATGAAGGTTACCAGGGACATAAGAAAGGAGGGAAGTGTGTGGGTAGTTGACGTTAAGCTCAGTTTCAGACCTGTAAGCGGTGAGGAGATAGCCGATAGGTTAAGGAGTCTTTCGGGGGGTAGTTCTCCCCTTGTAGACCTCAAGGGTGTCCTTGTTCACACCCAGCCGGAACCGTATGTTGAGATAGAGGCTGTCCTCATGCAACCATTTTTTGGGAGTTAATATGAAGTTGACCAAGTATAAACTCATGCTTTTTCTGCCCGTGCCACTCAGTGCGATAGCAGGGTACTACCTTGCCGGCATACTTGCTCTATTTATGGAAGCGAGTATAACTCCCAGAACCGATAAAGATTTTGCCCAACTTCCCGATTTTCAACTTATGAAGGTTGACTTTGACCCGGAGGTTGCTAATTTGCTGTCTTACATAAAGGTTAAGAGGATTAAAGAGGAAAAGATACCTCAGACGGTGGAGGCGCAGGCTGAACAACCTCCCCAGTATACCCTTAGCTTTACTTACGTTGGGGAGAAAAAGAAGTATGCGATAATCAACGATACGTTAGTAAAGGAAGGCGATATGCTTTCTATGGAGGAAAGGGTTGTAAAAATCACGAGAGAGGGTGTTCTTCTCTCGGGAAAGTGGGGTAAGAGATGGTTAAGAGTCTCGGAATAACTCTGGCACTTTTGTCGGTTCTTATGTTATCCTGCGCTCAGAAAGTGGAACCCAAGACCGAAGCGGTGGCGAAGGAGATAGACCAGAAGGAGAGAGAAATTAAAAGAGAGGCGATGATACCGTTGCCCCCTCCAAAGGCACCCCCGCCTGTAATTCCTTCAACCTACCAGGAGATAGACCCTTTTGAGGGAAAGACCTTCACCATGTCTGCGCTGTCAGCCCCTATCACAAAGGTTCTCTACGCGATAGCTGACGGTGCGGGTCTCAACCTCATACTTTCTCCAGAGGTTGACACCAAGAAAACAGTGACAGCAACCTTTGACAGGGTTCCGATGAGGGAAGCTCTGAACATAATTATGGACATGACGGGTCTTTACTATGAGGTGAGGGGGAACGTCCTCTACGTGAAAGAGCTTATGACAAAAACCTTTAAGATTCCTTACATTCATACTACGACGAGCTTTACCAGCTCTCTTGGAGGGGATGTTCTCGGAGGAGCTCTGACCGCTGGGACTGTGGGTACAACCACAACAACCACAGCAGGTGTAGGTGGAACGGGTCTCAGAGGGAACTTTGTCCTTGACTATAAAAATCCGGAGGGAGCCAACGACCTTTACAAACAGCTTGAAGAGAATATAAAAACTATGCTCTCTGAGAGGGGTAAATACGTTCTCAACAGGTTCACCGGAACGCTCATAGTTACAGATAACCGCAGAAACGTTGAAGAGATTGAAAGGTTTATAAAACAGTTCGTCAGGAAAATAGGAAGGCAGGTTCTTATAGAAGCTAAGATTGTGGAGATAGCCCTATCCGACACCTTCCAGTACGGGATAGACTGGGGTGCCTTCTTCAGAGACGTCTTTGGAACAGGTGCAAACCTCAGCCTTTCTCAGACCTTAGCTATACCTACGGGAGGCTACTTCAGTTTGAACGTTGTCTCTTCTGACTTTACAACCCTGCTCAACGCGCTCGCCACGTATGGAAAGGTTTACACCCTTTCAAACCCAAGGATAATGGTTTCCAACGCACAGACAGCCCTTATAGCTACAGGCGTAGTTACCCCCTTCTTTGAAAGGCAGGCTATTACATTTACAGGCACAACAACAACCCAGCTTCAGGAAAATATCATAAGAACTAACGTTCTTGAAGGAGTCCTCTTAGGCGTTACTCCCTATATAGATGAGAACGGAGAGATAGTTATGAATATAATCCCTGTGTCAACACGCCTTGAGGGTACTAAGACCCTAGAGAACAACGGGCAAGTTCTTGCGGAAGCTCCGATACTTAATGTTAAGGAGACGGGCACGATAGTGAAAGTTAGAGACGGTGAGCTCGTGGTAATAGGCGGTTTGATAGGAGACGTGAAAAGCTTTCAGGAAAGAAAGGTACCGGGACTGGGGGACATACCTATAGTGGGATACCTATTCAAGAGCAGGAGCATAGTGAAAGAGAAGAGAGAGCTGATAATATTTCTGAGACCAAGGATAATTGATAGCGTAGAATTCTGATATGAGCCTCATTATAGATGTTCTCAAGAAGTTCAAGGGAGGAGAGAGAAAGACATCCGTTTATCCCCTTTTAACAAAAAGTAAAAGGGAAAGGAATCCCTTAAATAGGAAGGCTCTCTTTTTGTTGGTTCCTATAACGCTTATAAGTTTCGTTGCAGCCTATTTTATAACCCAGCTCTTTATAGGAGAGCCGGTTCCCCCAATACCTGAAGTTAAAAGAACAGCTATGCAGGTTTCAGAAGTATCCAAACCACCTGTTCCAGAAAGTCCTCAACTGCCGCAGGGTCAGCCTATAAAGCAGGAGCAAGAGCATGACAGGAAGGAGGAGATAGTCCGGGAGCCCGTGCGCTCAAATCTGGAGGAGAAGGTGCAGGTTGAGAAATTGACGGAGGATATAAACCAGAAAGAGAAAACACCTCCTCTCAAGCGCTCTACAGAGGTGGATTTCAATACGTTACTTTACGCAGCCGATAGGTACTTCAAGGAAGGGGACCTTCGCAGAAGTGCGGATTTATACGAAAAAGCGTTGGGTATGAGGGTTACGGATGGCCTTGTAAATAACTTACTCGTGGTTTACGCAAGGCTTGGTGAGTATGAGAAGGCTGAAGAATTGCTCATGAGGTACCCCAAGGAGAGGTTTGCCTACTCCTATCTCATGGAGCTCGCACAGGGTGGGCATTTAAAAAAGGTCCTGAAAAGCTCTGAAAAGTTCCTATACCTTGATAAGGGTGGTTACATACACTTTGTGAGAAGCTATGCATACGAGGGATTGGGAGACATGGGCAACGCCTTGGAAGAGATGGGTAAAGCTTACGAAAAAAACCCAAGAAACCCTTACTTTGCCTATAACTATGCTCGCCTTCTGGAAACTTTCAGGAAGTACAAGGAAGCTTACAATATATATGTGAATCTTAATACAGAGCAGCTTGATCCGAATTTAAGAAGTATAGTGAAGGAAAGGTTGAAATATATTGAGTATTATGGGCTTGTAAGATGAAGAAGGATAAGGGGCTTACCCTTATAGAGCTCGCAATAGTCCTTATAGTTCTTGGAATACTTCTGGGTATAGGAGCGGGGATAATAGGCGTTCTGATAAAGCGGGTTAAATACAACGAGAGCAAAGAGATAGTGAATGCAGCTGTGGAAGGCATAATTGGGTATGCTACCTCTTCAAGGAGACTGCCCAACAGCTCAGAACTGAACTCCGCTGTTAGGTCTACGAAAGATGCCTATGGAAAGGACATAGCTTACGTCTATGACAGTAACCTGGCGAGCACTCCTGCTCCTATATATGGTTTCTGTGGTCTCACATCAACTAACATAACTGTGAAAGTTTGTTCTGATACAGCCTGCACCACACCCATTCAAACTATAAACAATGTCGCCTTTGTTGTTATAAGTGGTGATGGAAACTACAACAACCAAACGGCTGGAACTCAAGGGGTTAACTCTGCTACGGAAATAAAAGTTTACGAGTACGGCGTTCAGGTTGATGATTTTCAACAGCCTGGTGATGATGACCCTGACAGGGTGGAACCCTACGATGATATCGTTAAGTGGGTTTCATTGAACGAGCTTCAGAGAGCCCAAGGGTGTGAATCCTTAACTATAGCAAGCCCAACCACCTTGCCTGCTGCGATTGAAGATAACGCTTATACCTACACACTGACAGCTAATGGAGGGAGACCTCCCTACACCTGGAGTGGAACTATAGGGAACGGTCTTACTTTAAGCTCCGATGGGACGATAAGCGGAACGGTAAATACAAATACGGCTACGAGTACGGGGGAGGTGCCCAGTTGCTCAACCTCCATAAGTTTCACAGCAACGGTTACCGACAGTGCTGGGCAATCTGTATCTCAGAACTTTACCATCCCCGTGCAGGCAAGACCTGTTGAGATAATAACTAACACCCTTCCAGACGCTTACGAAGGCTCACCCTATTCGGCGGATATAGATGCGATTGGAGGAGATGGTAGTTACACCTTTTCAGGGAACAGCTTGCCCTCCTGGTTGACGTTAAACACAAGCACGGGCGTTCTTTCAGGTACACCCCCTACGGATTCGGATTGCTCGGAAGGTGTTTCAAACTTTTCTGTGACGGCATCCTCCTGTTCAAATACATACACTAAGGGCTACTCCATAACAGTGAGAGACCCCGACTGCACTTCAGGTAGCGGTGGTGTATGTCCCTCCATGAGTCTATCCCCTCCAAGTGGAACTGATTTTCCTGCTTCCGTTGGAAACCCTTTCAGCCAGACCATAACCCTGTCAGGAGGACAGCCACCGATTACCTGCACTCCCACCTCACCTACGAATTGTAATAACCTTAGCTTTTCATGCTCTTCTTCCGGAGCCACCATATCTGGAACTCCGAACGCTCCCGGAACCTGCACTTTTTCAGCCCAGTGGCAGGATAGCTGCTCCCCAACGCCTCAGAGCATAACTGGAGTATATACAGTAACCATTACAGGAAGTAGTACGTCAAGCATTGTATTAGACACAACAAATAATCCCCCTACTACGGGGAATAATGGCACATCTGGACAAACATACCCAGCAGGGGACTTTCATAATGATAGCAAGAACCTTTATGTGAGTTTGTTATGTGGTGCAGGGTGTCCAGGATATACATTTACAGCTTTTTCTCTATCCTGCTCTCCTTCTTGCCCCGATTTAGATAAATTCTCCTACAGTATAGAATCTCCTATTTATTCCTATACCTGGACTGTGCAAGATGAGACCGTTTACAAAGCTAAAGATGACCCATCTTGTAGTGGGAACGGTTGCCCGTTGCCTATAACAAATAAATCTTTTTCTGCTGATGGAAAGCCCCCAGATCAAATAACTATGAACTCAAATGAAAGGCTGGCTTTGGAGATAAGATTTAAAAATCCTTTAACGGCAGGGCAAAACTATAACTTTACACTGACACTTTACGATAATACTAATACACCTTACACATTCAGCTTTTCAGTTACACCCTAACCTTACCTCACATACTTCCCGTTCACCCAGCCTTCAATATCAATATCTCCTGAGGAGTATAGGACTTTTATCCAGTTTTCCTCACCCCTTTCTATCACCCTGAGCTCGTCCCCTTCCCTCAGGACATAAACGACGGGAGACTCTGGGTCTGGCTTTTCCCTCATGTTGAGCATTGGGACGTTTACAACTACTCTATCACCCAACTGAACCTTTTGTTTCTCCGGTTGCCTGTCAACTGCCTTTGCAGAGAGGTAGGATGTTTCCTGAGCGCTCTTGAGATTTATATAGTCTATGAGTTTCTGAGCTCCAAGCAGAAGGAGCCCTGCAACTACCAGTCCACCAATACCAGTGTACAGTAAGGTTTTTAAAGGGTTTCTTTTACTTACTCTTATACCTATACTCTCGGCGGCTCTCTCCACATGTTCCGGTTTTATCTCGTGGGAAGTGTCCACAAAGGCAGCCATAAGAGCCCTTTCCATGAGTATGTTTATCAGTCTTGGTATTCCAAGGGAATACCTGTAAACCAGACTGTAAGTTTTCGGGTGTATCCTCACGTTTCCCCTTCCCGCCTTGACTATCCTGTAGTCTATGTAGGATTTGGTTTCATCTTCCGTAAAGTTCCTGAGCTTCACAAAGACCGTTATCCTTTGCTTTAGCTGTCTCAACTCTTTGGAGTTCAGCTTCTCTTCAAGCTCCGGCTGTCCAAGGAGTATTATCTGAAGGAGCTTGAGGTCGCTCGTCTCAAGGTTTGATAGGATTCTCAGCTCCTCAAGGGTTTCTGTAGGAAGGTTCTGAGCTTCGTCAATTATTATTATTACCTTCTTTCCTGCCTCCCTTTCCCTTACGAGAAAATCCCGCATCTTGGCGAAGAGCCTGTTCTTGGTTTCCCCCTCACTCTTTATGCCGAAGTCCTCAAGTATGGCTTCAAAGAGCTCTTCGGGAGATAGGTTTGGAAATAGAACGTAGGCGAACTTCACCTTTTCCTGGGGCAGTTCGTCTATGAACTTCCTTACCGTTAGGGTTTTACCGGTCCCTGGCTCTCCTATAACTACGGCAAATCCCTCTTCACTTTCTGCCAGGTATCTTAAAGAGGATAGCGCTTCCTGATGTGATTCCGAGAGGAAGAAGTAACTCGCGTCGGGTGTTATTTTAAAGGGGTCGTCCCTAAGGGCAAAAAACTCAAGGTAATCTCTCATCTATCTAATTTTATAATTAACTAACGCAGTGTAAAATCAGGAGGTTTTATCATGAATGAAGTTCAGAGTATGGAAGACAGGGTCGTTGTTATAGTGGAAGAGTTTTTTAAGGATATAGATAAAAAAGAGCCCTTTGAGACAGAGCTTATGGACTTCAGGCTCAGGCTCAGGGCAAAGCTCCTTGAGGTAATAACAGCCTTCCCAACCGAACCGGATGTAGCCAACAGAAGTCTTGACTATGCCCTTGACGGTATAGAAAGGGTTATAAAGAAGGAGATAGACCAAATAAACCTTGAATCGGAGGAGGTCCTGTACCGCACCATAAAAACCTTCCAGATAATGAATGAAGTATTAAAGGAGTTCATGCAGGAGGATAGGGTAAAGGACAAAAGGAGATTATCTTCAATAACGGGTTTCATAGGTAACACGGTGGAAAAGCTCAAGAGCGAGTATAAAAAGCGTTTCAGCGGCTTCCTTACCAGTCTTAAGAGATTGTTCGGTCTTGGCAGAAGCCTGTGATACCCAGCGTTCCTGACTTTCTGGTTTTCTTCCTTGCCTGGTTCTTTCAGGCTTTTACGGGATTCGGGGCAGGTATATTCATAGTTGGTACACTCTCCCTGCTTTACGACCCCCGTACCGTGATAGTGACTTCTGCGGTTGTGAACCTCTTCGGAACCCTGCTCATGTCAGGCATCCTCATCAGAAGGGTGAAGCCCCGCTTTGATATACTCTTTCCGCTTATGCTTGGCTCTGTCCCGGGTATATTCTTGGGAGCAGAGATTCTCCTTTACCTTGACAGAGATACCTTACGCCTAGTTATAGGGGTATTTATCTTCTTGCTCGGGATTTACGACCTCCTGGTCCAGCGCAGACTCCTCAAGAAGTTCTCAATGAGAGAGAGTCTTTTAAATAGCCTTACGGCTGGATTTGTTGGCGGTTTCTTTGCCGGTCTCATAGGTATGGGTGGTCCTCCTCCCGTTGTTTACCTTAACCAAATCCTTGAAGATATTGACGAGTTTAAAACAACACTAACCCTGTTCTTCACCTCAAACATACTTTTCCGTGTGGTCTCCTATGGTATTCAAGGAGGGATTGAATACTTTGATAAGGGCTTGATATACGCTGGTCTGCTCTCCATACCTCTCGGAGTATATATAGGGTTATTACTTTCAAGGAAAGTCCAACCTTCCGGTCTTAAAGTGTTTATATCAACGAGTGTTATGTTTTTAGGAATTGTACTTGTAATTCAGAGGTGAATCAGGTAAAATGTTAACAAATGTTTACTAAGGAGCTTTTCCTGTGGCTTCACGTTATTCTTGCAACCTTCTGGGTTGGTGGAATGATCTTCCTGTCCCTGGTTATAGCCCCTTACATAAAGGATAAACCCTTTAGGAATGAAGCTTTTCAGGAAGTTGGCAAGCGTTTCAGCCTGTATGGAACTATGATTACCCTGTCCCTACTCCTGGCAACAGGACTGGTTAACGCTTACCTATTACACGGGGGACTTACGAAACGTTCAATAATGGAGAAGCTGGGGCTCTTTGCTCTCATAGTTTTTATATCCCTGGTTCATGACCTCTGGGCTGGCAAGAGGGCTTTAAACTCAAAAAAGCACGCTCTCTGGGCTCGTTGGCTTGGACTCATAAACCTTCTTCTTGGCTTTGCAGCCGTCTATATGGGTGTGAGGATAAGGCTGGGGATGTAACTGCCACCAAACTCCTCTTATAAGATATATTTCTTTAATAGACTGGAGGTTAAGGATGATTGAAAAACCCATGCTCATCGGTGGTGAGTGGAAGGACAGCCCCCAGAAGATAGAGGTCGTCTATCCATACACAGGCGAGGTGGTTGGCAGGGTAGCTCAGGGGACTGAGGAGGACGTGAACAGGGCTATAGAAGCCGCAAAGGAAGGTTTTAATGAGGTTTCCTCCCTAACAGCCTACCAGAGATACGAGATACTCATGAAGGCGGCAGAACTTCTCAAAAAGAGAGCGGAGGAGTTTGCAAAAACCCTCGTTTTAGAGGTTGGGAAAACGATAAGGGAAGCCAGGACGGAAGTAGCCAGGGCGATCCAGACCCTGATATTCTCAGCTGAGGAGGCGAAGAGGATAAACGGCGAGACCTTCCCGATTGATGCCCACCCGAACGGTGCAGGTAAAGTCGGTTTTTATATAAGAGTCCCCGTGGGTATAGTCTCAGCCATAACACCCTTTAACTTCCCCCTCAACCTATCTATGCACAAGGTAGCCCCCGCCTTAGCCTGTGGGAACGCAGTTATACTCAAACCCTCGGAGAGAACTCCCTTAACCCCCCTAATGCTTGGGGAGGTGCTCTTAGAGGCTGGTCTTCCCCCTAAAGCACTATCCATAATCCCCGGATACGGAGACGTAGGAAAGGCTATGACAACCCATCCCGATGTTAGGGTTGTCTCCTTCACCGGTAGCAAAAAGGTCGGGGAGATAATAACCCGTCAAGTTGGGATAAAGAAAGTGGTTCTTGAGCTCGGCTCCAACTCCGCTATTGTAGTTCACAAGGACGGGAACATAGATAAGGCGGTGGAGAAGGCGGTTCTTGGAGGTTACGCCATAGCCGGTCAGGTATGCATTTCCGTTCAGAGGGTTTTCGTCCACGAAGATATATTTGAAGAGTTCGTGGAAAAGCTCAAGGAGAGGGTCAAGAGCCTCAAGGTCGGAGACCCTATGGACGAGAGTACGGACGTGGGACCTCTCATATCCGAGGGAGACGTTCTCAGGATAAGGGAGTGGATAGATGAGGCTCTGCAGAAAGGGGCAAGAGTTGAAGTGGGCGGTACAACCCCTTCAGGAAAAACTGCTCTCTTTGAACCTACAGTTGTATCCCTTGTTCCCCCTGAGACTAAACTTTTCAGAGAGGAAGCCTTTGCTCCTGTTGTTGTGGTTGACCCCTACAGAGAGCTTGAAGAGGCTATAAACATGGTTAACGATTCGGAATACGGTCTCCAATTGGGAGTGTTTACCAACGATATAAAGGTTGCTTGGGAGTTTATAAGGAAGGCGGAAGTTGGAGGAGTACTGATAAACGAGGGACCCACCTTCAGGGTAGACCACCAACCCTACGGCGGCTTTAAGAACTCCGGAATAGGAAGAGAAGGACCCAAGTTCGCCGTTGAGGACTACACCGAGATAAAGACGGTTATATTGGATCTGACATCATAAGAGGAATAAAAGACTCTGAAGAAAGCCTTCTTCACCTCCTTGATGATCTTCCTCCTTTCTTTGATCTTTGAGTTCGTGTATAAGAAGATAACAAGGCGGAGTTTCTCGGGAAGATCGGTAGGGTAAGATATTAACTTGGTTAAGGAGGTTCGTCAATGAGCGTAAGGCATCAGATGAGGATGAAGGTGGAAGAATTATTCAAGCTTATGATAGAGGACGCAGACTTCCCTGGAGGTGAGGAAGTTAACGTTTACGTGGTTTTTGTTCCTCATGGAGGGGAGTTTGAGGAGGAGGACATAGAGGTTTCCGAGCAGACTGTTGATACTGAGGATAGAGAGAGTGTTAAGAAGTTTCTTGATAGGACGACAAGGGAATCTTTAGAGGCAGACGTAAAGGGACTCAGGCTCTACGGCTACGTTTTTGAAACCGGTAAAGGTCTTAAAATAATTACCCAGGATAATCAGGACTTTTCAGGGCTTATATTGACCAGAATTGAGCGTATGAGAGAGGAGGTATGAAAGCCTGCGTTATACTTGCGGCGGGAGAAGGTAAGAGGCTCGGACTGAGGAAGCAGTTTATAGAGATTCACGGCAAACCCCTGTTTATGTATTCGGTGGAGAAAGCTCTAAAGCTCTTTGATGAGGTTATCCTCGTCCTTCCAAAGGATGTTCTCCAAAGGGTCTCCCTTCCGGAGGGTGTAAAGAAGGTGGAGGGCGGGAAAGAACGGCAGGACTCCGTCCTGAACGGGATACTGGAAACCGAGGCGGAAATCGTAGTGATTCACGATGCGGCGAGACCCTTAGCCACCGAGGAGATGTTCAGGGAAGTCTCCAGCTTAGGGGATTACGACGGGAAGATAGTGGCGGTTCCCTCAAGGGACACCTTAAAGGAGGTCTCCCACGAGACAGTTTTGAGAACCATAGACCGCTCCCATATATGGCTTGCTCAGACCCCTCAGGGCTTTAAAAGGAAGGTTCTTTTGGAGTGCCACTTCAGGGCAAGGAACGAAGGCTTCTACGGCACGGACGATGCGAGTCTCTTAGAGAGATACGGCTACAAAGTGGGGGTTGTTATGGGCTCTTACTGGAACGTGAAGCTCACCTACAGGGAAGACATACCAATAATAGAGAGGCTCCTTTCCAAGGAGGTGTGAGATGAAAAGCTACGCCCCGAAGGCGGTTCTGTTCCTGCACGCCTTTCCTCTGAACAAGGATATGTTCGTCCATCAGTTCTCCGCTCTTGAGAGGGAGAAAATCCCCTACATAGCTCTTGACTACCCTGGCTTCGGAGAGGAACCACCCCCGAGGGGAGAGGTAAGCGTTGAGAGGCTCACGGACTTCGTGGTCAGCAGACTGGACTCCCTCGGAGTGGAAAAGGTCGTGCCCGTCGGCGACAGCATGGGCGGATACATAATGTTTGACCTCTGGAGGAGGTACAGGAAGCTGGTGGAAGGCTTTGTCTTCGTTGCAACCCGTGCGGAGGGAGAGACGGAGGAGGGAAAGAAGGCGAGGTATAACCTTATCGGGAGGGTGAAAAAGGAGGGGAAAGAATTCCTGATAGATATGATGCTTGAGAACCAGACCTCACCCCTTACTAAAAAAGACCCACAGAAGATGAACGCTCTCAGGTGCATGATGGAGAAGGCAACGGTTGAGGGGATAGTGAAGACCCTCAGGGCTCTTGCGGAAAGACCTGATAGCACGAACCTCCTTAAGGAGATAAACGTTCCTACCCTCGTGGTTGCCGGGAAGGACGACGATAAGGTAACCCCTCCGGAGATAGTAAGGAAGATAGCTGAGGGAATAGAGGGGAGCATTTATGTTGAACTTGAAAACTCCGCCCATCTCCCTCCCTTTGAAAACCCGGAAGGGTTCAACAGGGTTCTTCTGGATTTCCTGAAAGATACAGCCCTGTGAAGATTATATTAATAGAGTGGGGAAGGGAACTCTAAACTTTCTCGCCGGTGTTTACGTTCATGAGAATGAAAGGGAGCGGGAGTTAGTAGAGAAGATAAAGGAGGAGTTTGAGCGGGCACTCGGAAAGAGGATTAATCTTTTGATTCCCAAGAGTTACAGAGAAGAACTCACCCTCCACGAGACCGAGGATATAGACCTGTACTACGCAAACTCCCTTATGGCTTTTAAGCAGTTCAGAGAAGGGTACGTTCCCTTCCGGGTGAGAGGTAAGGAGACAGAGGTTTTTGCCTTGGCGGGTCGGTTAAAAGAGGACTTTGTTGTAGTGTCGGCTCCCTACCTTGAGGGTTACTTAGTCACTCTGTTCTTGATAAAGGAGCTTGACCTCCTCAGGCCGGAGATAATTTACACAGAACTTGAGGAGGAGGCTTACAGGGAAGTCCTTGAGGGCACCGCAGACCTATGTCTCATCCACAGAGAATCTTACGAGCTTTTCCGCCGCAAACACGGAGAGATACCTCTCTTAAAGGAGATTGAAACCAGCCTTTCCAACTACCTGACGGTGAAAGGGGAACTTTACAGGGAAGAGGAGGAAAAACTCTCGGGACTTGGGACCTGTGTAAAACTGGAACCCGAGGAGTTTAAGAGAGCACTGAGTTTCGGTTTCAGCATGGAGGAGCTGGCTAAGCTTAAGCTCTTCTTTGACGTTTCAAAGGCGCTCTACCAGAACGAATACACAGGAACGGTGATATACAGAGACAGGATACTTTACGCCAGCAAGAATGTGGAGAAGATAACGGGTTACTCTTTAAGAGAGCTTCAGGAAATGAGCATCCTTGATTTCATTGAGGAGAGCGATGAGGTTAAGAGAGCGATGCTCAGAACTATTGAGGAGAGGAAGAGAGGGGGATACTTCCTTAAGCTGTATCCGACCCTTAAGATAAGAACGAGGCGAGGGGAGGCAAGATACATAAGGGTCTTTTCCAAGACGGTTATATACAACTACCAGCACTGCGGTATGCTCATTTTCCACGAGATTACTCCCGAAGTTATGCGCCAGAAGGTTTACAGAGCTCTGAGGAATATAAACAAAGCCATAACCACCGTCCTCACCCAGAAAGAACTCTATCAGACGGTGTGTGAAACCCTCGTTAGGGAGTTTGATATAAAGTTTGCTTGGATAGGAAGGGTGGACGAGGAGGGAAATCTTGAGGAGCTCCACAGCTGTGGAGAGGGACTTGACTACTTAAAGCATGTAAATTTCAGCAAGGCTGCGCTTCTTTCTTCCAACTACCCCACGTGCGTAGCTTACAGGGAGGGAAGGGTGGTTATAAACCCCTCAACGGAGGAGAACCCGTCGGCGGAGACCTACAGGGAGGAGATGTTGAAGAGAGGGTTCCTTTCCTCCGCAGCCATACCCATAAAGCTGAAAGACAGGGTGGTTGCCGTTCTCAACGTGTACGCATCCGTTCCTAACTTCTTTGCAGAGGATGTTAGGGACCTCCTTGAGGAGATTCAGCGCGACCTCAGCTTCGCCCTTGAAAAGATACACACGATAAGGGACAGCATACTCCTGAAACAGGCTGTAGAGAAGGCGAGGGAGGGAGTTCTTATAACCGATGGTGAGGGGAATATCCTTTATGTGAACGACTTCATATGCGAGCTGACGGGCTACAGCAGAGAGGAGCTGATAAGAAAGAACCCGAGGATTTTCAAGTCCGGATACCATCCGAAGGAGTTTTACCAGCACCTATGGGAAACGATACTCTCCGGTAAGGAGTTTAACGCCGTATTCGTAAACAGGAAGAAGAACGGAGAGCTTTTTTACGTTGAGCAGAAGATAGTGCCCGTTGAACTGCCCGGCGGACACAGGAGGTTCGTAGCCCTTTGGAGGGACATAACCAAGGAGACGCTCCTCTCGGAGGAGAACGAGAGACTCAGGTATTACGACATTCTGACCGGACTTTTAAACTTCGGCGGTTTTAAAGTCAACGCTGAAAATCTTATAAGTGAGGGTGTGGGAACATCCGCCCTGCTCCTCATAGACCTTGCCAACTTCTCATACATAAACAAGACCTACGGGAGCGAGGCAGGGGACAGGGTCCTGAAAGAGGTCGGTGAAAGGTTGAGGGCGAGGGTGAAGGAGAGGGACCTTGTAGGAAGGATAGGAGGGGATGAGTTTGGGCTTTTCCTTACAGAGCTAAAGGATGTGAAGGACATTTTTTCCATAATGGAGAGGATAAAAGCTGTTCTGAGGGATGAGATTAAGATTAACGGAGCTTCACTAACCCTAAACTTCCACGGAGGGGTGGCTATATTCCCTCAGGACGGAGAGGACTTCAAAACCCTGATTGAGAACGCCAGCGTAGCTTTAAGATTCTCAAAGGAAGAGGGTATAAACAACATCAAGCTCTTCAACAGGGAGCTTGAAGAGGAAGCAAAGAAGTTCCTTTACAGGGAAAGCCTCTTAGAGAGAGCCTTAAGGGAGAAACTTTTTGTTTTCCACTACCAGCCCTACTTTGATACAAGGAACGGCAGGCTTGCCGGTTTTGAAGCCCTTCTCAGGATAAGGGAGAGGGACGGTACCCTTCACTACCCTGCCGAGTTCATAGACTACCTTGAGAAGTTCCAGCACCTGAGCGGTTATATAGATTGGGCTTTAAAGGAAGTTTCCTTAAAGATAAAGAGCTGGAACGTTCCCATAAGTCTGAACGTCTCTGCCAGAGCCTTCAAAGAACCCTCCTTCCCGGAGAAGGTCCTGAGCCATGCACGGGAATTGTCCCAACCCCTTATCGTTGAGATAACCGAAAGGCTCTACATGGAGGATATGGAGAGGTCAAGGAAGATAATAGGCAGACTGAAAGAGAGCGAAAAGGTCAGGATAGCGATAGACGATTTCGGGACAGGCTACTCCTCCCTGTCCTACATAAAGGATATAAATGCGGACATACTCAAGATAGACATGTCCTTCACGAAGGCTATGGTTGAGGACGAGAAGGCGAGAGCTGTAGTTGAGGCTATAGTCCACCTTGCAAGACTCCTCGGCATGAAGACCCTCGCTGAAGGTGTTGAGACTAAGGAGCAGTATGAACTTGTGAGAGATATGGGCATAGATTACGCTCAGGGCTTTTACCTCGCCAAACCTTTACCCGAGGAGGAAGCCGAGAAACTCCTGTAAAGTAATATCTAATGAAGAAGTTCATATACTCACTGAGCGAGGAAGAACTCGGAGAGCTCCTCGCACGCAAACCCCTCGCCCTTGAAGTTCTTCAGAGGGAAGGGAACACCTTGGTGGTAGCCTCCTATGAACCTTTAGAGGGTCTCTCACCCGAAAGGGTGGAGGAGGTCGGCGAGGACTGGAAGGACTGGAAGAAGGGTTTCGGACCCGTTGATGTGGATGACTTCGTGATAATGCCTCCATGGAAGAAGCCTGTCTTCATAAATCCGGGGATGGCTTTCGGAACGGGGCTACATCCCACAACGAGGCTCTGTATAAAGCTTATGAAAGAGTATATAGGTAAGGGAGATAGCGTTCTTGACGTTGGAACGGGGAGTGGGGTTCTTGGTATAGTCGCCAAGCTTTTGGGTGCAGGCAGGGTAGTGGGTATAGACGTAAGTGAAGATGCGGTCAGGGAGTGTAAAGAGAACGCTAAGCTGAACAAAGTGGACATAGAGTGCAGGCTTGCCACACCTTCCCAAATAATAAATGGGTTTGACCTCATAGTTGCTAACCTTGAACTTCCTATATTCAGGGAGGAACTGGACAAACTCCTTTCGCTCTTCAAAAAGAGTGCTATCTTTTCTGGAATATACAGGGAAGAGGAACTTGATGAGTTTCTACGCATGCTCAGACACAGAGGTGTTAAAGTGGATAAAATATTAGAGGAGCAAGAGTGGTTCTGTGTAGGGGTGGGAGATGCAGGGAATTAAGAAATTTGTAAGGACGGTGGTTTTTGTTGCCCTGCTGGGCATAATCGGTTTTACCCTCTATAATCTATTCTTCTTAAAACCTAAAGTGTATAACCTGCAGCAACTTGAAAAGCTGCCAAAGGAGAAGGTGGTCAATCTTGTGGTATCCCCTCGTGCCTATGTGGATAGGGTAAGCGTGGTTGCGATTCAGGGAAACAAAGAAATCCTGCTCTTTGAGGGAAAGCTTCCTAAAGAGGTGAACGAGGTAACCTTTACCGTTAAACCTGAGAGTTCAGGCTTAAAGGAAGGTGAGGCGAGAGTAGTGGTCAAGTTGAGAAGGTTCTATATCTTTGAGAAGAGCTTTGAGGTCAGAGCTATCGTTGATACGCAACCTCCGAGAATACATATCCTTTACGCTCCCTACACGGTGCTTCAGGGGGGTTCGGGGGGAATAAAGGTAAAGCTGAGTGAGCCTGCCCAGCTGTACGTTGAGGTTGGAGGTAGGAAATTCAAATCTTATAAGGTTAAGGAGGACCTCTACATATCTCTCTTTGGCGTGCCTGTTGACACCTCTCCCAGAGATGTCATAAAGGTTGTTGCCATTGACGAGGTTGGAAATGAGACTGTGATACCTCTCGGGACGGGCATAAAGAGGAATAACTTTCAGAGTTTAAGGATAGAGTTGAGCGGTAAAGAGAAGGTTATGTTGCCAAAATTGGGGACTATACTTGGGGGAAACTATGAGGGCTCAAACTTCGTTGAGCTGTTCAAAAAGGTAAACGAAGAGGTCAGAGCCGAAAATGAAAGGAAAATCGCCGAGGTAGGAGGAAACTCCGCCCCACAGAGGTACTGGAGGGGCAATTTTATTCAGCTTAAGAATAGCAAGGTTATATCAAGGTATGGAGAGAAGAGGACATACACTTACAGGGGTAAACCCATAAGCAGTAGCAGACATATGGGCTATGACCTTGCCTCCGTTAAGAATTCAAGGGTTCCGGCGGCAAACCATGGAGTTGTGGTGTTCGCTGGAGACTTAGGTATATACGGCAATACCGTCATAATAGACCACGGATACGGACTGATGAGCCTTTACGCCCATTTGGCTGACTTTAGAGTCAGTAAGGGGGATATGGTTAAGAAGGGACAGGTGATAGGCTATACGGATATGACAGGACTTGCCTTCGGAGATCACCTTCACTTCGGTATACTCATAGACGGCTATGAGGTTACCCCCTTAGAGTGGTGGGACAGCAAGTGGATACGGACAAGGATTGAACCTGTATTCTCATACTAAGTGGCACAGGTTGTTGAGATATATGAGCCTGAAGCCCTCTCCATCAAATTCCAGAAGGCTTACTCCGGTGTTGTCCATGTGGACACTCCACAGGTTTTCAAGCCCAAGGCCAAGGGAAAGACAGACTATACCGTGTAAAGTTCCGCCGTGACCTACAACCACGAGGTTGTCTTCCTCCCTCTTCTTCAGGTCTTCTAAAAAGCTGAGGATTCTCTTCTCAAAGTTCTCCATGGGTTCTTGAGTTGGAAGGGGATTCCTGACAGGGTTTTTGAGCCAGCCCAGCATCATCTCTCTCTCCTGGTCAAAGAGTTCCCAGAAGTTTCTCCCCTCCAGAAAACCGAAGGACATCTCCCGTATCCTCTCATCTATCTCCGGCTCAAGTCCGAGAACGTCCCCTATCGTCAGGGCTGTTTTGTATGCCCTCCTCTGGGGAGAACTTATAAGTGCCTGTATACCTTCTTTTGACAGAAACATAGCTACCATCCTCGCCTGGACAAAACCAAGGGGTGTCAGGTCGCTGTCCAGTCTGCCTTGAAATATACCCTTCTCGTTGAACTCACTCTGGGCGTGCCTTACGAGGTAAATTCTCTTCATATCTGCTCAAAGAGAACGTCTAAAATCTGTGCCTGTATATCAACTTCCCAGTTTTGGTAATGCTCATCCTTGTTAACTATGAGAATTATTCCCAAGCTCTCAAGGTAAAGCACCATCTTAGCAAGGTTTACCAAACCGCACTCCCTTGCAGACTTCAAGTCTCTGAGCTTAACCCTCGGTATAGGTTTCTCTGAGTCACGAAAAAGCTCCAAAAGCTCCTGCTTCAGGTTATAGTAAAGCGTTTCAAAATCACAGGACATACGGACCTCCTCTAAATATATTTTTTAACCACCTGGGCATCACTGAAGGGATATTTTATCCCCTTAACTTCCTGATAGTCTTCGTGCCCCTTTCCGAGTATGGCTACTATGTCACCCTTGTCTGCTAGCTCTACGGCTCTCTTTATGGCTTTTTCCCTATCCGGTTCAACGATAACCTTTTCATAGTTTCTTATACCCTTCAGGATATCCTTTATTATCATCTCTGGTTCTTCATCTCTGGGGTTGTCGGAGGTGACCACAACTATATCACTCAATCTGTCGGCTACCTCACCCATGAGAGGGCGCTTTGTCCTGTCCCTGTTCCCTCCAGCACCGAACACCGTTATGACCTTATTTAACGCCAGGTTCCTTATCGTTTTCAGGACATTCTCAATAGCGTCCGGTGTGTGGGCGTAATCCACAACGGCTATAAAACCTCTATCAGAGCGGTAAACCTCAAATCTTCCTGGAACATTCACCCCCTGAAGCGCTCTCTGGATAATGCCCGGCTCTATACCTGTCTTTAAGGCGTACCCTATCGCAGCCGATAAATTGTACGCCTGGAAACCGCCTATCAGGTTTGTGGAGAATTTATAATTCTTCCCCTCAAAGGACAGCTCCAGTACGGAACCTTCAAAATCCGTTCTGAAAGAGCTTATTCTCAGAATCCCTTCCCTGCCGTAGGTTATGATATTCCCCTTTATCTCCTCAGCGAGTCTTCTCCCGTAAGTGTCGTCCAGGTTTATAACCGCAAACCCGTAGCTGTATAAATCAAAGAGTTTCTTCTTTGCTCTGTAGTAGCTTTCCATATCTCCATGGTAATCAAGGTGGTCTTGGGTAAGGTTGGTAAACACAACAGCTTCAAACTTGGTTCCCCATACCCTGTGTTGGTCAAGGGCGTGGGAAGACACCTCAGCCACAACGTGGGTAGCTCCGTTATCAAACATCTCTTTGAGAGTTCTGTGCCAGGTTACAGGGTCCGGCGTGGTTCTGCCTGAGCCAAAGACTCTACTCCCCAGTCTGTACTGGATAGTTCCCATAAGCCCGGTCTTATAACCCGACTCTACAAGAATTCTTTCAATTAGGTAGGTGGTGGTTGTCTTGCCGTTGGTTCCTGTTACTCCTATTACCTTGAGCTTTTCTGAGGGTTTACCATAAAACAGGCTGGCAAACTCAGCGAGAGCCTTACGTGAGTCTTCAACCTTTATTATCCTAGGGTCTTTAAAGCCCGGCTCCCTTTCAACCACAACTGCGAGTGCCTTCTTCTGGAGGGCTTCTCTTACGAAATCATGCCCGTCAAACCTCGTCCCCCTTACAGCGAAGAACACAAATCCCTCTTTAACCTCTCTGGAATCTGAGCTTACACCCTTAACCCTTGGTAGGAGACTCTTGAGTTCTTCCGATAATTCCATGTGAGATTAATATTAAATCTACTCAAGTCTGTAAACAATAGGCAATACCACGAAGACTTTTCTCTCCGGCTTTGGGAACTCCTTAGCCGCCAGCCTAACAGCCCTAAGGGCATTACTGTCCAGAATTTCAAAACCTGAGCTCTTCTCCACCAGGAGTTCTTCAATCTCACCCTCAGGCGTAAAAAGGAACCTGACCAGCACCGTTCCCTCCCATCCCATCCTGCGAGCTATGGGGGGATAGACCAAGTAACTCCTCACAACCTCCCTTATCAGGGACAGGTTCTCCTTAACGAAACTCTCTCCGTAGTCCCTTTCACTGGCTTTTGGTGAAGGTTCTTCTACAGGCTTTTCGGCAGGCTTGTTATCCGTATCTTGAGTGAGAACCTCCTGAATTTTATCCTCCTGCACCGTCTCCTTCTTACCTTCATCTTGGTTGGTGAGCTTAGAGTTTTTCATCGTGACATCGGTTTCTGGGGTTGCCTCCTTTGGTACCGGAGATTTAAGAGCACTCTTTTCTACTCTAGTAGGTTTCGCTACAACCACCCGCTTTGGGGTTTTCTTCTTCCTTTTGGGGGTCTTCTTTTTTACAGCCCTCACCCGAGTATTTTGGGGTACGCTTGGTGGTTTTTCCCTTTCAACTTTCAGGTTGTTAAGGCTTACCGATATCGTATTTCTTTCCTCGTACTTTGGCTCCGGGACGAAAGAGAGGAAGGCAAAAATCACAAAGCTGTGCAGTATCACGGATAGCAGAAAGGCAACTTTAAATCTCATCCTTCTTCACCAGCATGTTTATCTTCCTGAATCCCAGCCTGTTCAGAATGTCCATGACGCTCACAAGATTCTGAATTCTTGCTTCCCTGTCAGCCCTTATGTTGACTCCTATCTCCCTGTCAAGGGACTTCAACTCCTCCTTCAACTGGGCAAGGTGCACTTCTTTCTCCTCAAGGAACAGCTTCCCGTTTTCTTTTATGGTTATGTTTATTGCACCGTGGGTTTTTCCGGTTTCCCCGCTCTGGGCGGAAGGAAGGTTCACTGGTATCTCACCTTGGACTATAAAGGTGGCTGTAGTTAAGACTATGGTCAGGAGAACAAGCATTATATCTACGAGAGGTATAACGTTGATGTAATCAAACTCTCTCTCTTCCATTCTCCGCCTCCCATAGGGCTAAAAGAACCTTCACCTTCCTCAAGAGGAGGTTGTAGAAAACCACCGAAGGAATCGCAACTAAAAGACCCACGGCGGTGGCTTTAAGGGCTAAGGCAAGACCAACCATTATCTCCTTCGTATTTACAAAGCCCTGAGAACCAATTGTGTAGAAGGTGAGCATTATCCCTAAAACCGTTCCCAAAAGCCCCACGTAAGGTGCGTTGGAACCTACTGTGGCTATTATGTGAAGACTCTTTGTAAGGGCTACTTCAAGCTCCTGTTTTGTCCTAAACTCCTTTATCCGAACACTTCTGAGGAACAGCCACCTCTCAATGGCTATCGCCACGGAGACAACGCTCATAAAAACCAGAACCCCTATTATCCCGTAGTCCACCAGCTCCTTTATTCCTTCCATATTGTTAATTTTATGATAAATTTCACGTTAAATTAATGTTATAATCAACACAAATTTAACAGGAGGTCTGAGGTGAAAAAACTTCCTCCCGAGGCTCGTCCCTCCTCCCCCCTCCCCAGCGGAGGGGTTTCTTTCAGGTGCTATCTGATTCCTCTGCTAGTGGTACTCCTGATCGCTTATATGAGCTCCTGTTCTAAAAAGGAAGAGTTCAACGGTGTTCTCTATGACAAACCTGCGGAGAACTTCTGTCTTACAGGTTGGAGTGGCTCAGAGAAGGAGCTATGTCTTGGAGACTTTAAAGGTAAGGTGATCCTTCTATTTTTTGGTTACACTCGCTGTCCCGATGTATGCCCCCAGTCCCTTCAGGTGTTAAGCGAAGCCTTCAACGAGCTAACGCCTGAGGAAAGGAAGATGGTCAGGGTCATCTTTGTTAGTCTTGACTCTGAAAGGGATACACCCGAATACACCCAGAGATATGTTGAGTTCTTCAACGAAAACTTTATAGGACTTGCGGGAAGCCGAGAAGAACTCAGGAGGATTTCAAAGAGTTACAAGATATTCTTCAAGAAGGTGGATATTACGCCTCACGGCGGTTACCTCATAGACCATACAGCCCTTATCTATCTGATAGACAAGGGCGGCAAGCTTAAACTTCTGTATCCAGTTACAAGGCAGAAACCCCAGCTCATAACTCAGGACATAAAGAGACTTCTATAAAGGAGGTGAAGAAATGAGAAGGACCCTCGTGTTGCTGGTGGCTCCCCTGTCAGTCTCCTTTTCTCAGGAGCTCTTCCTTGAAAAGGTTGAGGTAAAGGCAAAGAGTGAGGTCTTTACTGAAATGGAGGTAAGGGAGAGCTTTGCTAAAGACCCTGGAGAAGCTCTTTCTGAATCAGAGGGTGTGTGGAAGCTCAGGAAGGGAGGCATAGCCAACGACGTGGTGATAAGGGGTTTTTCTGGAAGGAACCTGAACGTCCTCTTTGACGGAGCAAGAATATACAATGCCTGCCCCAACAGGATGGACCCTCCCCTATTCCACGTAGACTTCGCAGAGGTGAAAAGTATAGAGGTTATCAAAGGTGCCTTTGATGTCAGAAACTACGGAAGCCTCGGAGGAACTATAAACATAAAGACCTTGGAACCTAAAAGGGGATTTCACGGAAAATTCAATATAGGTGTTGGCTCGTTCTCTTACTTCAACCCATCGCTTAACCTCTCCTACGCTACCGATAAAGTTTACGGACTTGCGGGATACTCATACAGGTATTCAAAACCTTACAAGACTGGAGAGGGGAAGAGGTTTACCGAGTATCCGACGGGAATGAACGCCTACAAAGACTCTGAGAAGGACTCAACCGCCTTCAGTATAAACACAGCCTGGGCAAAATTAGGCTTCAAACCAGCAAAAGACTCGGCTGTAGAGCTCTCTTACACAGCCCAGAGGGCGAGGGATGTCCTGTATCCATATCTGATGATGGACTCACCCAAGGATGATTCCGATAGGTTGAACCTAAGACTGAAATGGGCTTCACTGAAAGTTACAGCTTACTATTCATATGTTGACCACCTTATGAACAATGAAAAACGGGTTAACACAATGTTTATGGAAACGAGCGCTAAATCCATGACTTATGGAACTAAGGTAGAGTACGAGTTAAATAACCTTGCGGTGGGTCTTGAGGCGTTCCTTTGGAACTGGAAGTCTGTAACTGAAATGAGGGGGATGATGACTTCTATACAGAGCACGATACCCGATGTTGATACGACGGACCTTGGTATCTTTGGAGAGTATAGGAAGAAGGTAAACGACAAGACCAAGCTTGTGGCAGGTCTGAGATTGGACACGACCGAAACGAAGGCAGATAAAGGTAAGGCTAACACAAGCCTCTACTACGCTTACCATAACACCAGAGATACCTCTGAGAGAGACACCTACCCTTCTGGAAATCTTCAGCTCACTTACAGCTTAGGAAAGGAAACAGAGCTGTTCGCAGGTATTGGATACTCTGTCAGAGTTCCCGACGCTCAGGAGAGATACTTTGCCCTTGACAGGATGGGAAGCCAGTCCGACTGGGTGGGTAACCCCAACCTGAAACCTTCCAAAAACACAGAGATAGATTTAGGAGTTAAGGTAAAAAACCCAAAACTGAACCTTACTGCAACCCTCTTTTACAGCTTCGTAAAGGATTACATAACCGTATATAACCAGGACAAGGTTAATCCTGTAACTCTCATAGGGACGGGAACCCAAGCCCGTTCTTACGCAAACGTTGATGCCCAGCTCTATGGAGGGGAAGCAAAAGCCACCTTTGCAGTTACCGAAACCCTCTTCCTCAAAGGGGGTGTTTCTTACGTTAAAGGTAAGAAGGATACGGACCCTGCTAAGAACATAACCGATGAAGATATAGCTGAGATACCGCCCCTCAAGGGAAGACTCGCTCTTAGGTACGATACGGGAGTTTACTTTGGAGAGGTTGAGACCGTAGCCCAGGCGACCCAGAATAAGGTGGACAGCGACCTTAATGAGACAAAGACCTCTGGCTGGGCTATCGTAAACTTGAAGACTGGTGGAGAGTATAAAAACTACAGGATTACAGCTGGCGTGCAAAACCTCTTTGACAAGTTCTACTACGAGCACCTCTCCTATCTGAGAGACCCCTTCTCAAGCGGAGTAAAGATTCCCGGACCTGGGAGGAGTTTTTACCTTAACCTGAGTTATGTCTTTTGATGTTAAAAATACCGCCCCTCTGGGCGGTCCTTCCTTATATTTAAGAAGCATGAGATACGCTTTACTCTTGATAGTACCTCTCTTTTTGCTCTCCTGTGCTCAGAGAGTGTTAGTCCCTGTTGGTAACGGAATAAAAGCTGACCCTAAGACTTACACAGCCCTTTATGAGGATGGGAACGTAGAAGTGGTTGTGAAAGCCAACGCATGGAAAGGTTACCCTTCTGACCTCAGCTCCTACGTGGTACCCCTTTACGTTGAGGTGGTAAACAAGTCAGACAGAGAGGTATGGATAGACTTCAAAGACATGCTCCTTACCGATGAGAGGGGAAACCAGTACAACGCTCTCAGTCCTAAAGATGCGGCAGAGATAGCGAAGAGAGGAGGAAGGGTAGGGGTGTCCTTCGGGCTGTCCTATGGAACTCCCTGGTGGGGTCTCGGATGGTGGGCTCCCGCCTACACAGGAGATGAAGGAAGCGATGTGGTCAAGTACGCCTTGATTCCGGGGAGGATAGAGCCGGGTTCAAAACTCAGGGGTTTCGTGTACTTCCAGCCTCTGCCCGACGAGGTGGAGGGTGTCACCTTCAAGCTAACCTACTGGATTGAAGGAAGACCTGTGAGTGTAAAATTCCCCTATAAGGTAGTGAAGGATGGAAAAGGTAGCTCTAGTAACGGGAGTAAGGAGGATAGGGCAGAGAATAGCCTTTGAGCTTCTCAAAAGCGGTTACGACCTATCTATTGTTTACAGAAGTTCCGAGGACTCGGTTAAAGAGGTTTTAAAGGAAGGAGATAGGAGAGGCAGGAGAGTCCTGGCGATAAGGGCAGACCTCGGAGACCCTCAAAGTTACGAAAGGGTTGTAAAGGAAACTGTGAACAGCCTATCAAGGATTGATGCCTTCCTCCATCTTGCTTCACCCTATAGGAGAACTCCCATAGAAGAACTTACCAGGGGGGACCTTTATGAGCACTTCACTCCCATAGCCGAAGCCTTCCTGTTTCTCTCAAAGCTGTGCTACAGAGAGATGCTCAGGAATGAGGGAGAGATAAAGGGCAGGATAGTAGCTTTCGGGGACTGGGCTGTAGAGCATACCCCATACAGAGGTTACAGTTCCTACTTTATAGCCAAAGGAGCTCTGCACACCGCCGTAAAGGTTCTTGCAAAGGAGTTTGCCCCCCACGTCCTCGTGAACGGCATTGCACCAGGACCTGTTATGAAACCGGAGGATATGGACTCGGGTAGTTGGAAGAGGATTCTGAGCAAAACCCCGTTAAAACGTGAGGTTTCTCTAAGGGATGTCCTCTCCATAACCCTCTTTTTTCTTACCACCGAAAGCGTGACAGGAGAAATCGTTAAGGTTGACTCTGGTAGGCACTTAGCCGGTTCTGGATTAGGGAGCGTAGAGGGTTGAAGAAAATAGCGGTTCTTTACAGCTCAGGAGTTGAGAGTGCATCTCTGACAGTCCATTACCTTGATGAGGGTTTTTTAGTTTACCCCGTTTATGTTCGCTGTGGACTTCCTTGGGAGAAGGTGGAAGTGAAGTGGGCTTCAAGGCTCTGGTCTTACCTCAGGGGTAGATATAAGAGAGTTATGCCTTTCAGGACCGTATTTTTAAGAGGTCTGGGAGTATCCAGAGGTATAGAGATACCTCTGAGGAACCTTGTTCTCACTACCCACGCAGCCATTGAAGCTATCAAAAGGAACGTAAAGAGTGTGGCGGTTGGAAGCCTTGGCATATACCCCTTTCCAGACAACAACAGGGAATACTTTGATGCTCTTCAAAACCTTATAAGAAAAGGGTCTAAGGAGGAGTTCAGGATAGAGACCCCCTTTATGGGCATGGAGAAGTGGGAGGTTATAAGAAAGTTCTATGGGAGACTCAGATACGAACTTACATTCTCCTGTGTCAGACCTGTGAAGGGAATGCACTGTGGAAGATGCTTAAAGTGTATAGAGAGGAAGGAAGGTTTCAAGCTAGCCGGCGTGAAAGACCCTACTTTTTATCTTTCATGACCTCCTGTATCCTTTTTTCCATAAGGTCCTTGTAGTAAAGCTTCTCCTTCTTCAACTTCTCTATCTCAAGTTCAAGGTCATGGGTCATAGGGCGGTGTCTTTCAAGTTTAGCTATATCCTTATCAAGCTCATCGTGCCTGTCCTTCCATTCCTTAAACTTTGGGTCTTCTTCATAGAGCTTCTTTATAACTTCCTCCCTATTCATATCACATCTCCCTTTCTGGGTCTGAAAACTATTAAACCACATAAAGAAAGAAAGAATCCAAGTAACAGAGCAGAAAAGCTCCCTGCAAATATAAAGAACACAAAGGCTACCGCAAACGGTACGCATATAAGGACGTAGCTCCAGAAGTACCTTCTTACCGCGGTGTAGCTCCAGTACTCCTCCGAAGTTTTCACGGGAAAAAGTTTCCTTCGCACGATAAAGGCTACCGTATAACCTAAAACAGCGGTAAAAATTTCAATTCCATAAACGTATAGTATCAACTTTGCCGAAACAGGCATTGAAAAGAACCTGTATAAGGCTAAACAAACCACAAACAGGACTGTTATTGATGCTATAAACGCCAAATTAAACTGTTTTGCTCTCTTTATAAAGAGCTCACTTTTATCTGAGGCAGTTCCTTGAGCCATATAAATTCTTCCCTCTTAGGTCCAGTGGAGAGCATTATAACAGGCACACCGGTGAAATCTTCTATAAACCTTATGTATTCTATAGCCTGCGCTGGTAAGTCCTTTATGTCCTTTGCCCCCTTGGTGTCTCTCTTCCAGCCCTTTAAGGTTTTGTAGACTGGTTTCGCAGACTCTAAAACTTTTAGGGACGCAGGGAAGGTTTCTATCCTATCGCCTTCGTACTCGTAAGCCACGCACACCCTGACTTCATCAAAGCTGTCTAATACGTCCAGCTTGGTGAGTATGAGCCCATCAAAATGGTTTAGTTCAACCGCATACTTGAGGGCTACGAGGTCCAACCACCCACACCTTCTCGGTCTTCCTGTGGTTGAGCCATACTCTCCCCCTATGTCCCTTAGCTTATCACCCTCTTCGTTCTTTAGCTCGGTTGGGAAAGGTCCACCTCCAACCCTTGTAGTGTAAGCTTTTGCAACACCAATAAGGTAAGCGTCCGAAAAGAACTTAGGGGATAATCCTGTCCCGTTTGACAACCCCAGGGCGGACGAGTTTGAGGAGGTAACGTATGGGTAGGTTCCGATATCAACATCAAGCATAGTTCCCTGAGCGCCCTCAAAGAGGAGGGTCTTTTCGGTCTTTAGGAGATACTGGCACACATCCGTTACAAACTCTTTGTACTTTGAGTATCTTTCAAGGGTTCTTTCAAAGATAAGTTCTACTTCAAGGTCATGGTTCTCACAAAACACCTTTTCACATATATCCCTCACAAAGGCAACGTTCTCCTCTATTAGGGAGTAAAACCTCTTCTCATCATCAAGGTCAGCGAGTCTTATTCCCTTCCTACCAAACTTGAACATGTAGGCAGGACCTATACCTCTCAGGGTGGTTCCTATCCCCCCCTTCTTTTCAAAGAGCCTGTCAAGGAGCTTATGATAGGGCATAACCAGGTGTGCTCTATCACTTATGAGAAGCCTACCTTCGTAATCTATTCCCCTTTCCTTTAACCCTTCCAACTCCTGGTCAAGGACATCAAGGTCAACCACCATGCCCTGAGCTATGACACCAACCACGTGGGGGTGCAGTATCCCAGTCGGAAGAAGGTGTAGTATGAATTTTTCACCGTTAGCTATGACGGTATGACCTGCATTGCTGCCACCCTGGTATCTTACAGTTATATCGTAACCCTCTGACAGCAAGTCCACTATCTTGCCCTTTCCTTCGTCACCCCACTGGGCACCCAAAATTACGAGCTTTCTCTCCATAGACTTAACTCCGAACTTCTAATTGTATAATATGAGGCGTAAAGATGCATAGAGATAAAAGTTTTTATGTCATACAGAACGTAGATTACGCTTTACGTATACTCCTCCTTATAGAGAAGGAACCAAGAACGATGGAAGACCTCCAGCGGGAAACTGGTCTTAAACCAGACAGGATAGAGAGGATACTTGCCACTTTCGTTGATAGGGAATGGCTCAGCTACCACGAAGAATCCGGCAGGTACATGCTGGGTGTGAGGTGTTTTGAACTGGGAAGAGCTTACTTTCAGCACCTTGATGTTAGGAATTTAGCCAAGCCTGTTCTGAGAGACGTTGTTGAGAAACTTAAGGAAAACGCCTACCTTACTACACGCATAGGTTACGAGGTTCTTTATATAGAAAAGTATGAGGTTGAGAAAGAGGTCGGCATCCTTTCAAGGTTTGGAAGGGTTCTCCCGATGTACGCTTCCGCTTCAGGAAAGATATTCCTTGCCTTCTTTGACGAGAGGGAGATAGAAGATTACTTCAAGAAGGTCAAGTGGGTGAGATACACCCAGAACACAAAGGAACCGGAAGAGGTGAAGAGGGAATTAAAGGAGATAAGGGAAAGGGGGTTCTCGGTGAACCTTGGTGAGTATGAAGAGGATGTGGTTAGTATAGCTGCACCGGTTTTTGATTACGCCGGTAAAGTGAGTTATACCGTCAGTGTTGTGGCACCTGCCTACAGGGTTCCTAAGGAATAGCTCTTTTCAAAGTTCAAAGATATAACCATGTCCGCAGCCGAGGAGTTGTCCAAAAGACTTGGGAAGCTCTAATCCCAGTAACCCAGCTTCAGAGATATATCCAGAGCTGCGTCCTCAAGGAGGGGTTTTATCTCCCTGTCTATGACGTCCAGAGGCATCCTGTAAGTTGGAGCCAGAACTTCAACAGCTCCTATGGGTCTGCCCTTGTAGTCTCTTATCACGCAGGCTCCACCTGCTATTCCGTTCTTCTCATCGTACTCGTGGTCAAATGCGAAACCCATTTCCCCCCTGAGGGCTCTCCTTATCGCCTTTGCCGAGCTGACAGGGCTGTTTATCCTGTATCTCCTGCCTTCCCTCGGTTTAACCTTCACAGGCTTTATAGTTTCTTCAGAGGCAACGTAGATTATATACTGTTGTTTATCATCCAGCATGGCAAGGTTTACACTTTCCCCCAGCCTGAACCTGAGACCTTTAAGTACAGGCATTGAGAGCCTGGTTAGAGGATGTTTATGGATAAAGCCGTAACCCAAGACCACACAACCGGTGGAGAGTTTATACTTCTCTGTTTCCTCTTCCTTCTCAACAAGCTTGTGTTCCTCTAAAGTAACCAGTATCCTGAAAACGTTGTTCTTGTTGAGGTTTAACTCATTGCTTATCTCGGTAACGCCTGCTGTGCCCTTATTCATTAAAAAGTCAAGTACGTCAAGGGTCTTTTTGAGAGCCTTCATCAAAACAGTATTTTACTCCTTAGCAAGGTACGGTATATGGTAAAGTTTACCTGCGGGAGCGGTGTAATAAGGTCTTTCTAACAGACCTAAAACGATGTTTTAAAAATCCTTGACAGTGCACTCAGGCTCACATAAAATTTTTAACACTTTTCTCAGGAGGAGATAATGGAAGTTGTTAGGGCGGAAAATGTGTACCCATGGGAAGGAAAAGCCCAGAAACCCAAGGAAGGAGAGTTCATAAAACTCAACCCTGACAAGACCATAGAGGTTCCTGACAAACCCATAATCCCCTACATAGAGGGGGACGGAATAGGAGCAGAAATCACCCCGGCGATGATACATGTGGTGAACGCTGCTGTAGAGAAAACCTACGGCGGTTCCAAGAGGATAATCTGGGTTGAGGTTCTTGCCGGAGATAAGGCTGAAGAGAAAGCGGGAGATAGACTCCCCCAGGAAACCCTTGAGTTTTTGAAGGAAGCTGTCGTTGGTATAAAGGGACCCCTGGGAACTCCAGTAGGTAAGGGTGTCCGCTCCATAAACTCCGCCCTTAGGCGTGCCTTTGACTTTTACTCTGCGGTTCGCCCAGTTTACTGGATGGGTCAGCCTACCCCCATACCTGATCCTCAGAGGGTTGACGTAGTCGTGTTCAGAGAGAATACCGATGACGTTTACGCAGGGGTTGAGTTCTTTTCAGGAACTGATGAAGCAAAGAAGGTCAGGGAGTTCCTCATAAAAGAGATGGGAGCTAAAGAGGAGGGTTTTCCGGAGGATGTTGGTATAACCGTGAAGCCCATGAGCGAATTCAAAACCAAGAGACACGTAAGAAAGGCTCTCAGATACGCCCTTGAGAACGGAAGGAAGAACGTTGCCGTTATAGGTAAGGGGAACATAATGAAGGCTACCGAGGGAGCCTTTATAAACTGGGCTTTTGAAGTTGCCCAAGAACCTGAGTTCGCCGATAAGGTTTTAACAGACCCGGAAGCCCAGCCCAATGAAGGACAGGTAAAGTTAAGCAAGGTTATAACCGACCAAATGCTCATGCAACTTGTCCTGAAACCGGACGCCTGGGACGTGGTGATAGCGCAGAATCTGAATGGGGACTACGTTTCTGACCTCGCTGCAGCCCTCATAGGCGGTCCAGGTTTTGTTCCGAGTGGAAATATAGGAGACGGATACGCCCTCTTTGAGAGTACCCATGGAACCGCCTGGGACATAGCGGGTAAGGGTATAGCCAACCCCCTATCCTTAACCCTGTCCGGAGCCATGATGCTTGAATACATCGGCTGGAGGGAAGCTGCCCAAAAGATATACGAAGCTGTCAAGAAGACCTTTGAGGATAAGGTTGGGACTCCGGACATAGCCGCTGGCTTTAAGAAGCTTGGTATTGAGGCTAAGGCTGTTTCAACCTATGAGTACGCCCAGGAGATAGCAAAGAGGATTCAGTAATACTATAGGAGGACTATCATGAAGATAAGGGTAAAGCAGAAAGAGGACTTTCACTTTGTAGGTGTGGGACCCTCTGGAAGGGAAGTGCCCATAGACGCTGCCGATTACGTTGGCGGTAAGGGAAGAGGCATAAGACCTCCAGAGCTTCTCTTTCACTCAATAGCTGGATGTGTAGGTATACACCTTTACGAAGCCCTATACAAGGAGGGAAAGCACGTTGAAGACATAGAGATAGAGACGGACGCTGACAGGAAAACCGAAGGCTACCCAAAGGTTTTTCTTAAGATATACTTGAACGTTAAGGTTAAGGGGAACGTGACAGAAGAGGACGTAAAGAAAGCCCTTGACAAGACCATATATGATCCGGGCACATGCTCCATAGCTTACATGTTCAACAAGATAGCACCAATTGAGTATAAGGTTGAACTCGTCTGACGGAGGAGAGACATGTTTAAGAAACTCCTTGTAGCCAACAGGGGTGAGATAGCCTGTAGGATAATCAGAGCTGCCAAAGAGCTTGGGATACAGACGGTAGCCATATTTAACGAGATAGAGTCAACCGCAAGACACGTCAAGATGGCAGATGAAGCCTATATGATAGGTGTAGACCCCTTGGATACCTACCTTAACAAGCAGAGGATAATAGACCTCGCCTTAGAGGTTGGTGCGGACGCCATACACCCCGGATACGGTTTCCTTGCAGAGAACGCCGAGTTCGCTAAAATGTGCGAGGAAGCGGGTATAACCTTTGTGGGACCTTCGTGGCAGGTCATAGAACTCATGGGGGACAAGGCACGCTCCAAGGAGGTAATGAAGAAAGCCGGGGTTCCTGTAGTTCCGGGTTCTGATGGGATTTTGAAGGATGTGGAGGAGGCGAAGGCTCTTGCAAGGGAGATAGGATACCCTGTCCTTCTTAAAGCGACCGCCGGAGGCGGTGGTAGGGGAATAAGGATATGCAGGAACGAGGAGGAACTGGTTAAAAACTATGAGAGCGCTTACAACGAAGCTCAGAAAGCCTTTGGATGCGGAGACCTGCTCTTAGAGAAGTTCATAGAGAATCCCAAGCACATAGAGTTTCAGGTTCTCGGGGATAAGTACGGGAACGTGATACACCTCGGAGAAAGGGATTGCTCCATACAGAGGAGAAACCAGAAGCTTGTTGAGATAGCCCCGTCTCTGCTCCTGACGCCAGAGAAGAGGGAGTACTACGGAAACATAGTTGCAAAGGCGGCAAGGGAAATAGGCTACTATAACGCTGGGACTATGGAGTTCATAGCGGACCAGGAAGGCAATCTTTACTTTATAGAGATGAACACCCGTGTTCAGGTTGAGCATCCCGTTACCGAAATGGTCACAGGAATAGACATAGTGAAGTGGCAGCTGAGAATCGCCGCAGGAGAGAAGCTAAAGTACAAGCAGGAGGATGTAAACTTCAAGGGATACTCAATAGAGTGCAGAATAAACGCCGAAGACCCCAGGAACAACTTCGCTCCCTCCGTTGGAATGATAGAGAGGTACTACGTCCCTGGTGGTTTTGGAATAAGGGTAGAGCATGCTGCGGCGAGAGGGTTTGAGGTGACACCTTACTATGACTCCATGATAGCCAAGCTTATAGTCTGGGCTCCGGAGTGGGAGATAGCGGTGGATAGAATGAAAGCTGCTCTGGAGACCTATGAGATAACCGGAGTAAAAACCACGATACCTCTTCTGATAGAGATAATGAAGGAGCCGGACTTCAGAGCTGGAAAGTTCACCACCAAGTATCTTGAGGAGCATCCGCAGGTGTTTGATTACAAAGAGCACAGAGACAAGGAGGATTTTGTGGCTTTCCTTTCGGCTGTAATAGCTTCTTACCATGGTTTATAAAATTTGCAGGAGGTGATTTAAATGGTTGAGGTTGTAGAAGAAATCAGGGAGAAGATGAAAGAGCTGGAGAAAAAAGGAGTTAAGAAAAAGATACATATAACAGACCTCACCCCAAGAGACGGACAGCAATGTAAGCTTGCAACGAGAGTGAGAACCGATGACCTGTTGCCTCTCTGCGAAAAGCTGGACAAGTGTGGTTTTTACGCCGTTGAGGTTTGGGGAGGAGCAACCTACGATGTTTGCCTGAGGTATCTGAAGGAAGACCCATGGGAGAGGCTCAGACGCATAAAGGAGGTAATGCCCAACACCAAACTCCAGATGCTCTTCAGGGGGCAGAACATCGTCGGGTACAGACCCCGCTCCGACAAGACCGTCAAGAAGTTCGTGGAGAGGTGTATAGCCAACGGTATGACCGTTTTCAGGGTTTTTGACTCCCTTAACGACAACAGGAATATAGAGGTTGCTGTGAAGGCTATAAAGGAGCTTGGCGGAGAGGTTCACGCCGAGATAAGCTACACCCGCTCTCCGGTTCACACTTACGAGAAGTGGATGGAATACGCTCAGGAGCTTGCTGAGATGGAGCCCGACTGGATATCCTTCAAGGACGCTACCGGCATAATGCCTCCCTTTGAGTGCTACCAGATAATAAAGGGGATAAAGGAAGCAACCGGTGGACAGATACCGGTTCTGCTTCACAACCATGATATGAGCGGTATGGCAACCATAAATCATATGATGGCGGTTCTCGCCGGTGTGGACATGCTTGACACCGTCCTCTCACCCTTAGCCTTTGGTTCCTCACACCCAGCAACCGAGACCATAGTTGCAGCTCTTCAGGATACGCCCTTTGACACTGGACTTGACCTAACCAAGATAGCTGAAGCTGCAGAAGAAGCCAAGAAGATGAAGAAGAAGTACAAGAAGTATGAGACCGAATACGCCGGAGTTAACGCTCAGGTTCTCATTCACAAGATACCCGGCGGTATGATTTCCAATATGGTCGCTCAGCTCATGGAGGCAAATGCACTTGATAAGATAGAGGAAGCTCTCGCAGAGGTTCCTAACGTTGAGAAAGACCTCGGATACCCGCCTCTGCTTACGCCCTCCTCTCAGATAGTTGGTGTTCAGGCTGTTCTGAACGTTATAACCGGGGAGAGGTACAAGACCATAACCAAAGAGGTAAGGGACTACGTTGAGGGTAAATACGGAAAGCCACCGGGACCTCTCTCCAAAGAGCTCGTTGAGAAGATACTTGGACCGGGCAAAGAGCCTGACTTCTCCATAAGACCCGGAGACCTCGCCGACCAGCAAGAATGGGACAGGGCAAGGAGCGAGGTTGAAAAGATTATCGGAAGGGAGCCCACCGATGAAGAGATACTCCTGTACATACTCTTCCCGATGCAGGCTAAGGAGTTCTTAACTCTAAGGGAGAAAGGCGAGTTACACCCCGAACCGGTTGGTGAGCTTCCAGAGATTGCTGAAACCGAAGCAGGAAAGGTTGTTGGTGCTGCACCTGTTGAGTTTGAAGTTGTTTACCACGGAGACAAGTTTAAGGTCAAAGTAGAAGGTGTATCCCTTGAAGATCAACCAGGCAAACCGAGAAAGTACTACGTCAGAGTTGACGGAAGGCTTGAAGAGATACAGCTCTTCCCACAGAGGGAAGCGATTCCTGCAGGCGGTGGGGCTGTATCAACAACGACTACAACAGAAGGTGGCATACCCAAGGCAACAGAACCTGGTGACGTCACCGCTCCTATGCCTGGTAAGGTTGCGAAGATACTCGTTGAAGAGGGTCAACCTGTGGAGGAAGGACAGACGGTTGCTATAGTTGAAGCCATGAAGATGGAAAATGAAATACACGCTCCGATAGATGGGATAGTAAAGCAGATATTTGCCAAGGTGGGAGACCAGGTGAATCCTGATGAGGCAATTCTCAGAATATCCCCCCACAAGGAGGACAAAAGCTACCAGTAAAATAGTTCCTGTGGAAGAGAGCCTTATAAACAGTCCCGAGGAAATGGAAGCCCTCGGGGCTTCTCTTGCTAAAGAGCTTAAAGGTAACGAAGTTATATGCCTGAAAGGGGAGCTCGGGGCTGGCAAAACCACCTTTGTCCGAGGTTTGGCAAGGGGTTTGGGCATCGGAGAGGAATATCAAGTCCGGAGCCCCACCTTCACCATAGTGAACGAGTATCCAACCCAGAAAGGGAAGCTGATACACGTTGACCTCTACAGGGTAAAGGATTTTGACTTTTCAGAGTTCATAGGTCAAGGTGTAGTGGTTGTTGAGTGGAAGGAGGAAAGGGAGGATTGTGATATTTTTATTGAGATTGAGGTGGTCAGAGAGAACGTAAGAAGGGTTTTGCTTTTCAGAAGGGGTTGAGCCAGTTTTTAACTCTTTCTGTTATACTCTCCCTCTTCTCTATACCTTCCTCACCCAGCTCCTTTGCAAGTTTTTCAAGGAGTTTTTTCTGTTTGTTGTTCAGGCTCTTGGGAACCTCTATCCTGAAGGTAATTATCATGTTTCCCCGCTTACCATCGTAAGGGAAGCCCTTTCCGGGAATTGTTTTGGTTGAACCACACTCAGTTCCCGGCTGAACAAAGACCTCAAGCTCTTCCCCTTCAAGGGTGGGAACCCTTGTAGCACCTCCGAGGACTGCAAGGGGGTAACTTATCAGCCTTTCCATGAACAGGTCGTTGTTTACCTTCTTGAAAACAGGATGCTCCTTAAGGAACACTCTCAGGTAAAGGTCTCCCGGCTTTCCACCGTATACTCCGAAGTGCCCTTTCTCTGGGACTTTCAAAACTTCTCCCTCATCTGTTGCCGGAGGAACGTTTATCTTTATCTTGGCTTGGGTTGTAACCCTTCCCCTTCCAAAGCAGGTAGGACAAGGGTTCTTGACTATAAATCCCTTTCCTCTGCAAACGGAACAGGGTCTTGGGAAGCTGAATATACCGCTTACTCTCCTTCCCTTTCCCTCACAGGCGTGGCAGACCACCGTCTCGGCTTTTCCTTTCACCCCGATACCTTCGCAGTCCGGGCAGTCTATCCATCTCTCGTACTCCACTTCCTTCTGAGTTCCGAAGGCAGCTTCCTCAAGGGTAAGGTAGAGCTTTAGCCTTATGTCCTGTCCTCTCTTGGGTTTCTTTGCCTTTTCCCTCTCTCCCTTTATGATGCTCTCTATAAACTCCTGAATGTACTCCATAAAGTCCCTGAACTTGTTCTCATCACCGCTCCTGAGTATCCTGTCATACTCTTCTCTCTTTTCATCGTCCGAAAGGACGTGGTAAGCCTCGTTTATCTCTTTGAACTTCTCCTCAGCCTCAGGGTCAGGATTCCTGTCGGGGTGGTAAAGACGGGCTAACCTCCTGTAGGCTTTCTTTATCTCCTCCTTAGTGGCGTTCTTTTCAACGCCGAGTATCCTGTAATAATCCTTTATAGCCGACCTCATCTTCTATATCTTAAGGCAAAAGACACCGGCTGTCAGTCGGGAAGAGAATAAAGCCCTTATTTCTTTAGGGCATTGCAAGAGACAATTAGGGTAAATACCAAGTCTAATACGATTGTCGTGTCGCAATCCCTCTCTTTCTTCAGGGCATTGCAAGGGGTCCGATTAAAGTCCTTGATTTTCAAGGGGGACAGAGTGAGAATTGTTCTCAATTAGAGTTGACGTCATGATTTTACAGAAATATCAATGAGTTTCCGATTTAGACTGTCCCCCAAGGGTTTGATCTAATTTTCCCCTATTCCGTTGCCAAGGAGCCGTGAAGGCTATCCTAACCCTCTCCTACTTACACAAGAATTTAAGCAAATATCCCGAAAATGCAAATATGATGTTCGTCAGCTTTAAAAATTTTTAAGAATTATCAAAAACTTAAAAACCGGCAATTTTTACCATAGCCCTGTGGAGTATCAGGGGGTCGTAAACCCCGAGGTCCTCAAAGAGCCACCCGTCCCCGCCGGTTATGAGCACTTTAAAGGTCTTGCCAAACCTAATACTCCAGTCCTCAACGGTCTTCTCTATGAAGGAGCGGGACTCTCTGTAAACACCTCCCACCACGCAGTCTCTTGTTGACCTGCCTATATCAAGCTTTATGGCTTCCGGTTCAAAGGGAGGTATCCCTTCGGTGCGCTCACTCAGCGATGAGAGCTTTAATCTCACTCCCGCAGTTATGAAACCGCCCTTGAAAGTTCCTTCAAGGAGGAGGTCAAGGACGAGAGCTGTTCCAGCCATAACGAGCACCGCATCCGGGGAATAAAACTCCCTGACTCCGTAAGCGAAGAGAACCCTGTCCACTCCGAGGGTTTCGGGAGTCTCATAATCAACCTCTATGGGAATGTCCTTCAGAGAGAGGAGTTTGAGTTTATGTCCGAAGGTCTCTTCAAGCCTCCTGTTCACCGAGGGGCGAACTGAAAGAGCAACAACCTTATCATGGTATCCCCTCAGTTTCTGTATATCATCGTGTCCGAACCTTCCGAGGTGGTTTAAAGAGCCTTCACTGAACTCGCAGACATCTACGGTGGTATTACCAACGTCAAGGGTCAGAACCTTCACAGCCAGTGCGCTCCCTTCCCGGAACCTTTCAGGTGTAAAACCTTAGCTCTAACCCCTTCCCTTTCAAAGGCTTCTATCATAGCGCTTCCCACCCTGTCTTTTACTTCTCCGGAGCTTATCGCACATACCGTTGGACCCGCACCGCTCAGAAATACCGCATAGGCTCCCGCAGAGTAACCCGCTTCAAGAACCTTCTCAAAACCCTTTATCAGCTTTGCCCTGTAGGGCTGGTGGAGTCTGTCTTCAACCGCAGTTCTGAGGAGTTCATACTTTCCGGTGAGGATAGCCGAAACGAGGAGACTCGCTCTCTGGATATTAAAAACGGCGTCTTTCAGGGAGACTTCCCTCTTTATAACCCTCCTCGCCTCCTCGGTGGACAGTTCAAAGTCTGGAACCGCAAAGACAAGGGAAAGCTCATCGGGGAAGTCTAACCTGTTGTAAACGAGTCCCCCGTTCTGGACGCACACGACGAACCCTCCAACAAAAGCGGGCAGGAGGTTATCCGGGTGGGGTTCAAACTCAAAGGCTACCTTCATCTTATCCTCAAGGTTCACCTCAAGGCTGTGGAGTCTTACACAGGCTTCTATACCTCCCACTATCGCCGTAGCGGAGGAACCCAGACCCCTCGCCGTTGGAACTTCATTGACCTGCTTGAGTTTAAAGGGCTTTACCGGAACTCCGAAAACCTCACAGGCTCTTTTATAAACCCTTATCAGGAGGTTGTTCTCGTCCCTTGGGAGTTCTTTCCCTTCTCCCTCTACCTCCACGCCGAAGGCGTCGCTCTCCCGAAATTCAAAGGTGTTGTAGAGATTGAGGGCTAAGCCGAAGGTGTCGAAACCAGACCCGAAGTTAGTGGTGGTTGCGGGAACGAGGAGTTTCATGGGAATATTATGACCTAATCCATAGAGGGCTTGCATATCTGCCGATATCTTATAGATTGAATAACCTGAAGGAGGTGTCTTGAATGGGAATGCCAACGTGGGAAGAGGTTGAAAAGGTTCTTGATGAGATTAGACCTGCTTTGAGATTTGACGGTGGTGATGTTGAGCTTGTTGATATTCAAGAGGACGGAACAGTCCTTGTAAGATTGGTCGGTGCATGCTCAGGTTGCGGAATGTCCGTTCTAACTCTGAAGGCGGGTATAGAGAGGGCTTTAAAGCAGAAGTTTCCTGAGATAAAAGAAGTTAAGGACGTCAATATGGACGTTCCTATGTCCTTCGGGCTGTGAAGTTTTTCTCGTAAACTATATTCACACCCAGCTCCCGGAGGAAGTTTATAAACTCTTTATACCTCCAGACCCTGTTATCACACAGGATTATGGTGCCTGAGTCTGTCTTCTGTCTCATCAGTCTCCCCACTCCCTGTCTGAACTTTATGAAAGCTTTTCTGCGCTGATACTCAAAGGGGTCTTCACCTATGCTATTTAGATACTTTATCCTGTGGTAAGTTACGGGGTCATCGGGACTTTCAAAGGGCAACTTGGACATGAGTATTCCCTTGTCCCCCCTTACATCTATTCCAGTCCACAGGCTGTCAAGACCTATCAGGATTTTTATCTCTCCCTCCCTTAGTTTCTCTACCAGAGAGTTTAAGCTGCCTTCCCCCTGTTTCACTATTTCACTGGTGTTTTCAAAAAATTTCATATGGTTTCTGTTTGTTAGCAGGACGAGTACCCTCTCGTGAAGATTTTTTATCGTCTCAAAGGAGGTTATGAGGTCCCTCTCCCATTCCTTTCTCTTGGGGTTCGTGTTCATTATCAGAAAGGTAACCTTGCTGTAATCAAAGTTATGACTTAGCCTGTAAAAATCTCCTTCTATCCCGGTTGTAAAGCGTATGTCTTCGGGGTCTATTGTGGCTGAGGTGAGGAGAACCCCCTTGTAAGCTTCCGTTTCTACCACGCCTCTTGGAAAAACCGGGAAAACCTCAATCCTGTAGTTAAAGGTTTGAAGCTTCTTACTCCAGGCTCTTGAGATTTTGTACCCATACTCGGGTTTTTCCTCTTCACAGAGCCGGATAAAGGCGTTCAACTTTTGAAGCTTTCTTTCAAGGTAATCAATCTTCTTGACTTTCTCTATCAGTTCCCTTTCCCTCTCGTCAGGGTCATCGTATCCAGACCTGAACCTCTCAAGGAGTTCAGGAGGAAACACAAGGGTACTTTCAAGAAAACCCTTGAGCTTGTAACTTATCATAAGTCTGCTCTCTAAGAACTCTTCCACCTCTTTCACCAGTGTGTTTCTGAACTCCATATATAGGTTCTTCAGTGGTTCTGCGAGCTTTTCCCTGAGCGCGGGCATGTATGGTGTCAGAGTATCAAGGGCAACCTCCTGGCTTTCCTCCTTAAAAAGCTTTTCAAAGTTTTCCCTGAAGAATTCTTCGGGGTTGAGCTTCAGCTCCCTATCCAGGAGTTTCTCAAGGCTACCTATTAACTCCCTGAACCAGTAAACCGATAAGGCTCCAGTGCTTGCAAGGGTGAGGTATCTGTCAAGTTCATGGGCTTCGTCTATAATCAAAAGCCTATCATGAGCATCATCAAACTCTTTTAACGCCAGCAAGGCGTGGTTAATCACAAGTATCTGGGCTTTCCTTTCCCTGCTCTTTAACCTCTCCCAATAATAACACTTTGTTCTGTGAGGGCAGAGGTTTCTGTAGGAAGGTGTGCAGTAATCATCGTCAATGTTCAGTTTAGAGAGGGCTTCATAGGAGCAACTGCTCAAAGTTAAATCCCCTTCCCATTCCGTTTCAAGGAGTTCTGGCACATCTCCCAGCTCCTCAACAGGTAATCTTTCCTTGTAGTATCTGTCAAGGCAAAGGTAATTACCCTTACCCTTCATTATCAGGTAACTGACCTCTTTTCCTGTCAGGAGTTTGTAGTGTCCCGTGAGAAACTCAACGTCTCTTCTGAGCTGGTCCTGAAGAATCTTAGTTCCAGTTGATACTATTGCCTTCTCGTCTCGGGTTATTATGGGTATAAGGTAGGCAAAGGTTTTCCCAGTCCCTGTTGGAGCTTCTATTAGTTTTACTCCACCTTCTTCAATGAGCTCCTCCATCAGGGTTATGAATTCTTCCTGAGAGCTTCTTCTCTCGTATCCTTTGTTAATCAGGTATTCATAGAAGGAGTTACCACCCATTACAGGACCTTGATGTAACCGAAACCGTTTGTTTGGAGTCTTCCCACGCTTGCAACCCCTGAAGGGACTATCTTAACAAACTCAAAGAAGTTCTCATATTTGAGTTTTAAACTCCTTATGGTTATGTCACATATATAAAACTCAACCTCAAACTGGGCGAGGTAGGCTAATCTTTCACGGGCACGCTTCAGGTCAACCTTTTCCTTTTCCCACCGCGTTCCTTTATGGGTCTTCATGAAGAACTTGACCCCTACGCCGTTCGCAACGAGGACGAGCTTTATCCTGAAGGGGTCAAAGTCGTAGGCTGAAAGATGGTTTCTCACATTGTCCAGCATTCCGTGGAACCTGTTTTCCTGAGGAAAGTCACAGTGGTATACGACGGCGTCCTCTGTTTCCTTTTTTGGAAGCTCATCAAGGGTTAACCTTGGAAGTGAGACTTTCTCCTCCTGAGCAAACACGCTTCCGGTTACCAGTGGTACCGATAGGCTTAAAGCTCCAAGCTTAAAAAATTCCCTTCTGTCCATAGCACACCCCCTTTACAGCTTTTAATTTATTTTTTGATGTTAATTAAGATAGCACTTCTCCTCATAATTTTCTTCTCCCTCTCCTACTCCGTTGAATTGAGAGTCCAGGCTTTTGGAGGGGTTGTGTATAACCTTCCGACTCCCCTGCTCATAAAACAGGCTGGTTATGAGGAGATAGACCTGACCGCAAGGTATGAAACTAGACCCTTTGAAACCTCACCTGCCCCTTACTATGTGGTGAGGGGAGGGGTATGGGAAGGAGGAAAGGCATGGGAGATTGAGCTTATTCACTCAAAGCTGTATTTGAAGAACAAACCTGCCGAAGTTCAGGAGTTTCAAATAACTTACGGGTATAACTACCTGTTGCTCAACAGGGCATGGGAGACAGGGTCTTTTATATGGAGAGTAGGAGGTGGGGTGGTTATTACCCACCCATCAAGTGTCGTGAGGGGAAAGGAAAACGAGTACGTTCGCTACGACATTTCTGGGGTAGGAATCCAGGTGGGTGTTGAGAGGGTCTTATTAAGAGGTAGAAACTTTATCGTGTCGGTAGAGGCTAAACTTAGCTCAGCCTACGCGGAGGTACCTATTGCAGCTGGGTACGCTGTGGTTCCTAACCTTGCCGTCCATGGCATACTGGGCATAGGTTTTGGTTTTTAAAAAAAGAAAAGGAGGGGCGGGGAGCCATGGAGGGGAGGGGTCAGCAGCTTTCGCAGGAGGCAAACTTTTTCTTAGCCTCTATTGCCTTCTGGGCAGTCTCAGGGTCGTAAGCTTTACCCTGCCAGAGCATGTTGTAGGCTATCTCTTCGTTCCCGTTCTCACATAGCTCAAGGACCCTCTCAAAAAGCTTCTGGAATTCAGGGCTTTGGTGGGATTTCTCGTGCTGTTCAAAGGAAGTCCAAAAGGTGACTATCAGAGCTTCCCTGTCTTTGAGGGGTGATACCTCCTTATCTTCAACCGTTGAACCTTCCTTGGAAATCATACCTGCGTTCATCAGAACGAAACCACCTATGAAACCATCTATAGAATGGAAGGTCTTTACGTGCTCACACAGCTCGGCATCCCTTTCTTCAAGGTCTTCTACCGTATAATCAGGCTTTAAAATAACCCTGTTTATTGTTACAACCCCATCCGGGGGAAATTCCTTTATCAGTGCCATCGTTGCTCACCTCCTTTTATATAAGGATATTCATATATAAGAAAACTATTATGATTTCTGTCAAATACGGGAAGAGCTTACATAAAAACCGGTTTTGGGAATATAATTAAAGACACTATGAAAAAGTATGAGGGAGAGCTTAGGGCTGAAGGTATAAGGTTTGCTATAGTAGCCGCAAGGTTCAATCACCTACTTGTTGATAGGCTTGTTGAAGGTGCAATAGACTGCATCCTCAGACACGGTGGAAGTGAAGACAACATTGAGTTGGCAAGAGTTCCCGGTTCATGGGAGATACCCGTAGCCGTTAAGAAATTTTTGGAAAGGGAGGATATAGATGCCGTTATAGCTCTGGGTGTTCTTGTAAGGGGAAGCACACCCCACTTTGATTACATCGCCGCTGAGGTCTCAAAGGGTATAGCTAACCTTTCCATAGATACAGGTAAACCCGTCTCCTTCGGGGTGGTCACAGCGGACACTCTTGAGCAGGCGATAGAAAGAGCCGGCACAAAGATGGGTAATAAGGGATGGGAGGCTGCCTTATCTGCCATAGAGATGGCAAACCTCTTCAAGAAACTTGGGTAGACCATGCGTTTCAGAAAAAAGGCAAGAGAGAACGGTCTTATAGTGCTTTACCGATGGGACATAAGGGGGGATTCTATAGAGAAAGTGCTTGAAGAGTACCTGGAAGAAAAGGGTATAAAGAACGATGAGGTTATTGACTACACAAAGAAGTTGCTGTCAACGGTAAAGGATAGACTTACCCAGATAGATTCTCTTATATCTGAATACTCTGAAGGCTGGAGCTTGGATAGGCTTGGTTACATAGAGAGAAACGCCCTGAGGCTTGGCGTTGCAGAACTGCTGTATATGAATCCTCCAGACCCCGGCAGGGCTTTCAACGATTACATAGACCTCGTCAAGAGATATGCAGACGGCAAAGCGGCTAAGTTTGTGAACGGCATACTTTCAGGCATATACAAGGACTACAAAGCTACCTCTTCAGCGAAAAGAGCAGGTTGAGAAGAAGAGTCAGCAAGATGCTCAATATTATTGAGGTAACTATAGGAAAGTAGAATACGAAGTTGTCTCGCTTTAAAACTATATCTCCCGGTAACTTCCCGAGACCAAAGGGTAGCTTCTCAAAGAAGATAAGCAGGAGTCCCAAGAGGACCATCAGAACCCCGAAAAGAACGAGCATCTTCCCGGCATCCGACATATTCATAGTTTACAACGCTCCCTTACCAGTCTGTTGAAAACTTCCCCCCTTTCAATGTAACTCGTGAACATATCAAAGGAGGAACATCCGGGTGAAAAGAGGATGAAGTCTCCGGGCTTTGCAACTTCAAGGGCTTTATTTACCGCATCCTCCAGAGAGTTCATCAAGGTTATGCAAGACCCCCCGCCAAAGGCGGCTTTCATGAGCTCTTTAGTTTCACCTATTAGGAAGGCAAACTTAACCTTTCTCTGAACAAGCTCCCTTAAAGGCTCAAAATCAGCCCCCTTATCTTTCCCTCCAGCTATCAGGATTACACTATCGTCAGGGAAACTTTCCAGGGCAGCTCTGAGGGCGTTGGGTGTTGTTGACTTGGAATCGTTGTATATCTCTACTCCTGTCCATTTCCCGACGAATTCCATCCTGAAAGGCAATCCCTTGAATTCCCTTAAAGTATCCCTTATGCTATCAACGCCTACACCTTTCAGAAGGGCTATGATAGACGCCACCAGAGCGTTTCTAAAATTATGCTCCCCTTTAAGGTTCAGGTCTGAAAGCTCAAAGAGTTTTTCTCCTTCAAAGTAAGCTACTCCCTTAGCTAACTGAACGTTTTTTTCCAGGAGTATTTTTTTTGCGTACGTGGGCGTGCCTGTCACCTCCTCCTGAGCTGAGCCTGCTATAAAGAAATCTTCATGGCTTTGCCTCAGGAATATATTTTGCTTGCTTTTAAGGTAATCTTCTAAACTCGGATGCCAGTCAAGGTGGTCCTCGTAGAAGTTCAGGAATGCACCTACCTTGGGCTTAAAGGTTGTAAGCGTCTTTCCCTGAAAGGATGAGACCTCTACCACTGCGGTGGCTGAAGGGTTTCTTAAGGCTATTTCAGAAAGGGGGGTGCCTATGTTACCAGCCTCATATACCTGAGGAAACCTCCTTGACAACATAAGATAGGTGAGCGTGGTAGTTGTTGATTTCCCGTCTGTCCCAGTTATGGCTATTACTTCTCCCTCAAAGAATCTGTAAGCAAGTTCAAGCTCTCCTATTACCTCTATCCCTTTCCTTATAGCTTCTCTCCAGAGTGGATGCCTCGGTGGTATCCCGGGAGAGAGAACGAGGGTATCAACCTCACCTATAAGCTCCTCCCATCTGTCCCCTCTGGCATCATCACCGCAGAATACCGTAACGCCTTTACTTTCAAGAAGTTTGACCGCTGCCTGCCCGCTTTTCCCAAGACCCCATACCAGAACCCTTTTCATGCTCACATCATCTCCGAGGTTGTAGGTTCAACTTTAGATTTAAGAAGCTTATAGGCGTAGTCTTCGTCAAGGTAAAGATGCTTTGCCATTCCTGATGCCATTAATCTCATATAGTAATCCCTTTCATAAGGGGGAACTATCTTTAAAGACTCAACGTAGGCTTCTAACTCCTTATATACCCACCACTTTTTCCTTATACCGAAGGTGAGCTTTTCTACAAGGTTCTGTTTTATGTGGGTAAGCTCATGGGCTATGGTTATCTCTTTCTCCCATCCGCTCAAATGCCTGTTTACCTCTATCCTGAAGGTAAATGCCCGTCCCCAGTCTTCCATCTCTTTATACTCTACTAAAACCGGAAATATCTTCCACACAAACCGAATCTCATAGTTTTTGAAGAGTTTCAGCCTTCTTATCTTGTAGGGTTTGTAACCCATGTAGTTTTATTAACGTTTCCAAAACCACCTTCCTGACATGAATATGGAGGCGACGGGCGGATTTGAACCGCCGTAAAAGGGATTTGCAGTCCCTCGCCTAGCCGCTCGGCCACGTCGCCTATCACTTAAAAGTTATGCCTTTTTATGGAGCGGGCGACGGGACTTGAACCCGCGACCTGCTGCATGGCAAGCAGCCGCTCTACCACTGAGCTACACCCGCTAGGGTATATATTATAACCTTCCTTTGTAAGAATTCTACGGTCTGTAAAGGTTAAAATTTTCCTATGCGGGTAACGGTAATAGGAGGAGGATACGTAGGTCTTGTCACAGGAGCTTGTTTTTCCCATTTGGGGAATGAGGTTCTAATAGTTGAAAAGGTCCCTGAAAAGGTGGAAAAACTCAGAAGGGGTGAGAGTCCCATATACGAGCCAGGACTTGATGAACTCTTGAAGGAGGGTATTGAGGGAGGAAGTCTTAGGTTTACAACAGATATAGAGGAAGGTGTAAACTTCTCGGACGTTGTCTTCATATGTGTGGGAACACCTTCTTTACCTGATGGTTCTGCTGACCTTTCGCAGGTTGAGGAAGTTGCAAGACTTACCGCCAAAAGCATGAAGTCTTATAAGCTTCTTGTTGAGAAGTCAACGGTTCCGGTCAATACCCACCAGCTTGTAAAGAAGACTGTTCAGAGGTATCTAGGAAGAGATATCCCCTTTGACGTTGCTTCAAATCCGGAATTCCTCAGAGAGGGTTCCGCCGTTTATGATTTTCTTAATCCGGACAGAATAGTGGTTGGTGTTGAAGGTGACAAAGCCAGGGAGATAATGGAAGAACTATACAGACCATTAACCGAGAGGGGTTTCCCTCTTCTGGTCACTGACCCGGCAACGGCTGAGCTTATAAAACACGCCTCCAACTCCTTCCTTGCTATGAAGATATCCTTCATAAATATGGTGGCAGACCTGTGTGAGAGAACCGGAGCGGATATAGAGCTTGTTGCGGAAGGCATGGGCTACGATAAACGAATCGGCAGAGCTTTCCTTAACGCAGGTATAGGCTATGGGGGTTCCTGTTTTCCAAAGGATGTTAAAGCTTTTATCAAGATAGCGGAGGACGTGGGACTTGACTTTGGACTACTCAGGGAGGTTGAAAAGATAAACTCGGAGAGGATAGGAAGGTTCATTGAGAAGGTGCTCAATGCCCTGTGGACCCTGAAGGATAAAAAGATAGCCGTTTGGGGGCTTGCCTTCAAACCCAACACAGACGATATAAGGGAAGCCCCTTCCCTTAAGCTGATTCCTGAGCTTCTAAAGAAGGGAGCAAGGATAAGAGCTTACGACCCTAAGGCTATGGAGAACTTCAGCAGGGTTTTCCTGCCTGGAGATGACCTCATGTACGTCCAGGATAAGTACGAAGCTGTGAAGGGAGCTGAAGCCCTTTTGATACTCACAGAGTGGGAAGAGTTTGCCAAGGCTGACATGGAAAAGGTCAGGGAACTCATGGAGCTTCCAATAGTGGTTGATGGTAGAAACGTATTCAAGCCTAACCACATGAGAGCTCTTGGTTTTGAGTATTACTCTATCGGTAGGAGCTGAAGATGTCTTCGTGGGTAGAAGAGTGTTTATTAAACCACTGTTCTAGGTCTTCGTAATCGTACTCCCCGTCCTTTGTAAAGACTTGCTCAAACTCGTCAAAGCTCATCCCCTCAAGTATGGCGAGTATATAAAACCTCACGCCCGGTTCATCACTCGGGTTCATCTTGTAAACCTCTTTAAATATCTTCAGTGCCTTTTCCAGCTCACCAACTTCCCAGTAGAAAACCCCCATGCTTATAAGCGCCTTTATCAGATGTCTGTTTGTAGGATATTTCCACTCAAGCCTGTCAGGTAGCTTGTTCTCTTCGGATATAAGTTCAATAGCTCTTCTGTAAGCTTCCTCAAGGATACCTTCCGCATCCTTTACCCTTCCTTCCATCTCGTATATCTCGTTGAGAAATACATAAGGTTCAAGGTAGTATGGGTCTCTTTCTATAAGTTTTTTGAGAAATTCTTTGAGCTCTTCTATCCTTCCCTCCTTAAAGAGCTCCTTTGCTTTTTCAAAATCCTTTGAGGTTTCCCTCTCTATATCCACGAATTCTCTCATGGGTATGAATTTTAATCGTTAATTAGGGTCAATCCATGAGCTTTTTCAAGTGCCCTCTCGTATTCTTCCCTTGACACTCTCCTTGCAAGCTCAGGATATTCCTTAGCCCTGTAGAAGGGGAAGTACTGATCCATCACGTTCACCGCAAGCTCAGGGTCTATACTTCTCAGAAAGTCCATAACCTCCTTTGTTGTAGATATATCGTTGGGTAGAACGAGGTGCCTCACTATCAGTCCACTGACAGCTATTCCCCGCTCGTCGGTCTTCAGGTTTCTCACCTGCCTGTAGAATTCCCTTATAGCCTCCTTGGCGTGTTTTGGGTAGTCCTTGACCTTGGAGTACTTCCTTCCGAACTCTCTGCTTAAATACTTCAAGTCGGCGAGGTATATGTCCACTATCCCGTCCAAGAGTTTGAGGGACTCCAAGGAATCAAAGGAGGAGGTGTTGTAAACGAGGGGTATCCTAAGACCCTTCTCCACCGCTATAAGGAGAGCTTCCAGTATCTGGGGCACCACGTGAGAGGGAGACACGAGGTTTATATTGTGGCATCCCATGTCTTGGAGTTCCAACATCATATCGGCGAGCTCTTCAGGTTTAGCCTCTCTCCCCTCTCCGAAGTGGCTTATTTCATAGTTCTGACAGTAAACACACCTCATGTTGCAATAGGAGAAGAATATTGTTCCGCTGCCCCTGTAGCCCCTTATGGGAAACTCCTCACCCCTGTGGGGAAAGTATGAAGAGACAACCGCATACCTTCCCGTCTTGCAGTATCCAAGCTCGTTCTCAAGTCTGTTCACCTCGCAGTTGTGGGGACAGACTCGGCAGGAGAGGAGCATCTCCTTAGCCTTCTCAACCCTTTCCCTTAACTCTCCGCTTTCGTAGAGGTTGAGGTAGGAGGGATACCTCATAGGTATAATTTCTTTTCCTCTCAGAGTCTTTCAATGAGCTCCTTCACCCTCCTCTCTATCTCGTCCCTGACCCACCTGAAGGCGTATAGACCCTTACCGGCGGGGTCGGGAATGCCCCAGTGTTCTGTCTTGGCTCCCGGCACCACAGGACACTCGTTCTTTGCCGAATCGCAGAGGGTTATAACGAGGTCAAGCTCGTTAACGGGTATCTCCTCAAGGCTCTTTGAATACTGGTCGGATATGTCTATCCCCACCTCCTTCATGACCTCTACGGCAAGCCTGTGGACGTAGCCCGCCGGTTTGGAGCCTGCCGAGTAAACCTCTATGTCTTTTCCCATCTCCTTGGCAAAGTACTTAGCAAACCCCTCCGCTATCTGGCTCCTCGCCGAGTTTCCCGTGCATATAAAGGCTATTTTCATGGCTTGATACCTCTTGTGAGGGACTCTATCTTTATCACAATGGAACTTGAGAAACTAAGGAAATTTTACTACGCCCTTTCCGACGAGGTAAGATTGAAGATAATCTCCTTGCTCTCCAAGAAAGGTGAGCTATGCGTGTGTGAGCTTCAGTCATTCTTCGGCATATCCCAACCCAACCTCTCCTTTCATCTAAGGGTTCTAAAGGAGGCGAACCTCGTAAGGACCCAAAGGAGAGGTAAGTGGGTATATTACAGACTGAACGAGGACAATGAGCTCTTGAGAGCGAACCTGAAGTTCATAAACTCCCTTGGGCTTGAGGTTCCTGAAGAGACCGCCTGCGAGCTTACTTGACCACCATCATATAAAAAATTTTTTATATAATTAAATCCTATAGGAGGTTGCCATGAAAAAGGTTCAGGTTATAAGTGCGTCAAACTGCAAGAACTGCGAAATTCTATACGATGTGGTCTCAAAAATCGTGAAGGCTAAGGGGATTGATGCGGAGGTTGAGAAGGTCCTTGACGTAAAAGAGGTTGTGAAGTTCGGTGTTATGACAACTCCCCTGCTCGTTGTGGACGGAGAACTCAAGCACGCCGGGACTCCCCTGCCTTCCCCGCAGGAGATTGAGGAAATGATAGGTGGATAGGTGATGTTTTGGATTTACGAAAGGCTCGCCGACCTTATTGTCTACAATCTCCTGAACCTTCAACAGGGTGAGAGGCTTGCGGAGGCTCTTCACTTCTTCATATACGACACCCTGAAGATATTTACCCTCCTCTTCCTCGTGATATTCTTCATGTCCCTTGTAAGGAGCTACTTCCCCCTTGAGAGGACGAGGAGGATAATCTCCCGTCATAAGAAGCTTGCCCTTCCCCTTTCAGCCTTCCTCGGAGTTCTGACGCCCTTCTGCTCCTGCTCAGCCGTCCCCATGTTCATAGGCTTCGTGGAGGCAGGCATACCCTTAGAGGCGACCTTTACCTTCCTGGTGGCTTCCCCGACGGTGAACGAGATGGCTTTGGGACTTTTGCTCTCCCTCTTTGGTCTTAAGGTTGCTCTCCTCTACATAGGTCTGGGTATAGCGGTCGCCGTCTTTTCGGGATACCTGATAGGGAAGGCAAACCCGAGGAGTCTGATAGAGGACTACGTCTTTCAGGTTCAGATGGGTGAGAGCGAGGTAAAGGATATAAGCTTTAAGGAGAGACTCAAACTCTCCCTTGAAAGTGTCAGGGAGATAGTGGGAAAGGTCTGGATATACATACTTATAGCTATAGGGATAGGGAGCTTTATCCACGGATACGTTCCCCAGGACCTGATTGAAAAGGTGGCTAAGGCTTCAGGTATATTCGGAGTTCCTCTGGCGGTGGTCATGGGAATTCCCCTTTACTCCAACGCCGCAGGTGTCCTTCCGGTAATCCAGCCTTTAATAGATAAAGGAGTTCCAATAGGAACAGCCCTCGCCTTCATGATGTCTGTTACCGCCCTCTCCCTGCCAGAGTTCCTGATACTGAAGCAGATAATGAAGGTAAAGCTCATAGCTATATTCGCAGGTGTCGTCGGAACGTCCATAATCGTAGCCGGCTACATCTTCAATCTCGTTCTCTAATATACTCTTCTCTATGAAGGTTCAGTTTCTAAAGTCCACCGTGAGGGAGTTCCCCCCTGCGGACAAACCCGAGGTCGTCTTCGTTGGGCGCTCCAACGTGGGGAAGTCCTCTCTGATAAACATGGTCACGGGAAGGAATATAGCTCGTGTCAGCAAGGAGCCGGGAAGGACGAGGACCATAAACTACTTCCTTCTTGAGGATAGCGTCTATCTCGTGGACGTCCCCGGTTACGGCTTTGCGAGGGTTCCCAAGGAGGAGCAGGAAAGGTGGAAGAGCATGATGGAGAACTACTTCCGGGAGAGGAAGGAGAACATAAAGATGGTTTTCGTCCTGATAGACGCCGTTGCCGGCGTGCAGAAACTTGACGAACAGATGTTAGAGTGGCTCCAATTTATAGGAGTTCCTTTTACCGTGGTTCTTACAAAGACTGACAAGGCTAAGCAGAAGGAGCTCTCAAGAACTCTGAAGCAGGTGAAGGGCTACGTCGGTGAGACCGCAATTGTTATGAGCTCTGCCAAAGAAGGGAAAGGGAAGAAGGAGATACTTAGCAGGATATTCTCCTGAAAGCTGTATAATCCTTACATGATGGAAGTTCGCTCAACTACCATTCTGGCTGTAAGGAAAAACGGGGAAACCGTTATAGGTGGCGATGGGCAGGTCACTGTGGGAAGCTCCGTTATAAAGCACTCAGCTCGGAAGATAAGGAGACTATACAAGGACCAGGTTGTCGTGGGTTTTGCAGGAAGTGCTGCCGACGGACTTGCCCTGATGGAGAGACTTGAGCAGAAGCTGGAAGAGTTCAGGGGTAACCTTCTCAGAGCCTCAGTGGAACTTGCAAAGGACTGGAGGATGGACAAGTATCTCAGGAGGCTTGAAGCCCTTATGCTTGCAGTTGACAAAGAGCACATGCTTCTTATATCTGGCAACGGGGACATAATAGAACCGGATGAGCCGGTGTTGGGCATAGGTTCTGGAGGAGACTTCGCGCGTTCAGCAGCCCTGGCTCTTTACAGGAACACCAACATGAGTGCTGAGGATATAGTTAAAGAATCTCTCAGGATAGCCTCCGAGATATGCGTTTACACCAACTCAAACATAGTTATTGAGAAGCTTTAGGTACATATAAAAGACCGAGAGTTCCGCCCCATATCAGATGTAGCAGGAAGAGGGAGATATGATCCTTGAGGGGTATATTTAAAAACTCTTTCATGAATTTGGCACCGCCGTAGGCGGTAATTACAAGTACAAAGAGGACAATTAAGTGCCACACTGCACCGAAGGTTAAGCCTTTGAACAGTCCATTTTTAGGAGGAACGAGGCGGTAAACCTGAGGATGAACGAAGACCAAAGCCAAAACTACGGAATTAATGGTGTGTCCCGCAGCCATAATCCAGTCTTCCATCCCTCTGAATAAACCCCATATCTTTATAAGCTCTATATATCCCCTGTATGTACCGAAGAGTCCGAGGAAACCGTCAAGCATAAGGTCAACTCCGAGCATAACGTAGCCTGCGACTAAACTGGCAAATATGTAGCTCGGGAAGTTCACCCCTTTCACGATACTATTCAAGGTATTTCTTTACCTCCTGCTGGAGCGAGATAGGAAGACCCAACTTTCTGAGTCTTTCTTCATCCGCCCTGATAAATTCATAGAGGTTGTCAAAGTTCCTGTAAATTATCTTTCGTCTCGTTTCACCTACACCCTTTACCTTGGAAAGAACGTCTTCCAGAGCTCTCTTTGTCCTAAGCTTTTTGTTGTAAGAGAGGGCGAACCTGTGAGCTTCGTCTCTTATGAGACCAAACACTCTGTAAAGTATGGGTTCTTCCTTGAGTTTGAGTTGTTTCCCGTCTTCGGTAAGAAGTATCTCTTCCTCCTTTGCTATGGAAAAGACTTTAATAGGCAGGTTAAATAGGTCTCTTACCTGAATTGCAACGTTCATCTGTCCTTTGCCTCCGTCTATGAGCCACAGGTCAGGCATAGGCTCCCTTTTCTCTTTGAGCCTCCTTGCCCTTCTGGTAAGTACCTCTCTGAGGGCACCGTAGTCGTCTATCTGGGACAGGCTCTTTACTCTGTACCTCCTATACCTCTTTTTGTTTATCCTCCCCTCTTCCCATATTACACAGCTTCCTACCGTATCTTCTCCATAGAAGTGGGATATATCAAACCCCTCTATTATCCTTGGAAGTTGGATTCCTAACTTACCGGAAAACTCCTCCTCCAGAAGTTCAAGGTTTATACTCTCTTTGACGTTTTCCTCTGCGAGATTTACCAGCTCCAGAGGTACTTCCTGCAAGAACTCCACCTTGTGTTTTGCCCTTTCCCTAATCCACCTTTTGGCTTCCTCGGATAGTTTGAAGTTCCCAAGGATGGTTTCAGGAACGAAGTTTGAGTAGTAATACCCAAGTATGAATTCTTCAAAATCTGTTTCCCTGTCAAGGTCGTAAATCTCTTTGCTTATCAGCTTACCCCCCCTTATCAGGAACAAACCTACCCTTCTGCCAAGCGTGTAAAAGAGATCCGCACAGTTGTAAGGAAGTCCTGTAACGCTCTGACCCCTGGTTATATTTTCAAGAGCCCTTATCTGGTCCCTTATGTGGGCGCACTTTTCAAAAAGCATCTCTTTCGCAAAGTCTTCAACCTTTTCGTACAGCTTCGGAAGTATATCTGCCACCTCTCCCGAGAGTAGAGCCTTGCTTCCCTCAACGCTCAGTTCGTATTCTTCCCTGGTAACAAACCCTGTGCAGGGGGCGGAGCAGAGTCCGAGGTGGTAGTCCATACAAGGTTCTGTCCTTTTAGGCAGAGGGTCACAGGTTCTTAGCTTAAAGAGTTTATGGATTAATTTCTTGACCTTATAAGCCTTGCTCGCCTGCAGGAATGGTCCGTACAACATACCCTTGTGCTGGGTACCCCTTACGACTTTTATAGTCGGATAGGGTTCCTCCGTTAAGAGGAGCATAGGATAACCGCCTCCGTATTTGTGTAGTATGTTGTATTTGGGCTTGTGGGATTGTATGAGGTCAACCTCAAGAACCAGGGCTTCAAACTCATTCCTGGTTATTATCCATTCTAAACTCACCGAATCTCTAAATATCGCAAATTCCTTAGTGTCGGTTTCAGAGAGTTTAAGATGTTGCTGGAGCCTCTTCTTTATGTTCTTCGCCTTTCCTATGTAAGTTGGTTTCCTTTTGCCTTTGAATATATACACGCCCGGTTTCTCGGGAGCTTTTGATACAACCTCTGTCCAGTTCATCTTAAAGAAATATAATTTCCTTAAGGGAGTGTATGAAGTACAAAGAAGCTTGGATAATCTTAGCCTTTATTATAATCCTTACGGCGATAATAATTCCCATTCCAGCTTTTCTTCTTGATATACTTCTTGCAACCAGCATAACCTTTTCCCTTGCCGTTCTGGTGCTTACATTCTTTGTTAAGACTCCCCTTGAGCTCAGCTCCTTCCCAACGATACTTCTTATGGGTACGCTCCTCAGACTTTCCCTTAACATAGCTGCGGCAAGGAGAATACTCCTTTACGGACACGAAGGCACCGATGCGGCAGGACACATAATAGAGGGTTTCGGAAAGTTTGTGGTCGGTGGGGACGTGGTAGTTGGACTGATCGTGTTTCTCATATTCATAGTCATAAACTTTATAGTTATAACCAGGGGTGCGGAGAGGATATCCGAAGTGTCTGCAAGATTTACCCTTGACGCTATGCCTGGAAAGCAGATGAGCATAGATGCGGATTTGAATGCAGGTCTTATAACGGAGGAGGAAGCAAAGAACAGGAGGGCACAGCTTGAAAGGGAAGCATCCTTTTACGGTGCTATGGACGGAGCAAGCAAGTTCATAAGAGGGGACGCTATCGCTGCACTTCTCATACTCTTCCTTAGCCTTATAGGGGGTCTCATAGTCGGGCTTGTCTTCAGGGGAATGGCTTTTATGGATGCACTGCAAACTTACACCTTGCTTACGGTGGGAGAAGGTCTCGCTTCCCAGATACCCTCTCTTATACTTTCAACCTCTGCAGGTTTGATAACCACCAAAAGTTCCTCCTCTGATGAAGTAGGGGCAGTTATAGCTGAGGAGTTTTCAAAAGAACCGAGAGCCCTTCTCTTTTCCTCTGCACTCCTGGTCTTTATAGGTCTACTGCCGGGACTTCCGAAGATACCCTTCTTCTTTATGGCGGGTGTTCTTGGGGGACTTTACTACGCTCTGAGTAGGAGTTTAAAGGAGAAACAGATTAAAGAGCTTGAAAAGCTCGTTGAAGAGCAGAAAAAGGAAGAATCAAAAAAGAGAGAAACCGAAGAAGAGTTTATACCTCAACCCGACCCTATAACAATGGAGGTGGGTTACGGTCTTATCCCCTATGTAGACGAGAGCCAAGGTGGGGATGTACCACAGAGAATCAGGACTATGAGGAGGCAGATAGCTCAGGAATACGGTGTAATAGTCCCTCTGGTGCACATAAGAGATAACCTCAAGCTCCAGCCAAATCAGTACCGGATACTCATCAAAGGGATTGAATCCGACTCCTATGAGATAATGCCAGGATACTCGCTGGCTGTTGATCTTGGTACTACCAGAGGTAAGGTTGAGGGTATAGAGACGAAAGAGCCAGCCTTTGGTATGAGAGCCTTCTGGATTCCTGAAGACAAGAAGGATGAAGCCCAGAGGAAAGGCTATATGGTGGTTGACATAAGTACTGCGATAATTACGCACCTGTCCGAGGTTATAAAGAGAAATCTCCATGAGCTTCTCGGAAGGAATGAAGTCATTGAGCTTATTGATAGGCTCGCAAAGAAGTATCCTAAGGTAGTTCAGGAAATAGTCCCAGAACACGTTCCCATATCCGTGGTGCATAGAGTTCTTCAGAACCTTTTGAGGGAAGGTATACCTGTCAACGACCTTTTGACCATACTTGAAACACTTGCTGACTACATAGACCAAACCAGAGACCCGGATATACTGACGGAATATGTCAGGCAGAATCTGTCCAAGAAGATAACACGTATGTACATGACGGATGGGGTTCTCTACGCTCTGGCACTATCTCCAAAGGTTGAGGCAAAGCTTATCCACATGATTAATGAAGGAAGGGAAGATGAGTTCATAGACCTCGTCTTGAACAAACTTTACAGGAAAATGACAAAGGAGATTGAAAAGTTTGTTCAGTTTCAGGCGCAACCCGTTCTCTTGACATCGGCGAATTTACGTAGATATGTGAGAAAGACCTTAGAGCCCTACTTACCTCAGCTCGCCGTTCTATCTTATAATGAACTTGAAAAGCAGGTTAACATGAAGATATTAGGACTTATAGATGAAGACTGAAAAGATAATAGTTAGCTCTTTACAGGAGGCTGTGGAGGAGTTAAAAAGAACATACGGGGACAATGCTGTAGTTCTTTCGTCAAGGATAGTAAAGAGAAAGAGATGGAGCTTAATTCCCTTCTTCAAAACAACCCTCCTTGAGGTTACGGTTGGAATACCCGAAAAGGAAGGGGAATTCCAGAAGGAGTTTGAGGAGAAGATAAGAGTTTATGAAGAGCTTGAAAAACTCAAGAGCACATTGAGTGAGGTTATGAAGACCGTCCGCACCCAGGATGAGGAAAGGGAAGCCCAGCGTACAAACGTAAATGAAGGCTTGTCTATGAGAGCACAACGTGTCCTGTCCCGTATGGTTTATAGGGGTGTTAGAAAGGACATAGCCAGAAGGCTTGTTGAGGAAGCCTGTGGCTACGACATAGAGCTTGGAAAACTTGACTTCAAAGAGGATATATATCCGTCCTTGATTGAGAGCCTTCGCAAGAACATAGTTATTGAAGGGGAAAAGATCTTTAACAGCACTCCTCGTATTATGGTCCTGATAGGACCTACCGGTGTTGGTAAGACTACTACCATAGCCAAGCTTTCATATCTGTTCAAGAGGGCTGGTAAACGTCCCGGAGTTATAACGCTGGACAGTTATAGAGTGGGTGCCGTTGAACAGCTTAGAGCCTTCATAAACATAATGGAGTTACCCTTCAGGGTGGCGGATACACCGGAGGAGTTTCTTAAATCTTTGAACGATATGGAGAACAGAGACCTTATACTCGTTGACACCGCCGGTAGAAGCCAGCACGATAAACTCAGGTTAAACGAGCTGAAGCTGTTTCTTGAGAGTACGGAGACCCAGATATACCTTACCCTTAGCGCTAACCTGTCCGAGCTTGTTATGTATGAGGTGATAATGCAGTTCGGTATGTTTCCCATAAGAGGTTTGATATTCTCAAAGCTTGATGAAACCTCCTATCCTGGAAATGTAATAAACGTTGCTTACAGAACAAAGCTACCTATACTCTGCTTTACAACAGGTCAAACAGTACCCGATGACATAGTCATGGCTGATTACGAAGTTCTGGCCAAATTAATGTTAGAGGAGAAACATGAGCTTGAATCAGCAGGCAACTCACCTGAGGCATAGGGAAGGTGCCGAAACCGGTACCAAGTACCTCGCCATAGCGAGCGGTAAAGGTGGTGTTGGAAAGACCATCTTATCTTTGAGCATAGGTAAGAGCCTGTCCAATAGTGGCAAAAAGGTTCTCATAATAGATGCGGATTTTGGATTGAGTAACATTCACTTGATGCTTGGTATTACACCCCAGAAGAATCTCGCCCACTTCTTCTTCGGCGACGCCTCCTTTGAACAGATAGTTGTGAAGGTTGAGGATAACTTCTCCTTCATATCAAGCGGTAATGGTATCTACGAACTTGCAAAGCTGCCAAAGGAGCAGGTTATAAACCTGATAAGGAGACTCCAGGAGCTTGCGGAAGACAACTACGATTATGTGATATTTGATACCCCACCGGGAATACATGACGATACCATAGCTGTTGTTTCCTCCGCCGACTTTCCTCTTATAATAACCACCCCTGAACCGACCGCCGTTGCAGATGCATACGCCCTAATTAAGATAATAAACAGGGAAAACGAGACTGAGAACTTTTACCTCGTAGTCAACAAGGTTGAAAACGATAACGAGGGTAAAAAGGTCTATGAGAGCATAAAGCTTTTAACGGAAAGGTACACGACCGCAAAACTCAACCACGTGGGAAATATAAGGTACAGAAAGACCCTCATAAGGAAGATTATTGAACAGAATCCCTTTGAAAGCGGTTTTATGGATGATGTGTATAATATTCTATCCAACATGAGTGTTGACGTGCTGCCCAGGAGGAGAGGCTTCTGGGAGAGTGTAATGTCAAGGTTGCTTAGGAAATGAAGAATCCCTATTCTTACGGAGAAAAGGAACGAGAGGAGCTCGTATTAAAGTACCTTCCCTTAGTTAAAAGCATAGCTTTCACCATAAAAAGACACATACCACCCACAATAGATGTAAGGGATTTAATAGGGCATAGCATAATCGGACTGATGAAGGCTCTTGAAAAGCTTGATACCCAAAAGAATCCCGAAAGTTATCTTAAAATCAGGATAAGGGGAGCTATATACGACTATCTGAGAAGCCTTGACTTTGGAAGCAGAAGAATAAGGGAGAAGGAGAGGAGGATAAGGGAAGCTCTCAGGGAGCTTACCGAGGAATTGGGAAGGGAGCCTACCGATGAGGAGATAGCGGAGCACCTTGGAGAGGACCTTGAAGTCCTACAGCATGACCTTAGCAGGATATCCTTCTCTTACATACTCAACCTTGAGGACATATTTACAGAGGAAAGGAGGAATTACGAAGAGGTCATAAGCTCAAGGAGAGCAGACGTTGAAGAGGAGGTGGTAAGGAAAGACCTCATAGAAAAGCTGAAAGAGGCCATAGAAAAGCTTGATGAGAGGGAAAAGCTCGTAATACAGCTCATATTTTACGAGGAGTTGCCCTTAAAAGAGATAGCTCAGATACTGAATTGTTCTATATCGCGTGTATCCCAGATAAAGGGAGAAGCTATAGAGAAGTTGAAGAAGCTCATGAAAGATTTTTAGACCTCAACCACTCTTCAAAGCTCATACCTTTCTTTATACTCTCCATAATCTCAAGCTCCTCCTCTGTAAGGTCTCGTGGGATGAGGTCCGGTCTCTTCCTTAAAGTGTTCTCTATTTTGTGCCATAACTTCCAAAGTTCAATAAGTTGGTGGTTGCCCGAAAGTAGAACATCAGGCACCTTCATACCCATGAATTCTCTCGGCCTTGTATAAACAGGGTATCCCAACCATCTACCCTTATAGGAATCCTCCTCTATACTCCGTGGTTCGCTTAAAACACCAGGTATAAGTCTGCTCACGGCGTCTATAACAGTCAGTGCGACGAGTTCACCACCGCTCAGTATAAGGTCTCCCACTGATACCTCCTCGTCCACTATAGACTTTACCCTCTCGTCCACTCCCTCGTACCTTCCACAGATTATCGCTACCTTCTCCTTCTTCAAAAGCCCTTCTATAAAGCTCTGATCAACTCTCCTGCCCCAGGGTTCTGTTATCAACACATAGGGCTTGCCATAGTTTTCTACAACGTGTTCATAAGCCCTAAATATAGGTTCAGGTTTCAGGACCATTCCCGGAAACCCACCGTAAGCCGTATCATCCACCTGCCCTTTAGGGGCAAATTTCCTTACATCAATGGTCCTGATAACTACCTTCCCCTTATTTATAGCTTGGCGAACTATACCAAACTCAGCATAGCATTCCACCACCCTGGGGAAAATCGTAAAAACGTAAAACTCCATAATTATCCTGTGAGGAAGTTCCTGACCAGCTCTTCCGCCCTCCTCTGGCTAAACTTATAGTAAGTTTCTATAGTTGTCTTTATATTTGAGTGCCCTGCAAACTCTTTAACTACTTCTACGGGAAAGCCGCTGTTTACAAGGTTGGTTATATAAGTATGTCTGAAGCTGTGTATGCTGAAAGGAATGCTTAACCTTTTTGATAGTCTGTCCGTGTAAACCTGAAGTACTCCCCTCTTTACAGAGAAGTTTTCCTCATAATTCTCTATCCATTTGAGTAATTTATCGGTTACGCTGTAAGTCTCATTTCTATTGGGAGCAAGCACGGGGGCAAGCCTTCCCTTGTTTCTCTTTGTCATATAAGGTTCAAGCCTTATCCACAGTATCCCGCTCTTGTCCAGGTAGAAGTTGTTCCTGCTGAGATGTTCAAACTCTCCAAGTCTTATTCCGCTGTATAGAAATAGGGAGTATATCTTCTCATACCTCTTTCCTCTGACAGCACTAAATATCCTGTCAACTTCCTCTTTGGTTAAGGCTTTTGGGTAGTTGGGGTTCTTCTTCGCATTCAGCTCTTCCCTTATCTCCTCTATCGCCTGCTCTATATCCGTGAACCTATCCCTGTCTATGTATTCCCTTCTGAGAAGAAACTTGAAGAAATGCTTAAGGGCTGAGAGGTTTGCAAGCATTGAAGTGGGACCTAGGTTTGCGCTGTCAGCATACTTAAATATCTGTGCCGATGAAACCTTTATAAGACTGTCCTCATCCAGAATCTGGGTTGTGCTGAGGAAGTTCTTAACATGTCTGAGGTAAGCCTCAGTTGTCCTCTGGCTCTTTGTCCTCATTAGGTTTTTTTCCCAAAGCTCAAGAACCTCCATAGAATTCATAATAATAGAAGAATGAAAGTTATTGCAATCGTGGGATATCACAATACAGGGAAAACTACTCTTATAAAGGAGCTCGTTAAAGAGCTTAAGAGGATAGGCTACAAGGTAGGTTACATAAAGCATGACCCGAAAGGACATGGAAAGACGGATAAGGAAGGCTCAGACACGGATAAACTTTTTAAAGAGGTTGAAAAGGTTGCCCTTCTCTCTCCAGGCAGAATGACCCTCTGGGAGAAACGGGAAGATGACCCCATAAAGGTTGTTAAAGAGTACTTTGCGGGGTTTGATATAGTTGTACTTGAAGGGTTCAAGAGCTTGAAGGACATTCCTAAGGTTGCTATCGGTGAAGTTGGTGCTGACAATGTGATTCTCAGAGTTGAAGGTCTGAAGGATGTAGCTCATATTATAGAATTACTTAAGGGTATGGAGGATAACCTATGAAGATGAAGTGCTTGGAACATAGGGAATTGTGTCCCTTTTGTCACAGGATAGCTCTTAAAGTGTGCGAGTACTCGGAGCCTTATCCGAGGGTTGAGGCTACCTGTGAGTGTTGTGGCTATCGTTCTTACGATATACCTATGGAGCTAAAGAGGGAAACCTTCTTCCAGATACTGGATAAGCTGTCCAGGAAAGAGATAGGTGAGATATGTATAGATGACCGTTGTGGAGCACGGGATATAATCAAGCTCCTGCACGAGGGGAGGTACACCGAGTACAGATGCCTTGAATGTGGTGCCGAATGGAACAGCGACGACATGCTCAAGGCTATAAGGAGGGTGAAATCGGTCCAGCAGCACGTCACCAACGGCTCAAGGTTGATGGACGTCCTGAAAGCGGACGAGGGTGAGTGCCCCCTGTGTGGTTGGGACATAGGACACCTACATGAGGGTTACGCAGTTGAGATAAGATGTCCTATATGTGGTTATCACAATGAATTCAAGGAGGAACTACCAAAGGAGGAGCCTCCTCCAGAGGTCTGCGCTCAGTTTGAAAAGTCTGAGGAAGCTGGATGAAAAACCCCTTTAAAGAGCTTCACCGTTTTATGAACTGGAAGGATAAGTTCCTTAATGACTATGAGAAGATTGAAAGTTCAGACCTTGATCTTGTGAGGGATGAGGTAAGAGAGTTCCTGGGTAGAGAGCCTGACGATAGGCTCCTCAAAGCTGTCAGATCCATGTACGTTGGAGGTATGGAAAGGAGAGTTGAAGACCCCGAGATAAGACGGTGGACCAACTGGGCTGCTGTAAAAACCTATAAAACCTTTAACGAGTTCCCGATACTCTCCGATACGGAGCTGGCTTTCGTATTTTACTCAATAGGGAAGCTCTTTGTTCCTCTCCTCATGCACGAAAGGGGTGTGAAGTCAGAGGCTTTCAGGAGGCTTTCTCAGGAAGAGCAAGAAGAAGCTGTTTTTGATGAGCTTGATACAATATGGGAAACACAGCTAACCCTTATACTCCAGGCTCTTCAGTTTCTTGACTTGAACTCTATTAGAAAGTGAGCACCTTTTTCTGAGGGTAAAGTTCTAATGCTCCATCCGTGGTCTTCAATAACCTTCTTTACCACCGCTAAACCCAACCCCATACCTTTTGGATTGCTTGAGTAGTAAGGTATAAATACGTTCTCTGTCTCTTCCTGCGGAATACCCTTTCCGTTATCAATATAGTCTAAGCTATCCTCTCTTATGTTGATAGTTATCTCATCGGCACCCCATTCCAGACTGTTGTTTATAAGGTTGTAAAAGACTTCCTTTAAAAGAGCTACGTCCCCTTTAACCCTCTTCTCACCGTTCACCTTTATGTTTATGCCTGCCGAAGCATAGAGTTTTTGGACGTCCAGGAGCAGGTTCTTAAGACTTACCTCCTCAAGTTTCAACTCCCGTGAAGGACTTAAGTGTTTAAACTGGTTTATAAGTTCGCTTATGCGGTCTATCTCCTTCAATATAAGCTTTGTAAGCTCTACGAATTTCTCATCGCTGAAATCACCTCTCTGGGCATACTTGTTCAGCCTTTCAAGATTCAATTTTATAGGTGTGAGAGGGTTTTTTATCTCGTGGGCTATCCTCTTTACCGCTTCCTGCCATGTCTTGAATCTCTCTGCCAAAACTATGGAACTTATATCCTCCACCAGATATATATCTCCATCTATGCCCTTTATATGCTCCAGTCTAAAGTTCTTGTCTTCTCTTATCCTCTTGAGGGTTTCTTCAATGTCTATATCCTTTCCGAACAATTCCACAAAGGTACTGTTTGAACGCATCTCACCCTTGGAGCTCACAAAAAGCACGCCGACAGGCAAAGTATCAAGGAGCCTTCCAAGCAAATCTCTTTCCCTTCTCAGCTCTTCATATATCCTCTTCAGGTTGCCTTTCATCTTTATGAACGCCCTTGAGAGTTCTTCTATTTCGTCTCCTGTTTTTTCTTCGGTAACTTCCACGTCAAGATTTCCCCTTGCGATTCTCATTGCTTTGTCTGATAGCCGCTCTATAGGCTCGCTTATGTGCCTTGCAACGAGCATACTTAACCAGACGGTGGCAAGCAGGGTAATCAGGGAGACGAGAACTATGAAGAAAACAAATATTCCTGTTATTATGTCCCTCGTCTTTACAAAAGCCCTCACATCAAGAGCCAGTTCACCAAATTCGGATACATCCCTTATGAGACTTAGGTCTTTGCTGACAACTACCTTGTATCCTGCATCGTCCAACTTTATACACAACGTATAGTTGAACTCCCCCTCGGAGACATCAAAATCACACTTGGGTACACGGATTATACTCTCAATCTCCTTAATCCTGTTCAGCTCATCAAACTGGTTTGCGCGGAGCAGTGCGTAGGATATGCTTTTAAACCTCTCTATCCTGCTGAGCTCAGACTCATAGAGGTTCTTGTACACCCTTTCTGCAGAGGCAGAGAGTGCCCTGGTTTTTGAGCTGAGGTAAGTCTTGGTTGACTGTAAAACAACAACGATAGAAACAACGTTCAGCAACAGCAATGGGATGAAAAGATAGAGAAACAGTATGTTTGCGAGCTTCCTCCTGAGTATGTTTCTCCTTCTGCCTAGGTAAACCTTTATCAGCTTTCTCAGGACTATGGACGTAACCACTACCAGGGCAAGCAGGTCAATGTTTATGGCGAGGAGGAGTATGTAATAGTTAGCGTAGGGAAGATTTTTAAGGTTGTTTATAAAGGCTACGTTTATACCAATAAAGATTAAGAGTAGGGCTAGCCCTATTAAAAGTTTACGCTTCACCTTCCTCTTCTTTTATCCTGTGATGTTTTATAAGCTCTCCCTCAGCCCAGTATATAGCCATTTCCGATATGTTTTCCGCATGGTCAGCTATCCTTTCAAAGTGTCTTGCTACGAAAGATAGGTGTATGACCCTCTTTATATTTCTTGGGTCCTCCATAACGTAGGTGATAAGCTCCCTCTCTAGCTGATGGTAGAGCTCATCTATCATGTCATCTTTCTCTATTATCTTTTTAGCCAGCATCGTGTCCCTCTGGAGGAAGCTTATAACACTGTCGTTTACCATCTCTTTAACAGCTTCCGCCATTAGGGTTAGATTCACGTAAGGCTTGAGGGGTGGTTCCTGAGCCAGGAATATGGAGCGCTCCGCTATGTTCTCGGCTTCATCTCCCATCCTTTCCAGGTCAGAAACTATCTTGTATATACCCATAACGAGTCTTAAATCTGAAGCTTCCGGTTGATAAAGGGCTATCATCCTTATACACCTTCTTTCTATATCAACCTCTAGGGAGTCTATCTCATCGTCGCCTTTTATGATCTCTTCCGCAAGCTCCACACTCTGTTCGTTAAGAGACTTTATCGCTTTGTCTATTGCATTCTGAACAAGCTTAGCCATCTTAACCACAAGACCTTTAGTTTCTTCCAGCTCCTCAAAGAACTTCATAGCTAAATAATTTAACCTCCCTGGGCTTCCTTGTAAATCTCAAAACCGCTGCTTGTCCCCAACCGGTCCGCACCGGCTTTAATCATAGCTATAGCTGTTGCAAGGTCTTTTATCCCACCGGCCGCTTTCACTTTTATCCTGTTTCCACCTATCTCCTTTATCAGTTTTACATCTTCAACGGTGGCACCTCCACTACCAAACCCTGTAGAGGTCTTTACAAAATCTACACCAGCTTGAACACATATCTCAACAGCTTTCACTTTCTCATTCTGGTCCAGATAGCAGGTTTCTATTATTACCTTTAAAGGCACGCCACATTCCCTCTTTACTGCCTTTAGCTCCTCTTCAACGTACCTGTACCTTTTCTCCTTAAAGGCAGATATGTTCATAACCATATCTATCTCATCAGCTCCGTCTTCTACGGCTCTTACAGCTTCATGAACCTTAACCTCTTTAGTATTCAGTCCTAAGGGAAAACCCACCACGGAACACACTTTAATCCTGTCTGTCCCTACCTCCTTTGCGAGTTTTACGTGATAGGGATTTACACAGACAGCATAGAATCCTACGCGAGCCGAGTCCCTCACGAACTTTTCCACTTCGCTTTCACTCACGTAAGGCTTGAGTATAGAGTTATCTATGTAGCTTCTTATGTCCATTCTCTCAACCTCCTGAGCGCCTGTAAAGCTACCTTTGCAGCTTCTATAATCTTCTCCTGATAGTTTATGAGAAACTTCTCTTCTGGCCTCTTATCAATTATGGGGCATATGGCACCGGCTCTATGTCCAAGAGGAAACATGAAGTGAAGTAGAAAGCTCGCCTCCATTTCCATGTTCTCAAACCTCAGGTCCTTCAAACCACTTTCAGCCCTGGATAAATGGACATCTATATCCGGGACGGTCAGAGGTATCCTGGAAACAGACCTACCTTGATTTGCAAAGAAACCCGAGTTGGAGACGGTTATTCCGCTTTTGAAGTTCGCGGTATTCTCTTGTGCGGATTCAATTAGAGCTTTAACCACAGCTGGGTGTGCCTTTGAAGCGTAAGGTTCTATCTTGCCTTTAAATCTGGAGCTTTCGGGTATGGCTCCTTCTATAACATCCTTGACTACCTTCTCAAGCTTTTGGCAGTTTTCGTCTGGGATGGGTGCATCGTAGAAGAGCCCCGTGTTGTCCAGACCTACAGAATACTCTGTTATAACCAGCGTCCCGAGCTCTGTATCTGGTTGAAGACCTCCTGAAGTCCCGACTCTGATTATGTTTATGGTTGGAAATTCTTCCTTTCTTTTTCCTTCGTAGAAATCTATCTCGTGTAAGGCAACCACCTCGTTTAGAACTATCTCTAAGGAGGGTGTTCCCATTCCGGAGGTTGTTATTGATACCCTTTGTCCCCAGTCGGTGTAACCTGTAATCGTTCTCAATCCCCTATGCTCCTTGTTTATATCCACACCCCGAAGGAAATTTTCCGCTATGAAGGATACTCTATTTGGGTCTCCTACTATAAGTATGTCCGGTGCGAGCTCTCCGGGAGATAGGTTCAGGTGGTAAACTTTATGGTTCATTATAGGAAGGTCAGGTAAATGAAAGGGTTGCTCCCTCATACTACGCATTATAATCCTAAAGGGATAAATTATTTCGTGGGGTGTTTTCATGGTTAGAGATATAGTTACATATCCGGCAGATGTGCTGACAAAGCCTACCGATAAGGTGGGTGCTATTGATACTGAGATAAAAAAGCTCATAAGGGATATGTTTGATACTATGTACAATGCAGAAGGTGTTGGCCTTGCTGCAAATCAGATAGGGGTTCCCCTCAGCATAATGGTTATAGATACAACTCCCAAGGAAGATGCTCCAGACCTTAAACTGGTCCTGATAAATCCGGAAGTTATCGCTGAAGAGGGGAAGATAAAGTACAAAGAGGGGTGCCTTTCCTTCCCAGGGTTAAGCGTTGAGGTGGAGAGGGCAAGAAAGGTCAAGGTAAAAGCCCTCAATGAGCACGGAGAACCTGTTGAAATAGAACTGGTAGATTTCCCCGCTATAGTTTTCCAACATGAGCTTGACCACCTTAAAGGTATAACCTTTATAGATAGACTAAAAGGTTGGAGGAGAAGGCTTGCCCTGGAAAAGTACAGGAAGCTACAAAAGGAGGCTGAAAAGGTTTGAGGATGCGAGCACAGACCAGACCCTATCTCTCCCTGAAGGATTACTTTCTTGAGAAGTACGGCAGGCGTGTCCAGAAGATAACCGTTGCCCTACCCTTTACCTGCCCAAATAGGGATGGAAGTAAAGCCAGAGGTGGTTGTACCTTCTGTCATGACGGCTCAAAGCCGTCAATGCTTACCCCTACAGTCCCTTTGGAAATCCAGATAAAGGAAGGCATTGAAAGGGCTAAGAGGAAGTATGGGGAAGATATATTCTTCTTTGTTTATTACCAGTCTTATACAAACACGTACGCTGACCTGCAAACTTTGAAGAGAGTTTACGACACAGCCCTTAAGTTTGATAGGGTTGTGGGTATAGATGTTGGAACGAGGCCAGATTGCGCTCCTGAAGAGGTGTTGGACTTGTTATCGGAGTACTCAGAATCAGGGCTTGAAGTCTGGGTTGAGTATGGTCTTCAGTCTGCTAACTTTGAAACCCTCAAAAGGATAAATAGGGCACACGGTGTATCAGACTTCGTAGATGCTGTTTTAAGAACAAAGAGGAGGCCTCTGAAGGTATGTGCTCACATGATTGTAGGTCTCCCTAATGAAACCAGAGAGGATGTCATAGAAACTGCAAAACTCATTGCCTCTCTTCCCGTGGACGGCGTGAAGATACACCCCCTGCACGTTATAAAGGGAACTGTAATGGCTAAGCAGTATGAAAGGGGCGAGTTTGAACTCTTGTCTCTTGAAGAGTATGTGGAACTCTCTGCCGACGTTATAGAAATACTTCCTCAAAGTGTAGTCATTCACAGGGTAACGGGGGAAGTAGATGAAAGCCTCCTTATAGCACCAGAGTACTGTAAGCCCTCCATGAAGAACGAGGTAATAGGCAGAATCCTGCTTGAGCTTGAAAGAAGAGAGACCTGCCAGGGAGCAAAAACTTCTTATTACCTGAATAGGTCAACCTGACTGTAAAATTTTTCCGATGAAAAAGGAACACTGGGCACTGGTTTCATTACTTCTAAACCTGTTTCAATCTGCCCTTAAATTCTTTGCAGGATTTCTTACCGGGAGCCTATCGCTGCTTGGGGAGGCTCTTCACTCTCTTTCCGACGCTACTGCCTCCGTTATAGCTTATGTCTCAATCAAGTTTTCTGAGAAGAAGCACAGACGCTTCCCTTACGGTCTATACAAACTTGAGAATATAGGAGCTATAGTTATAGCCTTCTTCCTTATAGTGGCAGCCTACGAGATAGGACAACGGGCTGTGTCCGGCCGTGTAGAGATAGATAGGAGTTTTCTCCCTGTGGGTATAGGGGTGGTTGTTTTTTCCCTGTTAAGTTCTCTAACTCTATCTTTCCTGGAAAGGAGGGCTGGCAAAAATTTAAATTCTCCTACATTGATAGCCGACTCTTACCATACCCTTACAGATGCTTTTGGTTCTGCCCTCGTTCTGTTGAGCTTGTCAGCTGCCTACCTTGGCTACAACTATGACAGGTACTTTGCCTTAGCCGTGGTGGCACTGATTCTATATACAGCCTTTGGGCTGTTAAGGGAGCAAGTGGGTGCTATACTTGATATATCCGCAGACGAGGAGACTGTTGAAAAGATAAGGGATATAATCCTTGATTTTCCGGAGGTTGAAAGCATAAAAAGACTCCTTGTCAGGAGTGCTGGTGGGAGGCTCTTCGTTGATGCGGAGATACTCCTCAGACCTGGGAGTTTCATGAGAAGCCATGCCGTGGCAGACGAAATTGAGAGGAAAATTGCGAAAGAGATAGACAATGTTGAAATGGTCTTTATCCACTATGAACCGGCACGGGAGGAGAGACTCAGAATTGCGGTCTTTTCCAGAGACGGCGAGGCGCTGTGTAGGGACTTTTCCAATGTAAGCAAGATGTACATCTTTGAAGAAAAGAGGGGCAAACCAGAGGTCAGGGAAGTCAGGGTTCATTCGGAAGAGGATGTAGCAAAACTCCTTGTCAGGGAAGGTGTGGATATAGTTATATGTGGGCACCACCCTGAGAGTTCCAGAGCCAAGTGGATTCTTCACAAGAACGGGATCTTTGTGTGGGAGACGGATAGGGAGAATATATATGAGGCTCTATCCGAGGTGTCCAAGCTTAGGCTTGATAGTTTAAATAAAGAGTGAAGCCAGCAGAGGAACCAAGAGGTTTACACTCCTAACTTCTTTAAGCAATCCCCAAAGCTTTAGAGCTATAACTACCATTATCCCCCCTCCTATGAAATGGCTGTTAGCCATAGCTTGTGAGCTTAAGAATTCTCCGAAAAAGAAAGCCAGAAGTGTTATACTTCCCTGGAAAATCAGTACGAACAGTGAGGAAAACAGAACACCCCTCCCTAGAGAGGATGCTAGGATTATTGAAGAAAACCCGTCCATCGTAGCTTTAGAGAGTATAAGGGAGCTGTCCCCCTTTGTTCCTTCCAGGATACACCCCAGAAGGGTCATGGGTCCTATGGTGAACAGGACTGAGGAGGTGATGAAAGCGTTGGTGAAGTCCCTTCCAGCGCCTGAGAGTTGCTCAATCTTCCCTTCCAGATCAATCAGATAACCTATTGCGGTCCCAAATAGGAGAATAAAAAAGACTTTCAGGGTTTCTGGTTTGTTCTCAAGTATCAGCTTTACCCCAAGGAGAAATGTAAAGAGCCCTATCCCGTGGATCACCCCTTCCCTGAGTTTAGGGTTTATAAACCGGGCTCCCTTCAGACCAAATAAGCTGCCGAGTATTATAAGGAAAAAGTTTACAAGGGTTCCAAAGCCCGGGAACATATCATCCTTTTTCTCTATCCGTTTCTTCCCGCTTTGCTTGAATTTCTGCTTGGGCAATTATATCCTTCATCAGACCGTATATGAACTCTCCCCTGTCATCCACTCTGTACCTGTTTACAACAGCATTCCTTGCCCTTTCACCTATACCCCTCGCCTCTTCCGGATTTTCCAGGTAATAGAGGAGCTTCTCCTCTATATCTGCCCTGTCAAGGGGCATATAGGCTATAGCTTCTTCTTCCGGTACCAGAAAACCGGGCAACGTTCCTCTAAAATCAAGCATCGGAGCACTACCCATAGCTGAGACCTCAAGAGGTGTGAAACCTATACCCGACGGCACCGTATGAGGGAAGCTCAACACAGTTATATTCGTACGTCCGTATATATCAAGAAGCTCTTCAAAGGAGTTCACTTTAACATGCTCATGGTCCTCTTTTAGCTCACCCTGAAACTCTCCTATGACCTTAAGGTTTACTCCCTCAAGGAAGTTAATCAGATACCACCTCTTCCTCATGGTCGCATAGATGGATATGTCGTTCAGGAGTCTGAGGAAAGCCTCTTCATTCTTTTGCCTCCAATCCATAAATTCCTGTTGGAACTGAGGATTAAATATGCTGAGTATGTGGTTGAGCGCAGTGAGGACGTGAACTTCAGGATTTCTGAACATAAACTCTCCCGTCTCTATGAAGAGTGGAAATATATTGTCCGGGAGGTTCCTTCTCACTGAGTTCACCACAATCTCCGGAGCTATAACCGGTCCGAGGAAGGCTATCTCTATGTCCCTTTCTAAAGATGGTTGGGGAAACAGGGAGAAGTCAAGGAACGGGGTTATGTAACTGATATTTTCAACACCCAAAAACTTCAGACTGTCCGCGTACTTTATGTCTGTAACCAGGGCGACGAGGTTTCTGTGGCTATCAACCCCGTACAGGTTCGGGAAATGAAGCAGAGGGTCCTCTGTGAAGAAGGACAGATGAACAAAACCGAAGAGGTCGTATATGGGTATCTTTTTGCCGTCCTGCTCCCCTATCACTATACCTGTTGCGTTAACGTCCATTGTGAAAGCGGGCTTAAATTCCTGGAGTTCTTCAACTGCCTTCTGAACATTCTGAGGGTCAAGCTCTATCTCCTTAAGCTCAACTCCCCTTCCTTTCAGGTATTCAAGTAGAACCTTTAGGTGTCTCAGATTTCCCTGCAGCTCTCCTACCTTGAAAAAGGCGAGTTTCATGGTCTTTCCATTATAAAGGATTTCTCTTCGTCCATGAGTCTCTCCTTTAGCTTCTCTATCTCCTCACCGAGCTCCCTACCTTCAAGACCTCTCTCCTTCATTTCTCTTACGGCTTCAGGCGGCACTTTTACGAACCTCAACCTCTCCAGGAAGAGCTTTACCTTGTCCTGTACCTCTCTGCAAGACATAAGAATCAGGAGAAGGGATAGGTGAACCCCCTTAAGGAGTTTGTATATCTCCGAGTTCCTCTCCGCTTTTTGGAGATTCCCCTTTATTATATTGAGGGTTGTATAGAGGCTTTCCATACTCTCTCTTACCCAGGAAGGTGCGGATACATCTTGAAGAAACTTCATACTTACGTCTGGCTTGATGGTTGACAGAATTACCATAAGGAAAACCCAGCCGTAATCTATCCTTTCGGAAGGGAATTCCAGGGAATGCCAATCGGTGACCTTCTTCAAGCTCACAAGCTTATCTTCAAGGTTTTGGGTCCAGTTAAACCCTTTTATTATGTGCTCCAGAACCTTAAACTTCCTGTAGAGGGATAAAATTTCCAGGATTCTATCTTCTCTCAGGGCAAGCCTTATCTCGTTCATGATTCTCCCTGTTGGTGCTTCTTCAAGAAGCCCGAGATTAACAGCCTGCTTTAACAACCTTTCAGTGCTTTTAGAGCATTTAAAACCTAACCTACCTGCAAACCTAAGAGCCCTAAGTATTCTTACGGGGTCTTCTATGAAGCTCACCGGGTGAAGCACCCTTATTATCTTGTCCTTGAGGTCTCTAACTCCACCGAAGTAGTCTATTAACGTTCCAAAGCTTTCAGGATTTACAGATATAGCCATTGCGTTAATGGTGAAATCCCTTCTCACAAGGTCTTCCTTCAGGGATGCCCTTTCAACCTTTGGGTAAGCCCCGGGTCTGGAGTAGGTTTCCCTGCGGGCTGTGGCGAACTCCAGTTTCAGAGTACCAACCTTTAAATGGGCGGTCCCGAACTCTGGGAAGGGATGGGTCTTAACTTTGTACCTGCTGGCCAGTCTCTCCGCAAGCTCTATTGCATCTCCTTCAACGACGAAGTCCAAATCCCAAACCTCTTTCCCGAGGAGGATGTCCCTTACGACACCCCCAACTATATAAGCCTTGTAGCCCAGACCTTGGGCTATCTCACCGACTTCCTTTGATATACTCTCTATGTTTCCCGGAATTTTTACCCGCTTGTGAAGGGCTTTTACCTCTCCCAGGTCCTCCTTCATTCTGTGAAGTATGTCCAGCCTCGTAACTACACCCACAACCACACCTTCCTCAACCACCGGTATGAGCTTCTGTCCAAACTTGGTCAGGACTTCCTCAGCTTCCCAGACGGGAGAGTCGGGCGATAGTGTGGTAAAGTCCTTATTTACAAACTCCTCTATTGGCTCTTCGGGATAAAGCCTTGACAGCTTCAAGAGGCTTTTCTTTGAGATTATACCTATAAGGTTCCCGTCCCTGTCTATAACGGGGGCGTTGGCAAAGCCTCTTTCTGAAAGCTCAAGGAGAGCATCCTTTACCGAAAGGTGGTCCGATAGTAGGAAAGGTGGAGAGCTCATTATATCTCCGACCCTCAGTTTTTGGGATTTTATGCCTTTCAGGTAATTTACAAGCATGTTCTTTATCCTTGATGCGGATACATTCTCCAGCTTTGTAGCCCCCGCCTCTGGATGTCCTCCTCCGCTGAAGTAAGATAGGATATTGCCGGCATCAATATCCTCCGTTTGAGAACGCCCAAAAACGTACGTTTTCCCCTCGGCTTCTATGATCACAAAGAAGGCATCAGCTTCTTTCAAGTCTTTGACTTCATAAAGAAGAGCGTTTATATCTGGTTCATATTTCTCAAGGACCGCTGTTGCTATCGCTATCTCCCTTCCGTCAAGGTAAATCTTTTCTATGGAGGATAGTATTCTCCTGACTATATCTATCTGTTCCTTTGTGAAGGATTCAAGCATGTATCTGCGGATAATTTTCAAGTCCGCTCCTTTATATAACAACCAGGAAGCGGCTTTTAGGTCTCTTTCGGTTGTGCCTTCATAAGTGAAATTTCCCGTATCCTCGTATATACCCAAGGCTATCACCGTTGCCTCTTCCGGTGTAAGCTCCACACCCCTTTCCATAAGGTCCTCAACTACGAGGGTTGTCGCGGCACCAACCCTGTCTACCTTCCCTTCATAATTTTCCACGTCACCCGTAGGGTGGTGGTCATAAACGATAACCTTTTCTACTGTCTCCTTCGGGATGCTCTCTGGAAAGTACCTTGTGTCGGTAAGGATAAGAACGAACCTCTCAGGAAGTTCATCTGTGGTATGGAATAGATGCCTGTAATCCCTGAAAACCTCCCCAGCTCTTTTAGACAGGTATCTTGGCGTAAGTAGGCATGAACCCGGATAAAGCTTTTGAACAGCTAAGGCTGCCGATAGGGCATCAAGGTCTGCCCCTTCATTCAGGACAACTATCTCTTTGCAAGAATGCACCACCTTATAAATTTAAACCCTTACAGCCAACCCACGAGCTTTTATCTTCGTATGGAACGCATGTTCCTCGGTTTCAATGGTAAGTTCCAGTATGGCGTTGGCTCCTTCTCTAAGGGCTTTGTCCATAAGCTTCTGGATTACAGCCTGCTCCCCCATGGAGAGGTGTATATCCTCCCCTTCATTGGGTACAGTTACTGTGCTCGTTATGTAACCGATTATTCTGCGCACCTCATACCCTGGTATAGACTTGGAATAGGTAACTATAATGTTCTCCTCAACAAGAGGGGTTTTGTTGTCAAGTCTGTGCCTGAGCAGGGAAGCAGCTACGAAACCCACCAGGAATAACCCGAGGGAAACTTCAAACCACATATCTGAACCCTCCCTTTTATATGTTGCTTTCCAAATATTATATGCCTTCTCTTTTTTATGAAAAGTGTTTACATTTTAACAATTTTGTAAACAAATTTACATAAGCTTATATGTCTCCACATACCCTTTAACCCTTAAAATTTCATATTAGGAGACCATTTTGGTCTTTTGGCATGCTTTTTGCACTATAAAAACTGTGAAAGGAGGACGAAGGATGAAGAAGATTGAGGCGATAATTAAACCTTTCAAGCTGGATGAGGTTAAGGACGCTCTCGTTGAGATAGGTATAGGGGGCATGACCGTTACCGAGGTGAAGGGCTTTGGTCAGCAGAAGGGTCACACAGAAATCTACCGGGGCACAGAGTACGTTATTGATTTCTTGCCCAAGGTAAAGATTGAGGTGGTTGTGAAGGATGAGGATGTTGATAGGGTTGTGGAGACTATTGTTAAGACCGCCCAAACTGGAAGGGTGGGTGATGGAAAGATATTCGTCCTACCTGTTGAAGAGGTTGTTCGTATAAGAACAGGTGAAAAAGGAGAAGCTGCAATTTAGAAATCTTATAAGGAGGTGCAGAAATGCCTAAGTATTCACCCCAAGAAGTTTTAAGCCTGATTGAACAGGAGGGGGTCCAGTACGTGGACCTCAGGTTCTCAGACCCCTTTGGTCAATGGCAGCATCTGACAGTTCCAGCTTACGAGATATCGGAAGACACCTTTGAGAGCGGGAGGGGTTTTGATGGCTCTTCCATAAGAGGGTGGAGGACTATAAACGAGTCTGACATGATCGCTAAACCTGACCCCAATACAGCCTTCATAGACCCCTTCATAGAGCCGAAGACCCTCGTGATGATATGCGATATCTACGACCCTATTACGGGCGAGAGGTACGGAAGGGACACAAGGTACGTAGCTCAAAAGGCTGAGCAGTACCTCAAACAGACCGGTATAGGGGATGCTGCTTACTTCGGACCTGAGGCGGAGTTCTTCATATTTGATTCGGTTGAGTTCGGGACTGGACCCAACTACTCCTTCTGGAGGATAGACTCTGAGGAGGGTTGGTGGAACAGGGAGTTCACCTCAACAGGATACAAGATCCCCTTTAAGAGAGGTTACTTCCCGGTACCGCCCTTGGATAAGACAATGGATATCAGGAACGAGATGGTAACGATTCTCTCGGAGCTCGGGGTAACCGTTGAGCTCCACCACCACGAGGTTGCCACAGCAGGCCAGGCTGAGATAGATATAAGGTATGACTCCCTCGTGAGTCAGAGCGATAAGCTTTTCCTGTACAAGTATGTAGTCAGGAACGTCGCGGCAAAACACGGTAAGTACGCAACCTTCATGGCTAAGGTGCTTCCCAACGACAACGGTTCGGGGATGCACACCCACTTCTCCATATGGAAAGGTGACGAACCACTCTTCGCCGGCTCAGGGTACGCAGGACTCTCCGAGACAGCTCTTTACGCCATAGGTGGAATACTCAAACATGCGAGAGCCATAGTTGCACTGACCAACCCCACTGTAAACTCTTACCACAGGCTCGTTCCAGGCTTTGAGGCTCCCGTAAGACTCGCTTACTCTGCGAGGAACAGGTCTGCGGCGATAAGGATACCCATGTACTCCCAGTCCCCCAAAGCCAAGAGGATAGAGGTAAGGTTCCCCGACGCCACCTCCAACCCCTACCTTGCCTTCAGCGCCATACTCATGGCGGCGATAGATGGTATAGAGAACAAGATTGACCCGGGAGAGCCCTTTGACAAAGACATATACTCCTTACCTCCAGAGGAGCTTGAGGGGATACCCCAGCTTCCAGGCTCTCTTGAGGAGGCTATAAATGAGCTGGAAAAGGACTACGAGTTCCTGCTAAAGGGAGGTGTCTTCACCGAAGAGCTTCTCCAGCTCTGGATTGAAGCCAAGAGGGCTGAAGTGGACAGGCTCAGGTTCACTCCTCACCCTCTTGAGTTTGAGCTCTACTTTGATGTGTAAGTTTTAAAGCACCCCGCCTCTGGCGGGGTCATTTCAATATAGGAGGGAAAAGAGATGAGGCGCGCACTTCTTTGGATGAGTCTGCCCTTACTTTTGGGGGCGATACCTGCCTTTGCCGCAGAGACCAAGCTGGATACGGGGAATACAGCGTGGATGCTTACAGCTTCCGCCCTGGTTGTGTTTATGACGGTTCCGGGGCTTGCTCTCTTTTACGGAGGGCTTGACAAGAGTAAGAGCATCCTCAACACGATAGCCATGTCCTTGGTCGCCTTCGCGATAGTTACGATAACCTGGCTTGCCGTAGGATACTCTATAGCTTACGGGAACGATATAGCCCAGTTTGTGGGAAACCCCATCCAGTATTTCTTCGGAAGAGGCATAACGGGTATGAACGAGAGCACCGGTTACCCGGCACTCCTGGACCTGATGTTTCAATTAACGTTCGCTGCCATTACAACTGCCCTGGTAAGCGGTTCCTTGGTGGGGAGAATGAAATTTTCTGCATGGATAGTGTTCAGCATCCTCTGGAGCATTATCGTTTACGCTCCCATCGCCCACTGGGTCTGGGGTGGGGGTTTCCTGAGCAATCACGGTGCCCTTGATTTTGCTGGAGGGACTGTTGTTCATATAAACGCAGGTATAGCCGGTCTTGTTGGTGCTCTGATACTCGGAAAGAGGAAGGAACCTCAGCTCATACCTAACAACGTTCCTCTCGTGGCTCTCGGTGCCGGGATACTGTGGTTCGGTTGGTTCGGCTTCAATGCAGGCTCTGCCCTCGCTGCAAACACGGTAGCCGTCTATGCCATGGTAAACACTACAGTCGCCACCTCCTCTGCAGCTCTTGCCTGGATGTTTATTGAATGGGCAACTGCAGGAAAACCCACCGTTGTTGGTATATCCTCCGGCATAGTGGCAGGTCTTGTTGCTGTAACACCGGCGGCTGGTTTTGTTAACCCTGTAGGAGCAATATTTATAGGTGCTATCGCTTCTCTGATAGCATACTTTGCGGTCGCTAAACTCAAACCTGCTTTTGGATACGACGATGCCCTTGACGTCTTTGGAATTCACGGTATAGCTGGTGTGGTTGGTGCTTTACTCACCGGTGTGTTCGCAGACCCCTCTATAAATGAAAAAGCCGGACTCCTATACGGGAACCCGAAGCAGGTTCTAATACAGGTTGAAGGTGTTGTGGTTACCCTTGTTTACTCTGGTGTCCTGACGGCGGTTATCCTTTTAGTTGCTAAGGCTGTTACAGGGCTTAGAGCTAGGGAAGAAGAGGAGATAGAAGGTCTTGACAGCTCTCAGCACGGAGAGAGCGCTTATAACCTTTAAAGGAGGTTTTAGCTATGAAGAAGAAACTGCTACTCACAGCGATCTTGGCTTTTACCGGAAGCTCCATTGCCCAGGAGAAGACCTTGAGTCTCAAGCTTTCACAGCCCCTTGAACTTTACGGAGGATTGACTGGAGGCTACTTCTTTACAACGAACGAAGGAGGCAAAGACTCCCAGGACGCCTTCAAGCTTACAAACGCCCTTATAGGGCTTAAAAGTTCCGAGGGTATTGTAGGTTTTGACCTTGCCGTTGGAAGTTTCCTGGCACCCTCCGTATGGGACGGGGGAGTGAACAACAGCATGGTCTCCTACACGCAGGGTGAACCTACATACGATGAAGCTGGAATACTCTGGGGTTACGCAACACTTTCGCCTATTGATAAGCTCTCCCTTAAACTGGGATACATACCCACGAACATAGGGGCTGAGGTTATAAACACCTACGCTAACAAAAGCATAACCCTCGGTGCGGTGTGGTTCGCTCAACCCGTCATTTATCCAGGTGTGAGGGTTAGTTATGAGGTTTTTAAAGATATCAAGCTCTACGCCGAGTATAACCACGATTCTGTAAGCCCGAGGAGGGAAGCCTTCGCCTTTGGCTCCCTCGGTTCTATATCAGGTATAAGCTACGCTCTAAGCTACTATGACTATACAGGTTTCAAAAACCTCATAGACCTTGTTCTGGGATACTCCATAGGGGATATAGAGCTTGGGCTGAATGCGGACTACCAGTGGCTTGACAGCTCTGCTAAGACTCCGGGGCAAGATGACAGCGCTTACGGACTTGCCGTTTATATAACGCCAAAGCTTGGGATTCTATCTATTCCTGTAAGACTGGAGTACTTTAACGAGGGAACGAGTGGTATATACTGGGGTGGTGCGGACAAGGGCTACACCGTGACCGTAACCCCAACCTTCAAGCCTTCCGAAAACACTTTTATCAGAGGGGAAGTAGCCTACATCTCAACGGACAACAAGGTCTTTAAAAACGGAACTGAAGATAACAAAACTACCCTTGCTGTAGAGCTTGGCTTTACTTTTTGAGTTCTGCACCCATGTACCTGTTGCCCCCTCGGCGGGGGCTTTTTTAACATTAAACCATGAAGGCAATAAAGGGGTTGCTTCTTGACATAGATGGGGTCCTTTACGTAGGAGAAAGACCTATCCCGGGCGCAATAGAGTCGCTCAGGAAGCTCAGAGAAAGATTTAAAGTGAGGTTCATAACTAACACCACGAGAAAGCCCACTTCAGAAGTAGTTAAAAAGCTCAAGAAAATGGGTTTTGATGTGTACAAGGATGAGGTGTTTACAGCCCTGGCAGCAACAGCAAGCTTTCTGAGAGAAAGAAATGCAAAAGCCTTCTTCCTTCTGACAGACGAGGCTATGGAAGAGGTAAAAGATCTTATGGGAGAACCTCCCGAGTACGTGGTGGTGGGGGACGCCCACTATAACTTCAACTACGACAACCTGAACAGAGCCTTCAGGTATTTAACCGACGGTGCAAAGCTCATAACCGCCGCCAAGAACAGGTATTTCAAGGACAGGGACGGAAAGCTGTCTCTCGACGCAGGACCCTTCGTCAAGGCCTTGGAATTCGCCTCCGGAAAGAGAGCTAAGGTTATAGGAAAGCCGAGCAGAGAGTTTTTCCTGAGTGCGGTGAGGAGTATGGATCTGACGCCTCAGGAGTGTGCGGTCGTCGGAGACGACATAGAGGCTGACGTCCTGGGGGGTATGAAGGTAGGTTTACACGGCGTACTTGTGAGAACAGGAAAGTTTAGAGATACGGACTTAAAAAAGGGTAAACCAGACCTTCTGATTGAAAGTATAGCCGAGTTATCCAGAATTTTCAGGTAGCCTTACCGTTGCCGTTAAGAGATTCCCATTCTTCCGGCGTAAGCACGCTCACAAGCTTTTTGTTTCTCCTGCTTTCAAAGTGAACGTACCCGTCCGTCAGCGCGAAGAGGGTGAAATCTGAACCAAGTCCTACATTTTTACCAGGATATATCTTTGTTCCCCTCTGCCTTACAAGTATGTTTCCAGCCTTTACGAACTGACCGCCGTACCTTTTAACACCTAACCTTTTAGAATGACTATCCCTTCCGTTTCTCGTAGAACCACCGCTCGCTTTAGAAGCCATTTCAAACCTCCTTTATATCTTTAATTAATATCTCCGTGTAAGATTGTCTATGCCCTTTCCATCTCTTATAGTTCTTCTTAGGCTTATACTTAAAGACGGTTACCTTTCTCCCCTTACCATGGGCTACCACTTCAGCTACAACCTTTCCCTTGTAAAATTCAACGCTTCCGTCGTCCTTCCTGAGCATCAATGGTTCAAACTCTACACTTGCACCTTCTTCCGCCTTTATTTTCTCAATTCTGAGCTTCATACCCGGTTCAACCCTGTACTGCTTTCCACCAGTCTTTATTACGGCGTACATATGGATTACCTCCTATATGGCTTAACAGAGTGAATAGTATAGCATAAAAGCAAAGTGATAAAATAAAACTTCTATGGAAAAGCTCTGGGAAGCACATGGACTCTCTGAGGAAGAGTACAAGAAGATAGTCTCCTTTCTCGGCAGGGAGCCTAACAACGTTGAGCTCGGTGTCCTCGGTGCCCTCTGGTCGGAACACTGCTCTTATAAATCTTCAAGGGCTGTTCTCAAGAAGTTTCCAACTCAGGCTGAGTGGGTGGTTCAAGGACCTGGCGAGAACGCAGGCGTTATAAGGGTGGACGACGACGTATGGGTAGCCTTTAAGATTGAAAGCCACAATCACCCCTCCTTTATAGAACCTTTTAACGGGGCTGCTACAGGGGTTGGAGGGATAATAAGAGACGTACTTTCAATGGGAGCACGACCGATAGCACTTGCAGACTCATTGCGTTTTGGAGAGCTTACAGACCAGAGGACGAAATTTCTTGTAAAGGGAGTTGTAAAAGGTATAAGCTCTTACGGGAACTCCATAGGGGTCCCCACCGTGGGTGGAGAGACTTTTTTTGAAGGCTCTTACAGAACTAACCCCCTGGTGAACGCCTTCTGTCTGGGGATACTCCCGGCTAACAGGATGTACCGGGCGAGAGCAACCAAAGTAGGACAGCTCCTCTTTCTTATAGGCTCTTCCACGGGAAGGGACGGCATTCACGGCGCGGTGATGGCTTCTGGAGAGTTTGGAGAAGATGCCCAGGAGAAAAGACCGAACGTACAGGTTGGAGACCCTTACTTTGGAAAGAAGCTAATAGAGGCAGTTCTTGAAGCTGTGGAGAGAGGCATACCTGTAGGTATGCAGGACCTGGGTGCAGCCGGGCTTGCAGGCTCTGCTTCCGAACTTGCCAGCAAGTCTGATATGGGGGTTGAACTTTACCTTGACAAGGTTCCTCTTAGAGAGGAGGGTATGAACCCGTATGAGATCCTCCTTTCAGAGAGTCAAGAGAGGATGCTGCTTGTAGTTGAGGAGGAAAACGTAAAGTATCTGGAAGAGATAGCAGAAAAATACCACCTCAACTATGCGGTTGTCGGAAGGACCACGGACGATAAAAGATTCAGAGCTTTCTTTAATGGGGAGTTGGTAGCTGAGCTTCCGGTCAATCTTATAGTAGATGAAGCACCAGTCTATAGCAGACCCGTAAAAGAACCTTCTTACCTAAAGGAGCTCAGGGACTTTGACCAAGAACTTCTACCGGAAGTTGACATCAAGGAGGCGTTAATAAAACTCCTGTCCTCTCCCAACGTATGCTCAAAGGCTTGGATATACACCCAGTACGATTATCAGGTGGGGACGAACACGGTAATAAAACCGGGTGGGGACGCAGCCCTTTTGAGGCTTAAATGGGTTGAGAAACCAGAGCTTCACTCAAAGAAGGGCATAGCTATCTCCTCAGAGGGGAACGGGAGGTTCGTATTCTTGAACCCCTATGAGGGTGGCAAGTACATTGTTGCGGAAGCTTGCAGAAATGTGGCCTGCACGGGAGCGGTGCCGTTGGCTATAACCGATTGTCTAAACTTTGGAAATCCTGAAAGACCTGAGATAATGTGGCAGCTCCTTAAAGCTGTTGAAGGCATGTCGGAGGCTTGCAGAGAGCTGAACGTTCCTGTAATAAGCGGGAACGTATCTCTTTACAATGAAACAGTTGAGAAGAATGAGGTCAGAAATGTGTACCCTACACCCGTTGTAGTTTGTGTGGGTGTACTGGAAGATATAGAGCGATTTGTAGATATAGCCTATCAAGCACCCGGAGAGCTTATACTCATAGGAGACCTCAAAAGACCTTCTCAGATAGACGGAAGTGAGTATCTTAAGGTAGTTCATGGTCTTGTAAAAGGAGATGTACCGAAGGTTGATCTCGGGAAAGAAAGGACCCTCATAGAGACCTTATCCTTTCTTATTAAGAACGATATTGTGAAGTCAGCCCACGATATATCCTCAGGCGGGCTTCTTGTGAACGTGCTTGAGAGTCTATTTACAAGTAAGTTCGGGGCTGAGATAGAGCTGTACTCCGATGAAAGGGCGGACATCTTCCTGTTTGCTGAAATGCCAACTCGCGTTGTTGTGAGTGTTGAGCAGTCTAAGTCCGATCAGCTTAAGGATTTAATTGAGGAAAGAGGGCTTGATTGGATGTACATAGGCAGGATTATACCTGAGAGAGTTATCAGGTTGAGCTATAATGGGGAGCTGGTCTTTGAAGAGGACGTTGAAACCCTTAAGGAGGTGTGGGAAAGATCCTTAGAGGAAGCACTCTAATATACCTGTACACCCTTATCGGGGTTGTGTTCCTTGATCTCCTCACAAAGGAGATGGCGGAGCAGTTTCTCTCAGAGAAAAGCTATGAGCCTTTACCCTTCCTCAAGCTCTTTCTTATATACAACAAAGGGGCTGCCTTCGGTATTTTCTCAGGTGCACCCGATTGGATAAGGATACCTATCCTTGTTGTAACACCTGTTATCGCTTTTGCCGTCACCTACATTTACTCCAGAAGAGACTCAAACCTGCTTATCTCAGTGATAATGGGTCTTATAGCTGGAGGTGCCTTGGGAAATCTTTACGATAGGCTTTTCTTAGGAAAGGTCAGGGATTTTATCCACCTCCACATTGGAGAACACTACTGGCCAGCCTTCAATATAGCCGATGCCTCCATAACAACAGCGGTACTCCTTTTAGTAATAGGGCAACTCAAGAAGTAGTATATAAGTATGGGTTTCATATATATGACCTCCTTTGGAGGTGTTGAGAGCAGACTGCTTATAGGTTCAGCCACGAATGTAAAGGAAACCTTCGGTTTTAGCGTACGTGTATCTTCTGTGCCCTTTCCACCAAAGCTCGGCTTTAACCCAAGAAGGGGGCAGTTCCACGCAGGAACTATCCTCTCTTACTTAAGCCAGCTTTACTTTCCGGAGCTTGTACGTATGGTAGCCCTTGTCGGCTTTGACCTTTACGAGGAAGGTTTAAACTTTGTGTTTGGAGAAGCTGAACTTGGAGGAAAAAGCGCCCTCATAAGCGTTTACAGGTTGAAGCATTATGATGAGCGAATAACCTTTGAGAGAACCTTTAAGGAGGTAAACCATGAACTTGGGCACACCTTTGGGCTCACCCACTGTTCTGATACCACCTGTGTTATGAGCTTCTCAAATTCTCTTGCTGATGTTGATAGAAAATCAAGAGAGTTCTGTGAAAGTTGTAAAGGGAAGCTGAGGTTAGCCCTTTCCTCTTACAGATAGAATCCAGGGCGCAAGGGTGAAAAGCCATATAAGGGAGAGGATAGAGTTAAAAGTTAGCATGTAAACAGTCCCCAATTTTAGAAAAACGCCTCCCATAGCTCCACCTAAAAAGGCGCCTATAAACTGGCTTGTGTTGTAAACTCCGACCGCCAAGCCTCTCGTGTCTTTATGGGAGAGTTTGGTAAGCAAGGAAGGCATGATAGGTTCAAGAAGGTGAAAACCTATGAAGTAAAGCAAAAGGAGCGAGACCACACCGGTGAAGTTCTTGAAAATGAGATGACTGATAAAACCTAAGCCGATGAGGACTATACCGCTAAGAAATACCTCCCTTATCCTACCTTTCTTTTCAGCGAGTATAGTTGAAGGTACCATCACGGCTATGGATACGAGGATTATGGGTAAGTAAAGTTTCCAGTGCTCCGGTTTTGGGAGATTGTATCTGTTTATCAGCTCTATGGGAATTACCGTAAATATGGATACGAGGAGGGCATGGAGTATACCTACAGACAGGTTCAGCATAACTTGGCTTCTATCCTTAAGTACCATGCCTATGTTCTTTAAGGAAGGTTCTATTTCTTTATGATGGGTTTTTGGCTCCTTTATAAAGAAAAGAATGTACAGCATAGCTATACAGGACAGGAAAGCAGTTAGATAGAATATGAAGGGAACGCCAAACTTACCAGCCAATATAGGTGCAACCGTTATACTGAAGGCAAAGACCATCCCCACAGAAGCACCTATCTGAGCGAAGGCTCTCGTCCTCACCTCCTCTCTTATTAGGTCTGCTGCTAAGGATACAGCCGCTGAAGATATGGCTCCACCACCCTGAATGAGCCTCGCGACTATCATACTCCATATATTGTGAGCTATCCCCCCCAAGATGCTACCGAATATATAGGCTATAAACCCGAAGGTTATAACGGGTTTCCTGCCAAATTTATCGGACAGGTATCCGAAGGGAATCTGCAAAACTGCCTGGGTAAGCCCGTATATACCTACCGCTATACCTGTGAGCACCGGTGTGCTACCTTCCATGCTTTTCACATAAGGTGCAAGAACCGGGAGTAAGAGGAAAAGTCCCAGCATACGGGCAACCACAGCGAAGGTTATACCGGCGAGGGTTCTTTTCTCCTCGGATGTAAACATGTGGGGAATATTATATCAGGAGCCTTCCAGGCTGTATCTGATAATCTCTAAAAGGGTTAGTAAAGTCTTCTTAACGTCCTCCTTATCCTTCGCGGAAAGGGGTATTACCGGTATGCCCTCCTCCTCGGATATATCAAGGGCAAACTTTACATCCTCAGGAGACCAGGCGTTGGGAAGGTCCTGTTTATTGGCACCAACCACAACCGGCACAGGGAACCTTGACTGGAAGAAGTTGATTATCTTCCTCGCTTCGTGAAAGGTTTTTGGGTCAGTGCTGTCAACGAGAACTATTATCCCCAGGGCACCCTCACCGAGTATCTCCCACATGAAATCAAACCTTGATTGCCCAGGTGTCCCAAAAAGGTACAGTTCGTGCTCATCGTCTATCCTTATCTTTCCGAAATCCATAGCAACGGTGGTGTAGTCTTTAACGTTTTTTTCAGTTATACCAGAGGTTTTCCTTTCGGTAGCGACGGTCTTTATCTCGCTTACTGTATTTATAAACTGGGTCTTCCCTGCCGCGAAGGGACCTGCCACAACTATCTTAATCTTTTTAAGCTCCTTCATGCCCCACCTACAGCTGCTTTATTTTCTCTATTATCTTTGCAAGAAGGTCAAGGGTTATGGAGGGTTTCTGCACCCTCTCCTTCCTCTTCCTTCTTATTATCCCCGCTGCGAGAAAACCGTATAGAGCTCTATCAACGGTAAGCCTGTCCAACCCTGCCTCTTTCCTTATGTCTGCGACGCTCTTATTCCCATCTACAAGGGATAGAACTTTCTTCTCCTCCTCTGTTAGATTAACCCTGGCGACTCTCTCATCTACATCGGGAGCTTTTTCAAACACCAAAAGCTCATCGGAGATTTTTCTCTCAACCTCCTCCTCTGTAAGGGAACGTGAGGCTCTCATGATGAGCTCTTCCACCGGGTAACGGACCGGTACATCGCTATCGTACTTTATAAACCCGGGCGTAAAGGAAAATATACCTTCTTTCTGCTCAAGCCTCGGTAAAAAGAAGCGCTCTATAGTTTTGTGGATATCTTCCTTCTTTATACGTAGTCTGCTGATGAGCTGCTCAAAGTTCCTGTCCGTATATACCCTGAAAACCTTGTCAACTGGTCTTGCGAAGATGACCTCCCCGTCTTTAACGTAGTATGCGACTATCATATCCTTCCATTCAACCAAAAGAACACCGCTCTTTTTATCCTTGGCAAGGACCTGAAGTATATCTGCAAAGCTGAAAGTGGTTAAATCTCCTGTAAGCGCCATCTATTAACCTATAGCCTCCTTAAGTTGAGTCTGAGCTTTCTTTATATCCATAAGCAGGAGACCCAGCTTGGCAGCGTTGCTTGCAAGGACGGTAAGAACCGCGTCCTGTCCGATTCCGGTAAGCACGATGTAGCCCTCTTCCCCTTTTATGGTAATCTGCTCAAGGGTTCCCTTTTGAAGTTCCTCAGTGACCTTTTCTCCCAGGGAGAGGATAGCTGCGCTCATAGCTGCAACTCTGTCCTCCTCTATGCCCGGCTTGAGTACCGCGGATATGGGGAGACCATCGGCACTGACGAGAACGGCACCTTCCAAACCAGAACTTTTGATAAGTTCCTGCAAGACCTTCTCGTACTTGTCCATATCTAATAACCCTCCTTATTCTTCTTTTATAAGTTCAAGTCTCTTCATTACTCCTCTCTCCAGCTTCATAACCCTTTCTATCCCCTCCTTTACTCTCTGAACATCTATTTTATCGTCTTTTTCTTCCAGAAGTGCAGAAATTCTTTCAAGCTCTTCCCCGCACTCTCTAAGGTCCCTTTTTATCTCCATGAAAAGCTCTGCGTAATCCTCAAATACGTTCTGGACAGCCTGCCCTATAGCTCCAACCGGGTCAAGTCCTGCAGGAAACTCCGTCTTCAGGTAGCCTTCTCTGACCCTGTCCAGGGATTCCAAAAGCTTTGAGGTGTTTTCCGATATGCTCTCTATCTGGTCTTCCAGTGCGTTAATCTGTTTTTGATATTTGTCTTCAAAGTTCTTCACAAGCTCCTTTATGCTTTCAACAACGGTAACCATCTCCTCGTGGATAGGTATCGGGACTACGGTCTTCTCCTTATGCCTTTCTTCAAGGATATCTATCACATACATCAGCCTTCCGAACAACTCCTCAAGTTTTCCCTTAGTCCAGAGAAGGTTGAAGACTACCCATGCGGAGGATATGGCAAAGCCCACACCGAGGGCGTAGTATGGATTTACCTGCCCGAGAAAAAATAGGGCGAAGGATATAAGTATCCCCAGGAATATGGAAGAAAGAACGAAAAATTTTAGAAGCTCGTTTCCTAAAGAGGAAATTCTCGGTGTTTCAACCATGGGCTCACCCTTCAAACCCTCCTAACAAAGGTTATCGCTACAAGACGTGGATTTTTCAATTATTCCAGATTCCCTTCTTCTATGAAGAGTTCCCTCCTCATAGCCACCTTACCTGTCCTTGCCATTTCCTTTATACCAAAAGGTTTCAGGAGTTCCAGCATGGCGTTTATCTTTTCCTCATCACCGGTGACCTCTATGGTGTAGGTCTCAGGAGAGACGTCAACTATCTTTCCTCTGAATATCTCAACTATTCTCAAAACTTCGTCTCTCGCCCTTGAAGTGGGTGTGTGGACCTTTACCAGGACGAGCTCCCTTTCTACATGGGGGACATCCGTTATGTCTCTTACCTTTAAGGTATCTATTAGTTTCCTGAGCTGTTTCACAACCTGGTCTATAACTATGTCATCACCAACAACCTCTATGGTCATCCTTGATATTCCTGGTTCGTGGGTTTCTCCAACGGAAAGGCTCTCTATGTTGTATCCCTTTCCTGCTATAAGGGTCGCTATCCTTGCCAGTACGCCTATTTCGTTCCTTACCTTAACGTTTATTATGTGCTTTCTGACCTGACCCTTCCTCGTCTGCCTTAACCTTGGTGATTTAGCAACCGTTATCTCCGCACCACCAACCGTGTCAGCCATTTAAATCCTCCTCTCTTTATCCAACTAAGTACATGGTTTCCGCTTCAGCTCCTCTTCCGTCTTCAAGAATCATGTCCTTGTAAGACTTTCCAGGAGGAACCATAGGCAGGACGTTTTCCTCTCTGTCTACGACGAAGTCCATTATTACAGGTCTGTCCTCCACCTTCATAGCTTCTTCAAGGATTTCCCTGACTTCCTTAGGTTTCTCCGCTCTAAAGCCAACCGCTCCCATGGCTTCAGCAAGCTTTACAAAATCTGGTTGCAAGCTCAAGTCAACCTCTGAGTACCTTTTGCTGTAGAAGAGCTCTTGCCACTGGCGCACCATCCCCAGATAGGCGTTGTTTACTATGGCGACCTTAACAGGTACTCTGTACTGTACAGCAGTGATTATCTCCTGCATAGTCATCACAAAGGACCCATCACCGTCTATAACGAAAACCTCCTTCTCAGGTCTTCCTATCTTGGCGCCTATACCTGCTGGAAGGCCAAAACCCATGGTTCCCAAGCCTCCGGAATTCAGGAACTGTCTTGGGTAAGAGTACTTGTAGAACATGGCTGCCCACATCTGGTGCTGTCCAACTCCGGGCACAATTATGGCGTCGCCGTTGGTTACCTCGTAAATCTGCTCAATAACATACTGAGGTTTAATCACCTTCTTGGAATTTTTATAGGTAAGGGGATGGAGTTTCTTCCACTTCTCTATCTGTTCCAGCCATTTTTCCCTTTCCTCCGGGTGGGTGACCTTAGCACCTTTCCTCTTAAGCTCGTTTATCAGTTTTCTGAGGACTATCTTTACATCCCCGACTATGGGAACATCAACGATTATGTTCTTAGATATGGAAGCTGGGTCTATGTCTATATGAATTATCTTTGCATCGGGAGCGAACTCATCAATTTTACCTGTGACCCTGTCATCAAACCTTGCCCCCACAGCTATTAGCAGGTCGGAGTTATAAACTGCCATGTTGGCATAGTAGGTGCCATGCATGCCTAGCATTCTCAGAGCGAGAGGGTGGTTTTCTGGGAAGGCACCCTTACCCTGTGTGGTAGTTGCCACAGGTATCTTCATAAGTTCAGCCAGCTCTATGAGCTCTTCCTGTGCTTCTGCATTCACAGCCCCACCACCCACATATAGGACGGGTCTCTTGGCTTCCATTATGAGCTTTACAGCTTTCTTTATCTGCTGGATATTGCCCTCGGTATGGGGTTTGTACCCAGGAAGAGCCTTTTTAACCTCTTCAAGAGAGGGTATCTTTACATCTGAAAGTTGCTGGGTGATGTCCTTTGGTATATCAACGAGAACCGGTCCCGGTCTTCCTGTACTTGCAATATAAAAGGCTTTCCTTATGATGAGGGGAAGCTCATCTATGTTTCTCACTAAGAAGTTGTGTTTTGTAATGGGTCTGGTTATTCCGACTATGTCAACCTCCTGAAAGGCATCGTTTCCTATCATGTGGGTGGGCACCTGACCGGTTATAACCACCATAGGGACGGAATCCATATATGCGTCCGCTATCGGAGTGACTATATTTGTAGCCCCTGGACCAGAGGTTGTCATAGCAACGCCCACCTTACCGGTAGCCTTGGCGTAACCCTCAGCCATATGGCCTGCACCCTGTTCATGACGGGCAAGTATATGCTTTATGCCTCCGTCTCGGTAAAGGGCATCGTAAACCTCCATTATTGCCCCACCGGGGAGTCCGAATATCACATCAACCCCTTCTTCCTTAAGGGTTTCTATCACTATGTCTGCGCCCTTTCTTGACATTAGACTATCTCCTCCTGATTTAAATAAATCGTAATATATAAAATTTGTATAAACACGTAAGAAGGTCAAGGGAAAAAACAGACCTGTAAGCGTTTAAAATTTGCCCACTCAATAGGAATGCGCGTAAGACTTTACTCTGAGCTATATTTCACGTCTTTGGGAATTACGCACAGATACACTGAGGGTGTGGTATAATTTGCAGGATAAATCACAGGAGGTTCCGAGATGGGAATGCTCAGTTACGAAGAAGCCCTTGACCTTTTACGTCAACAGATAAAGGAGTTTGAAGCTGAAGCCAAGATGGAAGAAGTTGGCGTGGTTTACTATGTCGGTGACGGCGTGGCAAGGGCTTATGGTCTGGAAAATGTTATGGCTATGGAGGTCGTGGAGTTTGAGGGGGGACAGAAGGGATTAGCCTTTAACCTTGAGGAAGATAACGTTGGTCTGATAATACTGGGTAGCGAATCGGGTATAAGAGAAGGCTCCATAGTAAGGAGGTCAAACCAGATACTCTCAGTCCCTGTTGGGGAAAGCCTCGTTGGTAGAGTTATAAACGCTCTTGGAGAACCCCTTGACGGGAAGGGACCTATAGAGTATGAATACATGTCTCCTGTTGAAAAGATAGCCCCCGGTGTTGTTGCAAGGAAACCTGTCCACGAACCCCTCCAGACAGGCATAAAGTCTATAGACTCTATGATTCCTATAGGAAGAGGTCAAAGGGAGCTTATAATTGGTGACAGGGCAACCGGAAAGACTACCATATGTATAGACACCATCCTCAATCAGAAGAATACTGACGTTTACTGCATATACGTAGCCATAGGTCAGAAAAGGTCAACTACCGCAAGGATTATAGAGCTCCTTGAAAAAGAAGGGGCTATGGAGTACACCACCGTTGTCGTTGCTTCAGCGACTGACCCTGCTTCCCTTCAGTACCTTGCTCCCTTCGTGGGGTGTACCATAGGTGAGTACTTTAGAGACAACGGAAAACACGCTCTCGTTGTTTACGATGACCTTTCCAAGCATGCAGAAGCTTATAGACAGCTCTCCCTGTTGATGAGAAGACCACCGGGTAGGGAAGCTTACCCTGGAGATGTTTTCTACCTTCACTCAAGGCTTCTTGAAAGGGCTGCAAAGCTTAACGACAACCTCGGTGGAGGCTCACTTACAGCCCTGCCCATAATTGAAACCAAAGCTGGAGACGTTGCCGCCTACATACCAACCAACGTTATATCCATAACGGACGGGCAGATATACCTTGAACCGGACCTCTTCAACAAAGGTGTAAGACCGGCTATAAACGTTGGTCTATCGGTTTCAAGGGTTGGGGGAGCTGCCCAGATAAAGGCTATGAAACAGGTCGCAGGAACTCTCAGGCTAGACCTGGCTCAGTTCAGGGAGCTTGAGGCATTCGTTCAGTTTGCCTCGGAGCTTGATAAGGCAACCCAACAAACTATAAACAGGGGTATGAGACTCGTTGAGCTCCTAAAACAGGAACCTTACAATCCTTTACCCGTTGAGAAACAGATAGTCGCTATATTTGCTGGTACGAACGGCTATCTGGACGACCTTCCCGTTGAGTCTGTGAGAAAGTTTGAAAAGGAGCTCTACGTATTCCTTGACAACGAAAGACCTGAAATACTCCAGGAAATCAGGGAGAAGAAAGCCCTTGATGACGAACTCAAGGGCAAGATAAAAGAGGCTCTTGACGCCTTTAAGGCAAAGTTCGTTCCATAATTGCGTGAAAGGTGTATATATAGGGTGTAGTGGTTTTTCCTACAAGGACTGGAGGGGGACTTTTTACCCCTCCGGTATATCTCAATCAGACCTTATAAGGTATTACGAGAAGTTCTTTGAAGTTCTTGAGATAAACTATACCTTTTACTCAATGCCCCACACTTATACCCTGGAAAGTTTCCTTAAGAAGACAAGGAGACTCAGGTTTTCTATAAAGGTGAACAGCGTCTTTACCCATGTTAGAAGCTATACAGACAACGAGCTTAGGAAATTTAAGGAAGGTATAAAGCCTATAGCAGAAAGCCAACGCTTTATAGCCTTGCTCTTCCAGTTCCCTCAAAACTTTACATACTCTCCAGAAAGCATGGTGTACCTTAAGAGACTCTCAGAGGATTTTGTGGGCTACGATAGAGCGATTGAATTGCGAAGCAGAAGTTTTAATAGGGCTGAAGTTTTTGAAGAGCTTGAGAGTCTTGGTTTTAATCTTGTAAATGTTGACGCTCCAAAGATAAAAGGTTTGCTTGTTGGACCGTGGAAGTCCGTCGGAAACTTCAACTACGTCCGCCTCCATGGTAGAAACAAAGACAAGTGGTTTAAAGGGGAAGAATCCTATGAGAGATACGATTACCTCTACTCTGAGGAAGAGTTGCTAGAGCTGAAGGATAAGATAGAAAAGCTTCGTCAAGGAAAGGATACTTACATTTTCTTCAACAACCATTACAGGGGAAAAGGCGCGCTGAACGCTTTGCAGCTCAAAGGCTTATTCTCTGAGGCTGTTGAAATCCCCAAGGGGCTTGTGGCTGCTTTCTCAAAGAGACTGTGGGAGTAGAAATTTATAAGATATTTCGTATATTATTATTTGCTCGGAGGTGGTCAGGTTGAAAAGACAGATGCTTAAGTCAAAGATTCACCGGTTAACAGTTACAGGGGCAGACCTTCATTACGAGGGGAGTCTCTCCCTTGACCTTGAGCTTATGGAAGCTGCCGACCTCTTACCCTTTGAGAAGATAGATGTATACAACATAAATACAGGTGCAAGATTCACAACATACGTTATACCAGCCCCAAGGTACTCTGGTACCGTGAGGTTAAACGGTGCAGCTGCAAGACTCGGTGCAAAAGGTGACCTGATAATAATAGCTTCCTATGCTGAGTATAACGAAAATGAACTTGAGTATTACAGCCCCAGGCTCGTTTACGTTGATTCAGAAAACAGGATCGTATCCCTTAAAAGGTCTATGGAGGAAGAAGATGTTCAATGTACCGGAGGTAACCCCAGAAGAGGCTAAGAAGCTTCTTGAAGAAGAAGGAGATAAGGTAGTCCTTTTGGATGTGAGAACTCCACCGGAGCACTTTCAACTCAGGATACCCAACTCGCTATTTGTGCCCCTGGACGATCTGAGGTATAAATATTCAGACCTTCCAAAGGATAAAAAGTACATAGTGTACTGCAGGAGTGGAGAAAGAAGCGCCTTTGCCACGTACTTCCTTAGACATATGGGTTATGAAGCTTACAATCTTGCAGGTGGGATAATATCCTGGCCCTACGAGAGAGAATCCGGAGAAGTCAAATCCTGAGTATCTCTTCAGCCTGGGATTGAGCCTGGAACAGGAGGTTTTTAACCTCGTAGGGTTCCATCCTCAGTTTTGGAGCGAACTTTTCTACAATACTGTCCAGTCTTTCACCTCCTATCTCAAGGGCCTCTTCAAGTATGCTTGCCTCCTGGAGTACAAGACTTAAAGGTTTGTTCGCGCCTGTGTAGGCATCTATTATTTCCTGGTCTATGTTTACCTCTCTCAGGAACTCTATCTTATTCACCCCAAGTATCTTGTCTATAAGGGAGAAAAGACCTACAAGATACGCCTCATTGGCGAGCTCTGGTTTCATCCTCTTCATTATCTCCTCAGCGAGTATAGCCCTTATTAGGGACTTCTTCCATAGGTAGGGATTTTCAACGGAGACGTAATCGTTGGTCGCTATGAGTAGGGTAAATTTCTTCAGATTATCCATGCCCAGGTAGGCACAAGCCTGTACAAGGTCTTTTATCTCCTTTCTCCTAGCAAAGTAAGCAGAGTTCACAAACCTTAGAAGTTTTGCCGACATACCTACGTCGCTCGCTATTATGCCTGCAAACTCCCTTATGCTCTGAACCGTATTCAGGGAAGCTATCATACGCATAAGGGTACTCTTCAGGAAGGGAGCTATCTCAAACTCTTTTACCAGAGATACGGAACCGAGATAGTTTCCTTCAAATAGGTCACCGTAACCTAAAACTTTGTTGTACTCCTTCTCAGACTCTATTCTGGATATGAGTATCTTCTTCTGCATCCTCTTCACGGCGTTTACCCTGCCTTCATCAACCGTTTGGGCTGAAAACTCAACTATATGGGACATGCGCAGTATATCCGCGTATTTTCCCGAATAGAGCTTCTCTGTTAGGGCTATAAGTCCCCCCTTCTCCTTGAGCTCTTCTATCCTCTTTATAGCGTTAGCGTAAAGAGATTGACCTATCTCTATCTGCGGAGGCATGAGCTGGAAAACAACCATCTCCGTTGGCAGGAGGTCAAGAACTTTGTTCAGAAGCGAATCTAAGGTTACGTTTATAAAGACTTTTTTATTATCGGATACTCTTTTCAGACCAAGCTCGGCTACCAGCTCAGCGATTATGAAGGTCGCCTTGTTAAAAGGTATATCCGAAGGGTACTTTTCAAGGTCGTCACTCCTTCTCAGATAAACTTCATAACCGTATATGCTCCTCTCCGCGTTAAATACCGGCTGTCGGGCTATTACGAAGCTCATCTATCTTCTCCCTGAGCTCTGGGTAGAGGGGAAACTGCTCGCATAGCCCCTTTACCTCTTCTTTCACTCTCTCTATAACTTTATCGTCTCCTATATTTTTTACAACAGTGGATATCATTTTCGCTATCTTCTTCATTTCTTCCTCTTTCATACCTCGGGTTGTGAGTGCAGAGGTTCCTATCCTTATGCCACTCGTTACAGTCGGCTTCTGGGGATCAAAGGGTACAGCATTCTTGTTAACCGTGATATTGGCACGTCCAAGAGCTTCTTCAACCTCCTTTCCGGTAAGGTTCATGTTCCTAAGGTCAACAAGAACTATATGGCTATCTGTCCCTCCGGTAACTATTTTAAACCCTTCTTTTGCGAGTTCTTCAGCCATAACCTTTGCATTGAGTATAACCTGCTTAGCGTAAGCCTTAAACTCTTCTGTCATGGCTTCTTTAAAGGCAACAGCTTTGGCTGCTATTACGTGCATGAGTGGACCACCCTGGATTCCTGGAAATACCGATTTGTCTATCGCCTTTGCAAACTCCTCTCTGCACAGAACGAAACCGCTTCTTGGACCTCTAAGGGTTTTATGGGTAGTTGAAGTCACGAAATGGGATTCCGGAACAGGGTTTGGATACTCACCCGCAGCCACGAGCCCTGCATAGTGGGCCATGTCAACCATAAGCAGTGCTCCAACTTCGTCAGCTATCTCCCTGAGCTTTGCCCAGTCTATCACTCTTGGGTAAGCCGAAGCTCCTCCCACTATAAGCTTAGGTTTATGCTCTTTTGCGAGTTTATAAGCTTGGTCGTAATCTATCAGCTCCGTTTCTGGATTAACCCCGTACTGGACAACGTTGTAAAGTTTTCCAGAAAAGTTGACCTTCGCTCCATGGGTGAGGTGTCCGCCGTGGGCAAGGTTCATGCCCATTATGGTATCACCCGGCTCCAGAACTGCCATGTAAACAGCCATATTAGCTTGAGAGCCGGAGTGGGGTTGCACGTTAGCATGCTCTGCACCGAAGAGCTTCTTCGCCCTTTCTATAGCGAGTGTCTCCGCTATATCTACAAACTCACACCCTCCATAGTATCTCTTCCCTGGTAGACCTTCAGCATACTTGTTTGTAAGGACACTACCCGTAGCCTCCATTACGGCAAGGGATGTAAAGTTTTCGGAGGCTATAAGCTCAAGGTGGTAAAACTGTCTTTCATACTCTTTAACGACAACCTCAAATATCTCAGGGTCTGTCTTGAGCAGGTTTTCCATGAGAGAATTATATCACCTCTCAGGGCAGAGATTTTCCCTAAGCTTTAGAGCCGCTTCAACCAGCTTTTCTCTTTTTATGTCCGTCCCCACTGTCTCTTCCCAAAGTTCTTCACTTTCCGTTTCAATTCCACTATCAAAGTAAGATTCCATCATTGATACGAAGTTCTCAAAGGTACTCTCAACCATAAGCTCGGCATCTTTAAGGGTGGGGTACACCTCGGCAAAGTTTTCAAGATTGACCTCCTCTGAGAATTCCAGAAACAGTTGAAGTCCCAAACAGATGCACTCTTTGATATCAACAGCCTTTATATCCCTGATTTCTCGGGATGGGGAGTTCTCCATTTCGTCCGCCAAAAGGGGTATAAGAACGGATATGTAAGCGAATACGTTGCTCAAGTTTATAGGCATGTCCTGAGTCTTACCAAGCTTTAATATCTCTCTCAGAGAGAATACGGATTTTTGGAGTAAGACGACGGAGAGTTCCCTGTAGTCCTGATTGCCCGTATCCTCCCATTTTGTATAAAAGCTCATGCCTAAATCCCCGAATATCAGAGGTGAGAACTCCTCGGTATAAGGTACGTACTTATCAAAGCTGTACAGGAGGCTTTTCAAAAGTTCTATGTTATCGGTTCTCAAGCTCGTTATTACTTCGTATATGGTAAATGCTCTTTCTTCCTCGGAAAGCTCTTCCTCCATATACTGCTCAAGCAGGCTCTTAAGTTCTTTGTAAGTATTTAGGTCCTCTACAAGCCTTGCGTAAGTGTATATAGCCTTTTCCATGAGAATTTTCTTTAAGTTTTGGTTATCAGCTCTGTCGTATTTATCCATGAAGAGATCAAACAGTCTCTGGGATTCCTCTTCATCAATGAACCTGAAGAGAACATGACCCAGGAAGACCTCTAAGGCTCCCGGGTCGTATTCTGAGCAGTCTGAGAGTATATCTTCAAGGGTTTCTATATCTACTTCCACTTTGTCCTCAAGGAGTAAGTTATTTAGCTTCTCAAGGTCATCGCTCCTTAAGAGTTCTTTAATCTCCTCTCCGGAGACGGGAGACTGCCCATATCCTTTAAGGTTTACAGATATGAGCTCTTTCCCGAAGCCTTGCTCACGCAAAAGTTTTTCAGATATCACTACTATATCCGCCTCCGGTTTAATAAGGTCCTCTGGAGTAGGGTTATTGGGGTCCAGACAAACGAACTCTCCGGTGGAGTTTATGTTCTCCACGGCGGTTAAGAAGTCAGGTGATTCCAGTAAGGCTCTCTCCAGCTTATCTCTTTCCGTACTGGTTCCTCCGTAATCTACGAGGATTGCCTTGTCTTCGCTCTCACCTTCAATATATAGGAGTAAGTATTCAACCTTCAACCTTTTCGTATTGAATATGTAGGATATATCCTTAAGTTTGTTGTTTTCTAAGACTTCCTTTACAGATTCTCTTCCCTTAAGAACTTCCAGTTTCATACAGATAAAAGATAGTACTATATATTACCAGCTTCAAACATAAATACAGTTGAGCAACAACTCGGTGACAGAACTGGCTCAAGACCTATTGATTTGGAGTAGGTCACGACCCCTTCGGCAGGGAAGGCTATACCGTTCACACCTGCTAATATGGAGTATACGTCAAGCTTAACTCTTTCAGCTCCCGCTGGTCTTGCACATCCTACCATTATCGGAGATTCAGGCATGTTCTTTCTGGCATATAGAATCACGTCAACGCTTTCTTCAACTGACGGTGGAGGAAGAAGCTGAAACCTCGCTTTTCCATAATAAGGCATAACTACAACTAAAACGAGAGCTTCGGGTTTATACTTGGCGATAACATCAAGGGCTTTATACTCACCCTTTATCTTACCGTAATGGAGACCTATTATGACGTGGGGGACGATCTTCAACTGAGCTTCTCTGAGGAGCCTTAGAGACTCATCGTAATCTCTTACGCTTTTGTGGGGCATCTTGTAAACCTGGGAGATGGTTTCATCGTCACCTATTATGTCCAGGAGAACAGCGTCAACCTCTGCATCCTTTAAACCTTGCACGTAACTCTCATTAACGAGACCAACATGGCAGGTGACAAGCATACCTAACTCTTTTTTGACAGCTTTCATAGTGTCAAAGAAAGGTTCCAGCTCCACAACGCCGTCCCTGTTGGAACCTCCAGACACGAGTATACCTTCAACTCCCTGTTCCTTCAATTGAGAACACACTTTCCAGAGTTCTTCAGGTGAGGTCGCCGGTATCATGTGCCAAAGTATTTTGCTGGCACAGTGGTCACACATAAGCTCGCAGTTTCTACCGGTTATAGATATATCTACGAACCGCGGTGGAGTTTTTATAGAAAAGTCATCAACCTCGTAATGTTTAAATCCAGGGCTGTGAAAGTAGACCTTCTTACCAAAGTTTTTTAGCCTTATATCAAGCCCTTCCCTTAACCTCTCAGCAAGCCTTTCGTCAACTTCAAAGTCAAGTTCTAACATAGTATTTAAGGAGTCCGGGGCAGAGCCCCGACACTGTTAACCGCACTTAACGCCTTTCTCTTCGGCGACCTTTCTGAGCGCCTCAACAGCCTCAGGACCTTTCATCAGTTGGTTGACCTCATCAGCGTTTGTGGGCTTGAGTTTTACAACCCAACCCTGTCCATAGGGGTCATCGTTCACAAGAGCGGGGTTTCCTTTTAGACTTTCGTTGATTTCAACTATCTCTCCGGTAAAGGGTGCAGGGACAGGTCCGACCCACTTTCCACTTTCAATGGTGGCAACGCTCTTTCCCTTCTTGACCTCTTTACCCACCTTCTTAGGAGTGTAGGCAACAAGTCTCCCAGCCATTGCAGCGGCTATTGAGGTTAGCCCAACAGTGTAAGTTCCATCTCCGTTGTCTTTAACCCATGTAAAGGCGTTTGCCTCTGGGTCAACATGATAGAGCAGGTCCTCTGGAACCTGACATCCGTTTACCTCTGCCATTTCACACCTCCCATTTATTGAAATTTAAGGAATATTCTATACTATCTGGACTCCTCAGAATACTATTAGCTTATCAGCTTCCATAGCTCTAAGAGCAAATTCACTTGCCGGAACTACACCATCCAGCTCGGGTATCAGTTCCTCCTCGGTGAGTCCCAGAGAATCAACAGCCTGCTTGCACGAATAAAACTTTACCCCCGCAAGCTTAGCGTCTCTCATGAAGTCATAGACAGTTTTGGGTTTTTGTCCATTCTGCTGGAAGCAGTTACCCTCCGCAGACGGGCATATCTTCTCTGCTATCCCCCTACGGATCAGATGGGTTCCATCCATGTTAAAGAACACTTCCACCTCAGCATCGTTAGCTGCCATGAGGGCTGCAATGTAAAAGGGCGAGGCACACCGCCAGGGTGTCCTCGGACCGCTCGTCATGAGTATAACTATCTTCTTCTCCTCTTCCATGTCCCAAACCTTTATCAGGCGAGTCCAAGCCTCTTGAGAACGGGAATGGGGTCGGAGAGGTTGTCCTTGAGCTTCACGTCGCCAGAGCTGTAACCGAAGGCGAGACCCAGAAGCTGCGTAAAGTAAGCAGCGGGAACGTCAACATCGGGAACACCCTTCATCATGAGCCTGTGCCTGTACATTTCAAGAGATGCGTGACACAGCGGACACTCTGTGGCTATTATGTCTGCACCGTTCCTCTTTGCCATCTGGAGGATCATCATTACAAACTTCTCGGAGACCTGCTCATCAGAGAGGGAGTGGGGTCCTCCACAACACTGGGTATGCATGGGTTCAAACTCAACATTGGTAGCCCCTGCAGCTTCCAAGAGGGCTTCCATGTAGTATGGATGCTCGTCATCATCGGCGGTTTCTCTCATTCTGGGTCTATCTTGCTCTTCAGAGCCAATGTGAGAGTAGGTCCTTGCATAGAAGTGAGGTCTTGTATATAGGCAACCGTAGTAGTTGGCTACCTTTAAACCTTTGAGAGGTTTCTTCGTTCTTTCCTTAACCTTTTGAGGTCCAGCCTCGTGGTAAAACCATTCAAGTATATGATATGTGTGGGGTATTTCAGCCAGAGGGTCAACTCCTCCTTCTTTTAAAAGGGCATTTATTCTCTCAAAGACGTTCTTGTCTGTTTCAAGGAAGTACTCCGCTCTCTGAAGTGAGAAGGAGCATCCGTTGCAGGGGGCTACGATAGTGCTGTGCCCCTGTCTCTTCGCAAGAGACATGTTCCTCGCATTGAGGAGCATAGTTCCCCAGAAGGTGACATTCTTTGTTTCCATAGCACCGCAACAGTTGTAGTCCTCAAGATAATCAAGCTCAAGACCCAACTCCTTAGCAACTATCCTGGTAGAAACATCGTACGCTCTTGCAGCACCTTCCAGAGAACATCCAGGGTAGTAAGCTACCCTCTTTCCTATACCACCCATAGGTGGTTTTCTTTCCTGTGCTACTGCCATCTCAATCACCTCCTCAACAGATTAGTGGGTAAATACTCCCTCTTCCTCCATAACTTTCCTGAGAACCTGCTTGAACCTGTTCCAATTTTTGGTCCTCGGGTGGAAAAGCATGTGCTTTGCGTTGAGGACGAGGAAGCCAATGTTCATACTCTTCAGTGGTTTTGCTGCGAGCTGCTTTAGCCAATCTGGCACTCCGCCCACAAAGGGTATAGGTTTCTTGAGAATTGGGTCCTTAACAACTTGGTAACCCTGTTTCTCCACCCATCCGAAGAGGAGCTCTCCATCCTCTATCCTGCCGTACTCATAGACGCTCTCTAAGAAGAACTTATCAAACTTCTTGGAAGGATATTCTTCTATTATTCCCCTCTTAGCCATAACCCTGAGTATCGCTTTCAGAACCTCTTCAACGAGAACACCCTTTGGACACCTGTGGGTACACTTGTGGCAGGACACACACCTCCACATGACATCTGCCCGCTTCTGGAGTTCATCAATCAACCCGAGCCTTGCCAGGTATATGAAGTGTCTGGGGTTGTACCTTTCATCCCAGTAGTTATGGACGGGACAGGAAGCTGTACAGTAAGAGCACTGGTAGCATTGGGTTATAGTCTTACCTTCAGGCTGCTGGAGGACTTCATCTAAGAACTCAAGGTCATAGTCGTTTATAACCCTGGGAAGTATTATTAAGTTCCAGTCTCCTGATACATCAACTCCATCAATAACTAACCTCTCTTTCCTGAGTACCCTTTCCGGGTCAACCAGGCTTCTCTCATGGATAGCCATCTCTCACACCTCCTAAGTAAATTCAACGGGGACATTAACCCCTAGGAGCCTCTTTGCCATGACTCCAGCAGGTGGGAAGAACCCCTTTGCGCTGTGCATCGTGGACAGGGTCATGTAATCTACATAGGTTGCGTATATCATTGCAAGGAATATGTCAACGAAGAGGTAGCCCTTAACCTTTATTCCAAACTCTTGGAGCTTTTCCGCTATTTGCTCGTAAACCTGTTTGAACTGCTCGTAGGTTTCTCCGTACATCCTCCTTCCACGTCCTCCTGTCGGGGGTTCCTCCTTAAGGAAAACGATAGCTCCCGTTTCACTCTCCGGGTCCCAGATCCAGCTGGTCCAGAGAATGTATTTCTCCGGAAAGGTAAAATGGAGGAGCTCTGCGGCTATGTCCCTGGCTGACTTTCTGTCAATTCCTCTCAGTTGCTTTGCAAATTCATCAACCTTCTCTTCCCATGTTCTTTCCGTATCCTTCTTCTTCCTGAGTAATCCACCCTTCTCATCGCCGTACAGGAGGTCACTTATAGCCTTTTTGAGTTTGTCTATGCCGGTTTCCTCAATAATCTGCTTCTTTTTCCTTCTTGCCGCGAATATCTTGTCAAAGATAGCCTCAAGCTCCTCTGCCTTTAAGGAAGGCAGCCTGTCTTTGGCAAGGGTTTTCTGGAAGAATTCGGATTTCTCCACCAATTCCTGATAGAATTCCTGGGCAAAGTCTTCCCCTTCACCAAGGATTTTAATCAGATAGTCCCTTATAAGGGCATCGTCAAGCGTGACAGCCTTAAAGCCGCCTTCCTTTCTTTCTTCACTCATAACTACGCTGACACCTTAGCTCCTATAAATGTTGCTGCTTCAGCTCCAGCAGCTTCACCCTCTGATAGGGAGGATTCAATGTCTATGGGTCCTTTGCAGGCACCCGCTATAAACACGCCTGGCTTGTTAGATATTATGTTGGAGCCAGCATCTTCTGCTGGAACAAGAAACTGGCTGTCTGGGTCCTGGGCGAGACCGAGTATCTTTGCAACCTTTTTGGTGCCTTCGGAAGGCTCCATTCCAAGAACTAAAACTACAAGGTCCATCGGAACCTCAGCAGGTCTCTGGACTATGGTGTCCTCATGCTTGACCCTCAACCTTCCATCTTGGGGGTTATAGGTTATCTCAGCTATCCTACCCCTTACGTACCTGACTCCGTGTTTCTCCTGAGGAGCCCAATAGAAGGGGTACTCCCATGTTCCGTAAGTCCTCACATCCATGTAGTAGCAGAACACATCAACTTCAGGGTAGTGTTCCCTTATCTCGGTTCCCTGAAGACCTGAAAGGGCACATCCGTATCTACAGCAGTGAACATTTGTAACACCAAGCTGTCTATCCCTGGAACCGACACAGAACACAAAGGCAACCCTCTTGGGAAGCTGTCCATTAGATGGTCTGTAGAGCTTTCCTTCCCTTGAGAACATTTGCTCAAGCTCAAGGTTGGTTATTACGTCAGGATAGATACCGTAGCCCAGCTCGCCCTTCCTTTTGGCATCAAAGTGCTGGAAACCTGTAGCTACAACTATTGCAGCTACCTCATGCTCCTCACCGTTGGATAACTTCACTTTAAAGTTTGGAGCTTCACCTTCACAGGCTTCAAGCTCAACACCGAGTTTCACATCAATGTTGGGGTTATTCTGGACCTCTTCTATGAAAGGTCCTATGACCTGCTGGGGAGTCATCTTTCTGGGTATTAGGGTGTGATAGTCCTCAATTACAGGCCTTCCACCGAGCTTTTGCTCCTTTTCTACGAGTATAGTGGGTATTCCGAGCTTACCCAGTGTCCTCGCTGCTGCAAGTCCTGCTGGACCTCCTCCGACCACCAGAACACTCTTAGCCATCTCCAACCTCCTTAATAAGAGTTATTAGAGTAAAGGGGAGCAAAGCTCCCCAGAACCTGCTAGCTTTAAGACTTGAAAAGGGGCATGTCTGCAGAAGCGGACTTCTTCCTCTTAAATCCATCAGAAGTTCTGCTGTAAGGCTCGTAAAGGTCATACTCCTTGAAGAATTCCAGGAGCTCATCGTACTTTCCTTCTTTCTCAAGCTCTGCTATGTGCTTAACAGTGTCTTCCCACTCTTTTCTGAGCTCTTTCCAGTTGGTTATACCCATCTTCTCAAGCAGGGGTTCGTAGTTGGAGCAGTTCCAGTAGAGCTGAACTATCTTGAAGGGGTGTGCTCCACATGCCAGAGCAGCGAACATCACATCGGACATGACAGCCACAGGGTGATACATCCCGTGAGCTTTTCCTATCCACTGGTTCTTTTCAAAGGTGGTTGTGCATCCGGTATCATGGGTAACCATGAGGTCAGCCTTGACCTCTTCGGCTATGACCTTAAGCTTTCTCTGGATAGCGAAAGACCTCGTGAATTCCCTCTCGGTGAGTATGTGCCTGAAACCAAAACCGCAGCAGTCGTACCAGGTTGAGTAGTCAACAACCTGAGCTCCGAGAGCCTTCACTACCGCCGTAGAAGCTGCAGGTCTCTGTCCATTGTAAACTTCCGCATCGTATGGGTAATCATCTGCCATCATCTTCCAAGTGTGACAGGCATTGTGTATAGCTACCCTAACATTGGAAACGTCTATACCTTTGGCTTTCCCCTCCTTCTCGTAGAGTTCAGCTATCTTGTGCCTTACAGCGTGAACCCACTCGGAGTAGTGAACTACCTCTTGGGGTATAACGATTCTTCCGTCCTCGGTAAGCCTTCCAAGCTTCTTCAGGATCGGCTTAACGGCGTCCCTGAGTTCCTTGTTGAATATGAGCTGCTCTCTTGTCTCCTTATAAGAACCGAATGAGGTTCCGCAGTGTATAAGGGGGTAATAGCCCGTCTTCCAAGCCTGGTGCATGTTCCTGAGCCAAACTGCTGCCAGGGCAACGGGGTTTGATGTTCCAGAACCGTGGTAGTTCCATGCTGTACAGGATGTCTGGTGCGGCTCGTTCAGATAGTCATACCCGAACTTGTTCATGAACCAGAATATGGATGCAGGATATCCAGGTATGTTTCCGCACTGACCGCAAGATTTGTGGTGCCATAGCTTGGCTGTAGGAACGGTCTTTATCCTTCCGGTTCTTGTGAATACCTCAACAGGCTTATTCTCCTCAGTAATCTTGTATACCAGGATCTCTCCCTTCTCTTCAAGTTCGTGCATCTCCTCAAAGAGATGGTCATAGTGAGAATGCTTGTTCAGTATTGGAAACGGCTCAGGGTCTGCATATCTCAAATATGGGCTTTTTCCGTGTCCCATAATTACACCTCCTCAAAATTTTTACTCGGGGTTTTAGCCCCTTTAGTTAACTTAATCACTCTTCCTCCTCTTCCAGAAGCTCTTCCCATCTCTCTTCGTTCTCCTCAACGATGTCCATTATGACGTTGTATAGGTTGGGGTCAAGCTTCTCAAGCATTTCAAATATTCCTGTTTCTCTCCATATGGTGTACATCTCTATAGCCGTTTCAAGGGAGACTTCCCAAGCTGTTTTAACGGACTTTCCAACGTCAAAGGGTATAGCCATCCTCTTAGCCCTGACGTTCTCCATATTGTCCTGCATCTTCGGACCCCAGTCAGGGAAGAAGTCTGGTTGTAGCATGTCAGCTGAAAGCTGGTTTCCTGTCGTCATAACCTTGAGGAGAACCCTTCCGTAGGGCTTGAGAAGGTCTTTGGTTGCCTCAAAAGCGTTTCTGACTGCAACCTCTCTCATTATTATCACTAGCCCGCCCGGATTGTTTACGAAAGGACACCTTATCCAGCAGGTGAAGCACTGGGAGCAAGCCCATATGTATTCATGCATCATATCGTATATAACCTCTACGTCCTCTTCAAGGAACCTCTGAACGATCTCCCTTGGAGAGTAATCAAAGAATCTATTTGATGGGCAGGAAGCTGTACACACTCCACAGTTCAAGCATCCGAAGAGAAACTCCTTGAACCTGAAGTCGGACTTTACCTCCTCATATACCCTGACCTTCTCTTCCCACGGAACTTCCTTGGTCTTTTCCGATATGGGAATGTTGTATCCATAAGGATGTCCTTCCATCTCAACACCTCCTCAAAATGGTATGCACGTTGGTACCATGCTCAGATACTAAGTTAGTTCCTTTCGCACAGGAAAACAAAAAAATTTCGTTATAGGGATATAAAAATATGCTTATAATCATATTTTTGATGGGGAGGGGGAAGAACCCCTCCTTTGTCTTACAGGGATATGACAGCATATTCGCCGCTCATAAGCTTGTCTAGGAACGCTGCCCCACCTATTATTCCGTCACAGAGTTCCTCGTTGACGTCTTCCTTCTTGTAAACGTCCGTCAGGTCAAGGGAGGGAACACAAAGGTATATCTTCACACCGGCTTCCTTTGCCATAACTATGAAATCATAAACGGTCTGCTCAACACCTGGTCTTACCTTGACCTTTTTAGCGTTGTCCTTCATGAGGAGAAAACCAGCCTCCGAGGTGATGACCATTTCAACCTCATAGTCCATAGTGGTAGCAGCGGTTGCGAGGAAAAAGGGTGCTCCAGCCTGAGGGTTTATAAGCTCCCCTGTAGTGGGCTCAGCCCTTTCAAAGAAGGGGACCGTAAGGATGTAGAAGAGAAGTTTTTCGTACTCTTGTGCCGCCATTCCTTTCCTCCTAAAAATTTTTTAAGTTAGGTAAAGATAATCATTGGCTTGTCTGCTTCAAGGACGTAGTTAATAAAGGTGGCAGCTCCACCCGGAGGTTCTAAGCCGTCTATAAGGTCCTCATACTTGTAGCCAAACAGTTCCATAGTCATCTGGCAGGGTATGAGCTTTACATCAGCTTCTTTGCAGAGTTCAACGAGCTCTTCAACTGAGGCCACACCGTGGTCTTTCATGGTCTTCTTCATCATAGCTGTCATAAAGTCAGTCATTCCAGGTATGATACCCATTATCTGGGGAGGACCAGGGAATACAGCCTCCATTAAGCCTGCAAGCTGACCTGCTATGGGCGTCTTCTTTACCGAAGGGGGGAACGCCATTGGCATTCCAGGATTTCCAACGGGGGAAATCTTTAACTGCTTTTGCTTCTCCTTGTGTATTATGTTCAGCCCATAGAAGGTGAAGAATATAGCAGTTTCAACACCTAGGGAAGCTGCCGTTGATGCAAGTATAAGTGGAGGGTAAGCCCAATCCAACGTTCCTTTTGTAGCTATTATTGCAAGCCTTTCAGATGCCATGGCTACCCTCCTTTACTTTTTCTTAATGTAGAAGATGTACTTACCTCCTTCTTCTACAGTTTCTACAAGCTCATGCCCGGTTCTGTTACAGAAAGCGGGTATGTCAGCTTTAGAACCTGGGTCTGTTGATATAACCTCAAGAATTTGACCGCTCTGAAGCTCCTCAATCGCCTTCTTGGTCTTAAGAACTGGGAGAGGACAGTTAAGTCCTGAGGTATCCAATGTCTTATCTGCAGTAACACTAGCCATACTACACACCTCCTATACAAAGTTTACACTAAACTCCTTACATTAGATTATCACCATATTTTTATAATGTGACTATTACTTTTTATTAATAATAGGATAATGCCGATTTATAGTTTACAGGAACAAGCCTAAGTTATAAGTTTATTTAAAAGATGGGAAGGAAAGAGGAAATTGTAAGACTTGTGGAAGAAGGATACAAGACAGCTAAGGAACTTGCGAGGCACTTTAACGTATCCCTCATGACTATATACAGAGACCTCAAAGAACTTGAAGAAGAGGGTGTAATAATTAGAAGGCATGGAAATATTGAGCTTAAAAGGGAGGAAAGCCTCCGTGAAAGTGTGTGTGCTGTCTGTGGGAAGGAGGTTGACCTTAGGCTGGCCTTCATATATATCCTACAGGGGGGCAGAAAGGTTCATACGTGCTGTGCCCACTGCGGACTTATAGCCTATAAGACTTTACCAACGGATAAAGTGGAGATGGCCATCACCAGAGACTTTATAACCTGCAACCCTATAAACGCCTTTACGGGTACCTTTGTGGTCGGCAGCATGGCAAATTCATGTTGTACTCCATCAGCTTTCGTTTTTGCCGATAAAGAATATGCACAGAGGTTTGCCAAGGGTTTTGGAGGTTACGTGTCTGACTTTGTGGATGCGGTGGTGAAAATGGAAGAACTTATGAAGGCAGGGCAGAGGGTAAACCTTTCCCTGTAAGGAGGGAGAAATGGCTTTAGATTACCAGCCCCTCTTTGTGTTGTCCGGTGGCATGCTCCTTCAGGAAAGGAAGCTAGCAGTTATAACCAATAACCTTGCAAACATGGACACACCTTCCTTTAAGAAGGATCTACTTGAAGTCTCAAGCTGGTATACAGACATGGGTAGCCAGGTTCTGCACAATTCTCCGGAAAACCCTGCCAACAACTTCATTTACCCGATGATGAGTGGTGTCTTCACGGACATGTCCCAGGGTCCCCTGAGGGAGACCGGGAATACCCTTGACCTTGCCATAGACGGGGAGGGTTTCTTTGCTGTCAGAACTCCAGATGGAATCAGGTACACAAGGAAAGGCAACTTCAGGTTGGATAGGGAAGGTTTCCTGGTCACCGAGGAAGGCTACAGAGTTCTTGACAGAGGCAACAACGATATACAGATAAGGGGGAGCAGAATTGAGGTTGATAGGGAAGGCAACATATACACGGACGGCGTGCTCAGTTCAACCTTAGGGGTGTGGTCTCTACAAGACTCTCAGAAACTTGGAGAAGATCTCTTTGTTGGTACACCGCAACCAGCTCGCGAATTTCATATAAAGCAAGGTTTTATTGAGCTGTCAAACGTAAACGCTATACTTGAGATGGTGAGACTTATAGAAACATCAAGGGCGCACGAAACCTATGCAAGGCTCATACAGGCTGTTGATGAGGTGCAGGGAAGGGTGAATAACATAGTTCGTTAGAAAAGGGAACCCTGCGCTCTCTTTTTAAGAACCGTATCTAAGTCCTTAAGTATACTCTTCATTTCTAGCTCTTCCAGCCTTCTTTTGAGTTTATCCATGACAGGCTCTTTTAGCTTCAGGTCCTCTTCTTTAACTTCAATGTCCGCATCCATGAGGGGCTTTACGAGATAGTAGGATAGCTCAAGCTCTTGTCTGTTTGCTTCTGGGAATGCTTTCACAAACTCCTCCCAGTTTTCCAGTATGCCTTTTATCCCTCCAAACTTTTCTATGAGTTTTACTGCAGTCTTCGGACCAACTCCTTTAACACCTTGAATATTATCTATCTTGTCTCCCACAAGGGCTAGGTAGTCGGCAACTTTATCGGGAGAAACTCCGAACTTTTCCTTAACCTTTTCCGCTGTGAAGATCTCCCAGTTCATAGGGTTAATAACTATGATATTGGAGCTGACTAACTGGAGCATATCTTTGTCCGGAGTATATACCTTTACCTTGAAGCCCTTCTCAGAAAATTTCTTTGCCAGTATAGCTATTAAGTCGTCAGCCTCGTAACCTTCAACTTCTAATGTGGGTATGCCCATGAGCTTTAACAACTCCTTTATTACCGGAATCTGGAGTCTCAAAGGGTCTGGCATTGAGGGTCTTCCTGCCTTATACTCTTTGTATACCCTATCCCTCTTTGTAGGTGCAGGATGGTCAAAGACAACAACCAGATACTCAGGTCTTTCGGATTTCATTATAGAGAGAAGAGCCCTCAAGAAGCCGTATATAGCCCCGGTAGGGAAACCCTCCTTCGTAGCTAAAGGTGGTAACGCATAGAAACCCCTATATATAAAGGATGATGCATCAATGAGATAAAGGCTTTTCATGGTAATTTATAATTTTTATACAAAATGTTGAAGAAAATCCTCCTTTCCTTGATATCTCTTTCAATAGGAGTCACCTTCTTACTGGACGAGACCCTTGTGAGGGAGATTTTTGAGATTGAGAAGGACAAGGTACTCACCCTTGAAGTTCTGGTGCTGGCGATGTACCTGTTCGTATCGGAGCTTGTTAGGGTTGATGTAGTTGGAATCCTTATGATGGTTCTCCTGCCTTTGTTGGGACTTATCCCCCCTGAAAAGTCAATAAGCGGTCTAAGCAGTAATGCGGTGGTTTCCATAATAGCGGTGATAATCATAGGAACCGGGCTGGATAAAACAGGTGTGATGAACATAATTGCGAACTACATAATACGTCTCGCAGGTAAATCAAAAACCAGGATAATCACGCTGATCTCTGGGACGGTTGCTTTAATATCAAGCTTCATGCAGAACATAGGGGCTGCAGCTCTATTTCTGCCAGCGGTTGTGAGGATTTCAAGAAGGCTCAGGGTACCTGTATCCCACCTCCTTATGCCGATGGGCTTCTCTGCCATTCTTGGAGGGACTATCACCCTTGTAGGCTCAAGCCCCCTGATACTTCTGAACGACCTTTTGTCTCTTTACGAGCTACCTCCTTTCCACCTCTTTTCTGTTACACCGATAGGTTTGTCCCTCGCCTTTGTAGGTATCCTGTACTTTGTTGTCTTTGGAAGGTTTATCCTTCCAAAAACAGAGAAGGGAGAGGATGAGGGGAAATTTTTACCGCCCGACCTTGCCCAAACCTACGATAGAGTATGTGGACTTTATGAGCTCCACGTGCCTGTGAACTTTCAAAGGAGAACGGTGGAAGAGATAGATGCCAGGAGAAAGTATCAGGTTACGATCGTTGCAGTTTATCACAGAAAGACAAGGAGTAAAACCTTTGCTCCCCACAGGGAAGAGACTATAGAGCCTTCCGATGACATGGTTGTAATCGGCTGCCCTGATACAGTAGACAGGTTTGCTAAAGAACTTGGACTTATTCTTAAGGGAGAGCTTGAGGAGTTTGCTGATGACCTTTCCAATGTGAATGCGGGTTTGGTAGAGGGTATAGTTACTCCCAGGTCAGAGCTAGTAGGTAGGACCCTTAAAGAAGTCCATTTCCGCAGGAGATATGAGGTTAATCCTGTTGCCCTCGTGAGAAGAGGGGAAGTTATATACGCTGGGTTCTCCGATATGGAGCTTATGCCTGGGGATGCTCTGCTCCTCTTTGGAAAGTGGGACAAGCTTTTAGAGCTTAAAAATAGGAATATATTTGCCTTTTCCACCGAGATAAAGGGTGAGGTGATGAGACCCGAGAAGGCAAAGCTTGCCCTATTCTGGTTTGCACTGGCTATTGTCATGATACTTGTCTTCCACATTAAGCTTTCTATAGCTCTTCTTACTGGAGCACTTGGAATGGTTCTCACACGGGTTATGAGTATTGATGAAGCTTATCAATCCGTTGACTGGATGACTGTTTTCCTTCTGGCTGGTCTTCTTCCTCTGGGTATGGCTTTCCAGGAAACCGGTACAGCGGAGTTTCTGGCTAACAGGATAGTCTCAAGTATTGAAGAGCTAACCCCATTTACCCTGTACCTTCTGGTTGCTCTGCTTACATCCTTTTTCACCCTTGTAGTCTCTAACGTTGGAGCTACGGTTCTCCTTGTCCCCCTTTCTGTAGATATGGCTCTTGATGTTGGGGCTGACCCAAGGGTTGCTGCCCTTGTTGTGGGTGTTTCAGCTTCAAACACCTTTATAATTCCTACACACCAGGTGAACGCCCTAATAATGAGACCGGGAGGATACAGGACTATAGACTATGTCAAGGCTGGTGGGGGTATGACAATTCTATTCATACTAACCCTTATGGCAGGTATATACCTGTTTTACAGGTAACCCTACCTCTCCGGGCTCACGGTTAAGACTTCTTCTCCAAGAGTCCTGACCTTTTCAAGGAGTTCTTCAAGTCCCCACCTCTTTTCGGCGGAGACAACAACGGACCTACCTTCAACAAAGGCTCCGTGGGGAAGGTGTCTGGCTTCCTCCTCACTGTCCACAACTCTGTCTGCCTTGTTCAGGACATATATTACAGGTTTGTCATCTGCTGCAAGTTCCCTGAGTATTTCCCTCACCGTGTGAATGTAATCAAGCCACCTGTCATCGGATATGTCAACCACGTGGAGAATAATATCAGCCTCTGTAACCTCCTCAAGGGTCGCCTTAAAAGACTCTATAAGCTCTGGAGGTAGTTTCTTTATAAAGCCAACCGTATCTGTAAAGAGTACCTTCATCTCAGGGGATATAATTCGGGCTGAGGTTTTTGTGTCCAGCGTTGCAAAGAGCATATCGGCTGTAAAGGTTTCTCTGCCAGTCAAGGCTTTAAGCAGGGTGGATTTCCCGGCGTTTGTATATCCGACAATAGCAACCTTCAGTATGTTTTCCCCTGTATCGCTTCTCTCCCTCCTCTTCCTCTGATGTCTCCTCATCTTCTTTACCTCTTCAAGCTCCTCCTTTATCTGGTAAATCCTCTTCTTTATTAACCTTCTCCTTATTTCTGCTTCCTGCTCACCAGGACCTCTGGTTCCAACACCACCTCCAAGCCTTGACATCGCTCTACCCTTTCCGTAGAGCCTGGGTAACTCGTGTGTCAATCTGGCAAGCTCAACCTGAAGCTTGGCTTCCTTACTTTTGGCTCTCCTTGAAAATATCTCTATAACTAAATCTGTTCTATCAAGGACGGGCTTACCTATTATCTCCTCAAGACTCTTAACCTGTGATGGGGTCAGGAAATCGTCAAAGATCACTGCGTCAGCCTTTGTACCTTGCGATATCTCCTTCAGCTCTTGAGCCTTTCCAGCACCTATAAAGTACTTTGTATCAGGTTTGCTTCTCTTTTGGAGAACGTAACCGAGGCTAACCCCGCCCAGGGCTTTAACGAGTCCCTTCAGCTCCCTCAGAGATTCCTTAGCCTCCTCTTTATGTATGTCCTTGTTCCATATACCTACGAGGATAGCCCTCATTTACCCTCCACGATGGTGCTGACGGCGTGTTTGTATATGAGGTTGGGTTGTCCCTCAACATCAAGGAGTATAGTGTACTTATCGTGATTGAGCACCTTTCCTGTAATCCTGTTGCCGCGGGTAAGGTAAACGGTTACAGTAGCCCCTTTAGCTTTGAAGCTGTCCAAAAGCTCGTCCTGTATACTGGTCTCCTTCTCCATAGGGTACATTCCTTTACCTCCTTTCCTCTAAGATTTAAATATATACAAAATATCGCTCTTTTGTTGCATGAGAAAACCAGCCACTTTAAATTATTTCTATGCTCAAGGATACTTGGCAGGAGATCGGGAGGCTGGAGAGTATCTTCCTTGAGATAATAGAAGACCCCACGAAGAAGGAAGTCCTCCTTTACCCTATATGTTACTGTCAGCTTGTCAGGAAGGAGAACAGCTTTGATATAGAGCTGCCAAAGTTAATTTCCTGCGCCAATAAGACCTTCCATACCTTTAAGGGGAAGTGGCAGGATATACTCCTTGAGCTTGACCTGTTTCAGTTCATAACACCCAGAGGTGACGTCTTTTACGGAAAGGATATCTTGAAGTTCTCTTCTCCAGAGGGGTTAACCGTCAGCTTTCTTCCGGAGTACAGAGAGGTTTTCTACGAGGTTTACTCAAAGTTCCTTAGATACTGGACGGTACTGAGCAAGATTTCAAGTTATTCAAAGAGAAACACTCCTGCGGAAGCCGTTTATCTTGCCTCCATAATATTTAATGAGGAACTTTACAGCGAATCTGCCTACTATGCAAGTACACAAGCTTTCAGATTTCCTCAAGAGAAGCCTTTCTTTAACGCCCTTAAGGAGCTTTCAGAATTCTACCTCAGACTTAACGAAAAGAAGGAACCCAGTGTGGAACTGTTGCAGTCAGCCTTGGGCAGGATAAGTACCCTTAAAAGCCCCTATTACGGAGTGAACACAGATAAGTTGAAGCAGGATATAGAGGCTTTGATAAAGGATATATCAAAAGGCAGGAAGTACTTCATCCTGAAGATAAGTTTTACCCTTGTCTCAGGTCATGGAAAGGGTTTCTTCAGGAGGTTAATATCTAAACTTGTAAACAAGCTCAAAGAGATTGGAGGAAGAAGATGGACTTTAATGAGCTCAGAAACGGTTTACTCCTCTTTCACAGGAACCTGCTTGAGAAGGCAGAGAGAACCACTGACCCACGCTTGAAAGACGCCTATATGGAAGCAGCGAGGCATCTTAAGGATGTTGCTTCCTCCCTGTACAAGTTTGACCAGACCATGAAGGTTATTAAAGAGCTTGAAAAACAGGGAACACAGCATAACTGAAGGTGTTTAAGGAGTTTTCTGACCCCCTTTACGGTTTTATCAGGGTAGATGTAAGAGAACTTGCCCTTATAGACACCCTTCTGTTTCAGAGACTCAGACATATCAAACAGCTGGGTTTAGCTTATATGGTGTTTCCCTCAGCTCAACATACGAGGTTTGAGCATGCGTTAGGTGTACTCCATATCTGCTCCCTCCTGAGCGATAGACTCCTCAGGAGTAAAGACAGGCGTGAGAGGGAGCTTGTAAGGCTTGCCGGACTCCTCCACGACTTAGGTCATCCACCCTTTTCCCACACAACAGAGGTCTTGATTCCAGAGAAGAAGACCCATGAAGATTTAACACAGAGGCTTATCCTTGAGACAGAGATATATGACCTGCTCAGGAGGGTTTTCTCTTTTACCCATGAAGACGTGGAGAGGCTTCTGAGGATAACCTTGGGTAGACCTGAAAACAAGGAGGAAGAGTTTTTAACAGAACTCATAACCGGACAGTTCGGAGCGGACAGGGTTGACTATCTGCGTAGGGACGCTATCTTCTGCGGAGTTTCATACGGTTTGTTTGACCATAACAGACTGCTTAACACTGTAGAGGTGGTTCATGAGGGAGATTCAAAGGTGCTTGCGGTACATATAAGTGGGTTGAGGGCGCTGGAGAGCTTTATTATCGGTAGGTACTTTATGTATCTACAGGTTTATTTCCACAAGGTTGTAAGGATACTCAATATACACCTGATAGAACTTATAAGGGAGTTAATACCCGGTAAGGACTTTGAGGATATAAATTCCTTTGTGAGACTTACAGACAGCGTGGTTATATCCCGTGCCTTTTCAGAGGCAGATAAGAAGGAGCTTGTAGACAGGGTTTTCGGCAGGAAACATTTCAAGGAAGTCTATTCAACAAGGGACCGAAACGATTTTAACAGAGTAAAAGAGGAGCTTTTGAACCGTTACCCAGCTGAGCTTATAAGGTTTGACCATGTATATAAAAAGCCTTACGATGATGAGATAATGGTATTCGGTGGTATGAAACTCTTACCCATAAATGAGGCTTCACAGCTGGTGGCAGGACTTAACCCCATAGAGATATACAGGGTTTACGTTGCCCCAGAGATAAGGGATGAGGCATGCTCTCTGCTAAAAAGGTAAGTCTGGGACTAACATACCTGGTTGCGATAGGATGCTTTTTGGGACTCTATGGAATAGCCAATCAAATTTACTTCTTTTTATTGCTGTTCTTCTTTCTGTTAGGTTTGTTTAACGAGTGGAAGTTCAACGTCTATATGCCCCGTTGGATGCTTAACACCGGTGGGATTCTCGTTTCGCTCCTTTTCCTTTCAGAGCTCAGTCTTGAAAATGTTGTGAATCCCTTTGCCAACATGATCCTGCTTCTCTTAGCGATAAAGTCTCTTGAAGACAAAAAACCCAGAGATATATATCAGATGCTCTTGCTCAGTCTGTTTGGTGTTGCACTCTCTACCACTTTCCGCCTGGACTTGAGCTTCCTCTTCTTCTTCCTTTATGAGCTCTTTATAGGAAGTGTGGCTTTTATGCTCACTAACGTTTATGCCAACGTGGGGGACAAACCCTTGCAGAGGGAATTTCTATTCCGATATCTGAAGTTTTCCATAGCTTTCCCTATTGTTGTTGCCTTTGCCACAGTTCCTTTTTTCCTCATACTTCCAAGAGCCCAAACACCGCTCTTTGACCTCTTCGCTAAACAGGAGAAAGGGCTCGTCAGTGGTATATCCAACGAAGTGGAGCTTGGGAAAGTAGGCGAAATTCAGCAGGACAATACGGTCGTCTTCAGGGTTTATGGTGAAGTTCCAGAGGATGCCTACTGGAGAGTCTCCGTCTTTGATACCCTTATGAATACTAAGTGGGTTAACACCCTGTCGGAGAAGGAGAGGGTTGCAAACTTACCCGCCTCAGGAAAAATATACAGATACACAGTAATACTTGAGCCCACCTACGATACCTTCTTACCTCTCCTGGATTACCCCTTAAAGATTCTGAGACTTGAGGGGATGAAGGCAGATTACACGCGCAACAAAGGAGGATACTATGAAAGCACCAAACCTATAAACAGACCTGTAAGGTACAGAGCTGTATCTACAGAGGACTACCCAAGAGACCCTGTAAGCCAAGTCTACCTGGATGTCCCTCCCGACGTGCCTGAATCTGTGAGAAAGCTGGCAAAGGAGCTCTCTAAAGGAAAAAGCAAACCAAAAGAAAAAGTTGAGTCTGTTAGAAGTTTTTTTCGGAAGGGTTTCTCCTACTCCTTAAAACTTGACAAGCCTGAAGGAGACCCTGTTGAATATTTCCTGTTTAAGGCTAAAAGGGGAAACTGTGAATATTTTGCCTCCTCAACAGCTTTACTTTTGAGACTCATGGGTATGCCTGCAAGGGTGGTTGGTGGTTTTAAAGGTTTTATAAAGAACGAGTATGGCGATTACTATATAGTTACGAACTCTATGGCTCATGTTTGGGTAGAAGCTAACTTTGATGGAAGATGGACAAGGGTAGATACAACCCCATCTTATCTATCGCCGGCTGTCAGAAACATATCAAAGCTTCACCTTTTGCGGGATGCGATAATCTCTTTTTGGTATGAGAACGTGGTTGATTTTTCGGCTCAGAAGCAGGTATCCCTGCTCAGGAACCTTTTGAGGGAGGCAAAGACTCTATCCCTATCAAAGGTAAAGAGCGCCCTCTTGCCGGTACTTTACCTGATTACGGCTCTGTTATTGTCCTACGTACTGTTTATGTTCTATGTCAATAGAGTAAGGAAAACACCGGAGAATCTTTACAGGTTACTGGTGGCGAGACTCAGCAGGCTGGAGGGTGAAAACCTGAAAGGACTTCTTCCGGAGGAGTTACTGAAGAGGGTAGAAGGAAAAATGTACGGCAAAGAGGCTTCTTTCATAGTACACCTTTACCAGAGACACAGATTCTCACCTTACAGGGTAACCAAGAGAGAGCTTGAACATGCGTACAGGGTATTGAGAAAGATTTAATACTTGCTTATATTCTAATTATGTTAAAATTTACGAGAGGGCGAGAGGATGAATACAACTCTGACCAATGAGGAAAAGTTGGAAGAGCTGGCAGAATTTTTTAAAGCTCTTTCCCACCCCGTGAGGTTGAAGATCATATCCATTCTGATGGAAGGTAAGCAGTGTGTTAAGAACCTGGGAGAAGTACTCAACATGTCTCAACCCAGTGTTTCTCAGCACCTATCCATACTTAGAAGCAGGGGAATAGTGGGGTGGAAAAGAGAAGGGTCAATAATCTGCTATTACATCAAAGATGACAGAATTCTTAAACTCTATGACATATTGATAAAGGAGGAGCTGTAATGGCGGGAAGCGTACTCACTCTGAGCGAAAGCAACTGGAATCAGGAAGTCGTTAACTCGGATAAACCTGTGCTTGTTGACTTCTGGGCGCCCTGGTGTGGACCATGTAGGATAATAGCTCCGATAATTGAAGAGCTTGCTGAGGAGTTTGAGGGTAAGCTTAAGGTTGGCAAACTCAATACCGATGAAAACCCGAACATAGCTATGCAATACGGTATAAGGGCTATACCTACGGTGATCCTTTTCAAAGGTGGGGAAGTTGTTGATACAAGGATAGGAGTCCAGCCCAAAGAGGCACTGAAGCAGATGGTAATGGCACATATATGAGCTGAAGCTTAAAATTTTTATCTTGGGGAGGATATTAATATATAGCTATGGAGGCTCAGTCTGCGTGGGATACCCTAATTGAGGCTTCCCGCTATATGTTTCAAGGACCTTCTATCAAAGAGATAATTCTATTCTTTATAGTGCTTGGCATCACTCTTACGGTTATAGCTATACCCTATATATGGGGTAAGATATCCCATGCGAGGGAAGTTGAGAACGCTTTCTTTCTAAGGGGAAGGTCTCTGGGCTTAACCGAGGAGGAGATAAAGCTTCTGTGGAGCTACGCCAGGAGGTTTCCTTACGACCCCCAGATGCTCTATGAGAACAAACCACTCTTTGAGCGGGTTGTATCCCGTATAATCCGTGAAGACATAGCAGGTGTAAGACTGATACCTTCAATTAGGGCAAAACTGAGGTTTGATACGATACCCTGGTTCATACCTTTGACAAGTACAAGGGACATAGACCTGTATCAAACCGGTAAACTCATCGTGGACGGGGTTTACATTGATGCCGCCGTGTGGGATAAAACCGAGACAGAGCTTCACGTTGTTATCCTTGAGGCACTCCCAAGACCTATAAGGATAGGGGAGAGCGTGAAGTTTCACTTTATAAGGGAGAATGAGGGAAGGTACAGCTTTGACACCGTTGTAAAGGACAAGTATACTGAGGGAGACAGGCTTGTCCTCGTGCTTGAACATACCGATAACATCCACAGGGTTCAGCTGAGGGAAAGTCTCAGGTGGAAGGTAACTATCCCTGTGGAGTTTGCCATCGTAGACGATATAACCGAGGAAGCCATGAAGGAAGCTTCCTTCATATCTGGGAGGATAGAGGATATAAGCACGAAGGGAGTAAGAATATGCACTGACGCTCTCATAAGAACCTCGGAAGGGAAGTACATGATTATGAACTTCTCCATAGCAGAACATTACTTTGAAAATATGCTGGGACAGATAGTGAACGTGAGGATTACCCAAACACAGGTATGTATGGGGGTGAAGTTTCTCAAAGTGTCCCGCCAGGAGGAAAAGGTGATTGACAAGTTTATCCTTGAAGAGCAGAGGAAACTTATCAAGACCTTTAAAATTGGGGAGAGTGAGTAATAGGTGTTAACATATTAAACCTCCATGAGCAATCGGGTTGTAATTATAGGAAGACCTAACGTCGGGAAATCCTCTCTGTTCAACAGAATAATAGGACGTAGAAAGGCGATAGTTGAGAACATACCAGGTGTTACCAGGGACACGATAGAGGCGAAAGCTGAATGGTCAGGTAAGGAGTTTATTCTTGTTGATACAGGCGGACTTGTGCCCGACTCCCATGACGATATACTCCTCAAGGTAAGGGAAACAATAGAGAGGGAGGTAAGCAGGGCTGATGTGATACTCTTTGTTGTCAGCGTTAAAGATGGTGTAACACCTTTAGATACGGAGATAGCGAAGTTACTGTATCCATACAAGGATAAGGTTATCCTGGTTGTTAACAAGGTTGATACCAATAAAGATGAAAAGGCGAGTGTAGAGTTTTACCAGCTCGGTTACGAGCTTCTGTTTCCCGTATCGTCAGTTCATGGTAGGGGCGTCGGTGAGCTTCTTGATGAGGCGGTTAAAAGGCTTAAAGAGGAAAAAGTTGAGCTCGTGTATGAAGGTATAAGATTGACCTTTGCGGGCAAACCGAACGTTGGTAAATCCTCCCTTCTGAACGCACTCCTCAAGGAAGAAAGGGTCATAGTTTCCCCTGTGGCGGGAACCACACGTGACACGGTAGAGGTACCCTTTGAGTGGAATGGGATGAAGTTTGTCCTCATTGATACTGCAGGTATAAGAAGACCCTCTAAGGTTGATTACGGTGTTGAGTTTTTCTCTGTCGGGCGTTCTTTGAAAGCTATTGAACACTCGGATATTGTCTGTCTGATAATAGATGCAAGTGAAGGTGTTACACGACAGGAGAAGAGACTGGGTGGGCTTATAGAGAGAAAGTACAAGGGATGCGTGATAGTGGCGAATAAGATGGATCTGTGTCCTTTATCCGAAGGGGAACTCCAGGACCTCGTGAGGAAGGAACTCTTCTTTTTGGACTATGCACCCGTGGTTTTTACCGTCGCCACGGAGGGAAAGGGAGTAGAGGACATACTTGAAAAGGCTTCGCTCGTGTATAGGGACTACACCAAGCAGCACAGAACCTCATTCGTAAACAGGGTGGTTCAAGGTACACTCAAAGAGAAACCGCTTCACCATAGAGGCAAAAGCGTCAAAGTTTACTATGCCTTTCAGGAGGGGGTAAAGCCTCCCACCGTAGTGATAATCACAAACTATCCCGAAGCTTGGAAGGAGAGCTACCGGAAATTCTTTGTTAAAAGACTCAGAGAAAAGCTCGGTATAGAGTTTTCCCCTGTAAAACTGGTAATTAAGGGTAGGGACTAATCACTTTACGAGGTCATCAAGCTCCTCAGCCGACCTGGGGAGTCCAACGATATACTTGCCGTTCATACCTATAACGGTTGGTGTTCCAGATATACCGAGCTCCTGCATAAGGTTCATGTTCTCTTCAATGGCTTTTTCACCTTCCTTGCATTGATTCTTAGTGCTTACATTCCTGTGAATATCGTCATAGCCCTTCTTGTCACAAACCATAGCTACAGCCTTTGGCTTTGCGTCCGGGTGTATCGGCAGTGGATAAAGTATGACCTTAACCTCTACGTTATTCTTTTTAGCCCAGTCTTTTAATATAGGGGAGAACCTCTTACAGAAGGGACAATCAGGGTCTGTTATATAGTAAACGAACTTATCTCCCTTACCGTAAGTCATATTTACACTTTTTTCCAGCTTTTCAAGTACTTCCTTAGATACCGTCATGTACTGGCTGGCCGTTTTCTGGGTTAAGTTCTCCTTGGTATCAACGTTGAACACATTCCCAACTATGTAGTTCTTGCCCTCGGAGTTAGTGTATATGACTATAGGTTTAAGGCCAACCTTAAGGACAACTTCACAAAGACCGCTGAAACCTTCCGCCGGCTTAAGACTGACCACGCTGAATTCTCTGTTTACAAGCTTGCCCAGGTTTTCCTTTACAGCCTTTTCATCGGGACAGACCTTCGCCTGGGGTGCTTTGCAGGAGTAAAGCATGACGGAACCTATCATAGTTGCAAGGATTGCCTTTTTCATAAATTACCTCCGTTTATATCTTCCAACTAATAATACACCAAAATCCCAAAAGTTCAGATAGTTCCCTCTTCTCTTATTTGGGACTTCTGAAGTATATACTCCTTCCTCATTATAGCTCTGTTCAAAGCATCAACAAAGGCATTCACACTCGCTTTAATTATGTCCGTATCAACCCCTCTACCTGAAGCTCTCACCCCATCAAGCTCAAGGACAACTCTTGCCTCCGCCTGGGCATCAGTGTTAGGTGTGAGAGCCTTTATTGAGTAATCAAGGAGGTTGGCATCTATACCGAGTGCCTTTTGAATAGCCTTTATGGTAGCATCAACAGGTCCGTTTCCTGTAGAGGTTCCGGTCTTTTCTTCTCCTTTAAAGTAAAGCTTTACCGTTGCAGTCGGCATGATATTGTCACCACTTTGAACCTGGAAATGCTGGACCTTTATGGGCTCTTCTTCACTCAGCTTCATAAACTCCTGGTATATGAGAGCTTCAATGTCCTCATCGTAAACCTCTTTCTTCTTGTCAGCGAGGGCTTTGAGCCTTTCATAGATCCTATTCAGGTCATCTTCAGAATACTGTATCCCGTACTCTTCAAGTTTCTGCTTTAAGGCGTGTCTCCCTGAGTGCTTTCCAAGCACTATCCTTCTGCTTACCGGAAAGCCAACGTCTTCCGGATTCATTATTTCGTAAGTCAGTCTGTGGCTCAAGACACCATGCTGGTGTATTCCAGACTCATGGGCAAAGGCGTTATCCCCGACGATAGCCTTGTTCGGTGGAACGAAGGAGCCCGTTATCCTGCACAGGAGCCTTGAAGTTTTATAAAGCTCTTTTGTATCCACACCCGTGAAAAGCTCACCGAAATAGTCCCTCCTCACTCTGAGAGCCATAACTATTTCTTCAAGGGCTGCGTTTCCAGCTCTTTCCCCTATACCGTTGATGGTGCATTCAACCTGCCTCGCCCCATGTTTCACAGCCGTCAGGGAGTTGGCGACAGCAAGTCCAAGGTCATCGTGACAGTGGACACTGATTATAACCTTATCTATGTTTGGAACGTTATTGATTATATCCTCAATAAGTTTCCCGAATTCCTCTGGGACAGCGTAACCCACGGTATCAGGTATGTTTATAACGGTGGCTCCCGCCTTTATCGCTTCCTCTATAGCCTTGTACAGAAAATCTCTCTGACTCCTGGTTGCATCCTCGCAGGAAAACTCCACGTCGTCGGTAAAGTTCCTCGCGTAGGAAACCGCACGCCTTATCCTTTCAAGTACTTCGTAAGGTTCCATCCTGAGTTTGTACTTCATATGTATCTCTGATGTAGCTATGAAGGTGTGTATCCTCTTTCTCTCTGCAGGCTCTATAGCCTTGGCAGCAACCTCTATATCCTCCTCACGTGCCCTAGCGAGTGAGCATATTACCGGACCCTTTACCTCTTTAGCTATCCTGTTTATAGCTTCAAAGTCCCCCTGGGAAGCTATGGCAAAACCGGCCTCTATTATATCAACCCCCAGACGGGCAAGCTGCATAGCCATCTGGAGTTTCTCTTCCGTCGTCATGGAAAATCCGGGTGCCTGTTCTCCGTCTCTCAAAGTGGTGTCAAATATGTAAACTCTATCGTCCATCCTTTACCTCCGCAATTGATAATAATTCTCATTTGGGGTTTTGTCAACCTATCATATCCATGACCTTCTTAAGGCTGACACGCATTCTCTCTATAGCCTTAGCAAGTTTACCTATCTCGTTCTCCGACTGGTAAGGGATCGGCTGTTCAATCTCCCCCTTGCTTATCTTCTCAGCCCTGTCTCTGAGGGCATCTATGGGCTTAAACACTCTGAAGTTAAGTATCAGCAGTATTATCCCCGACATGAGTATGAACACACCGCCCACAAGACCACCGTTTACGATACCATCAATTCTTGCCTGTTCCATAACCTTATCAAAGGGAACGTAGACGAGGACGGCACCATTTACCTGACCGACAGGCCAGTTAGGGTCTTCCTTGGGATTGTACAGATTTCTCACAGCAACAGGCATGTCCTCAACCTTGCCGTGGCACCGCAAACAGCCCTTTTTGGGTATGACAGAGAAGGCTTTTATAAAGTATTCCTTCCCACGATGGAGGGTTATCCCCTCAAACTCTTTCAGGTTCTTAGATTTCAGGTAGGCTATGATCCAGAGCTCGGTTTCGTTGGGTTTATCTTTCGGATTCAAAGGTTTTACGGCAACCTGTCTGAGCTGCATATCCGGAATCTCCTGGTTTACCCGTGTGAAGATGGAAGCTGTGAAAAAGGAGGAGGACTGAGCTTCAAGAATGAAGTCCTGGCTTGTACACCCGGCAGCAAGGAGTTCATCAACTTTAGGTCTCAAGGTTGAACGTACATAATCCCTTGAGGCTTTTACAAAGGCCATAGTGGTCTCTATTCTACTTCTTGCAGAGTCAATGGCTTTATTGATGGTTGACCTGTATATAAAGAAACCCACTCCCGTACCTATGAGTATTCCCGTTATAACGATAACGAATGAAATCTCAGCCCTTATGCTTCTGAAAAACACCTTCATTCCCGGCTCCTCCTAACCCGCTTTAAAAATGCGCTCCTATGATCATCATAGGGGATCTCTTCCGCCAACCTCTCTATGAACTCGTCAAGTTTACTGGCAGGGACACTCTCTTCGTCCCAGCCGAACTCATCAAAGAGCTTTTTCCATACTATCTTCGCGACGGGACCCATCTCATCCAGGAGTGCTTCCTTTATCTCATTAAGTTTCTGCGGAGGGACTCTGTCTATTACTTCCTCTGAGGCTTTGAGACTGAACCTGACAGGGCTCGGATTTGTATCCACGTATAGAGGGTAGAGGGTGAACCTTCCGGGAAAGTCCACATCCTCTTCGCTCACCTCATCTATGCTAAATAAACCCTGGAGCAGTCCCTTTACCTCTTTACCCCTGTAAAAGAACTGGTAATATCTCCTTGCTCTTCCTCCGTCAAGGTAAAGCAGCGCACTCATCCTCCTACCTTTTATATCGTCCCTTACCGCGTCCATTTCGGCTTTTTCCGTTATATCACCTTCTTTAATAACCTCCAGGCGCACCATGGAAAGGAGCAGGGGTACAAAGTCTGGCTCCAGCAGGAACGTGCTTACAAAACCACCCCTTGAGTTTATCCTTATGTATTGAACGGCTTTCTCACCGCTCCTTTCCGGAGCGAAGATTCCAGCAGGGTCTCCATTGTAAAAGATAACCATACCTACAGGCTCTCGCTTTGTATGGAAAAGCATGTAGCCGTTAAAGTGGCTCTTCTTTGCGAGTGTCTTGAACTGGTCAATATCTATGTGAGATAAGGAGGATGTAGGGTGGAATTCATCTCCGTAACCTGCCAGACAGAGGGGTCCATCCCTTTCAGGGTTAAAGTCGTTCCTCAAGCCGTGTACGATACTTACAGGGTCTGTTTCTATTATCTCTAACATACCTGTTTGGGGAAACCCGTAAGTGGTATAGTTGGTTTCCTCTATTCCCCTTTTGCTAACTATAAAGATTCTGTTAATTTCCCCATCGTAAAAGGGAATGTAATCCTCAGCGTCCCAGCTGGTTATCTTCACGTATCCTGTAAACTTTCTGCGTCTTAAATCCTCTATAAGGGCTTCTGTATTAACAAGTTCCAGGTTTATCTTTTCTTTTACTTCTTGGCGCATGCTTTCTCTAATAAGATTTTTCTGACAATTGCCTGGAAGGTTTCCAAAACCCCCTTACCTTCCGTAGCTACAGCCTCTATATGCTCAGTCCCCCAAGGATTACATACGGGCTCAAGCTCATCTACGGGGAGTGCATCAGGCACGTCCCTTTTGTTGTACTGAACCACAACGGGCAGAGAATATAGATCAAAGCCCTGCTCCTTAAGAACGGCGGCTGTCTCTCTGAGAACGAGAAAGTTTATATTCTCCCTCTCTTTGGAACTGTCTACGACGAAAACCAGTCCGTCCACGCCTTTCATTATCACCTTTCTAAGAGGATGAAGTCTGAACTGCCCCGGTGTGGTAAGAACCTTGATGTCAATATTTTGACCCTCAAGATTTATGGAGCTTAGGAACATTTCAACGAAGAGTGTCCTGTTCTCGTCGGTCTCCATAGATATGTAATCACCCTTAGTTATGCCTTTGCTTTTAAGAAGGTCATACAGAACCTTAACGTTGGTACTCTTGCCAGCCAGAGATGCCCCGAAGTAAACCACCTTTAACTTCATTTCGCCCCCAGTATCTTGTTGAGTTTGTCTTCAATTGCTTCAGGGGAGAGCTTCAGCAGCTTTGAAGGCTTCGGTTTTACCGAAGAGAATATCCTATTTAGCTCGTCTGCAAGCTCTTTTAAGAAGAGCCTGACGGTTCCCAAGGCAACGCTCTTTGGGCAAAGTACACCTACAAGAAACCTTTCACCTACAGCTTTAACCACAACATTCTGTTTCTTGCTCTCGTACTGAATGGCGTCAAGGAGGTCTTCCTTGGATACCATCTTTGCCATTTCAAAGGCGGCGCCGAATATACCGCTTATTATGCTTGCGAGAAATTCAGCCTGGGTTTCATCAAGGTTCTTTCCGTAAAAGGAGATGATACGTCCAGCGTCGTCCGAGAGGAGTACGAGGTCAGCTTCTGTCCTTGCCACAAAGTTTTTTAGGGCATTGATAAGCTTCCTCTCAACCTCCTCGTCTATCTCGTACTGGACTATGTCAAGTTCCATCCTATCCTCCTGGAATAAATGATAAACCAAAACCTTTCACCTTCAACCTCACTTAAGAAGGTCCATAACCTTCTTTATACTGAGCCTCATTCTATCAAAGGCTTCGGCAAGTCTTCCGATTTCGTCCCTTGACTCTATTGGTATCTTCTGGTCAACGTCTCCCATACTTATCCTCTCGGTATGCTCTATGAGAGTATTTATCGGGTCTTCAACGTATTTCTTGAATATCATGTAGCTTATAAAGAAACTGAATATGAGTCCGACGAAGACGAACATAAGTATGTAAACACCTATCTGTTTGTAGGAGTCTATCACTGGTGTCAGGTCGTAGCCCATAAGCAGGAGTCCTACGTTTCTTCTTGAAAAGTCAAATATAGGCTTTGCCATAACCGCGTAGTTCTGAACCACAATAACCGTCTCCGGTTTGTCCTTTGCCTTGAGCATAAGCTCCCTAAGTATAGGGTTTGTCTCGTAATAAAGGAGGTAGGAACCGATCTTTTCTGCCTTTACAGCCCACTCGGCATGAGCTGCTGCCTTTTTGTCTATTAGGACTACAGTATCCATACCTACGAGTCCCTTGAGGTCATCAAGTATAGGGTTGAAGGGTGTTATGAGTTCCACAGCTCCCAGATACTCGTTCCCTTCCATTACAGGGTATGCACCTGTAACTATCGCCCTTCTCAATCCTATCTCTATCCCCTTCTGAGGAGCCCTCCTTTCGGCGACAGTGACTATTATCCTCCTGAACTTGGAAACGTCTATTCCAAATCTCTCCGGATTCCAGCTTCTGAAGAAGGAGATGGCGACAGGAGCCAGGAAGTGAAGTCTAAGGTCGTATATGCCCGTTAAGGTTTCAAGGTCTGTTCTCACCTTTACATACTTGTAAAGGAGGTCCCTGTTTTTGCTTTTAAAGGCTTTCTTCACGTCCGGGTCTTGGCTCACAAGGTAGGCAACCGAAAGACCTGCGTTCTCCCTCGTTTTAATTTGTTCAAGGAACAGTTTGTATCCGTTGTTTAAGGTCTCCTCAGCCTGCTTCCTTAACTGCTCTTGCAGGAGATAGTAACTAACAGCAGCAACAGATGCTATGAGGACAACCAGTATTATTACGTTCGGGACAACGAACTTCTCTATAAGCGAAGCGTTCTTAAAGTATCTGCCTACCATTTACAACCTCCTCTAAATTATATCTGGCAGTATGCTTTCAACGCGCCTTAAAAATTCCCTGGCTGCCTCATCCTCTGGTATTTCCCTCTTAAGCTTATCAACGACTATCTTTATATGGTTTATAGTCATTGAGCTCTCTTTAAAACCAAACTCGTTCAGCGTCTTTTCCCATATTAACTTCCCAAGAGGTCCTATCTCCTTTATAAAAGCTGATTTAACCTCCATGACCTTATCCAGAGGCACCTCACTGTCCGAGGTGACGACTTCCTCCTCAACACCCTCTATAACCACCTCAATAGGCTGAGGTTTTTCAATAAGAGATATATCATATACCCATATGGACCTGTCTGGCAGGTTTTCAACCTTGGTAGCTAACCTCCCCCTTTCAACTTCGTCGTTAACAAAGAGACCCTTCTCTTTAACAAGCCTGTCTATATGTTGACCCCTGAAGAACATATCGTATCGGTGTATACCTTCACCCTCTATAACTATAACTGCATTCCTCTTTTCCTCTGCGACAAACTTTTCCGCCTCTTCGTAAGTCCTGAAGTTTCTTTCTGTTTTCCTTACGTTGTCAGAGTGCATGGAATAAGCGAAACTTAACAACTCCGGTTCAAGGGTGTACATGGACATGAAGCTCTTTGCTGGAATGAGGTTTGCGTTTATGTAAGTTACCGCTCTGTCTCCGAAGGACCCGTCACCTCCAAACACTGCCACCGGAAAACCCCCTTGGAATATCACGATGCCAAATAGCGTCTCCTCTGTGTAGAGGGCAACGTACCCATCTAAATGACTCCTCTGAGCGAGGAGAAACTCCTTGTTTATGTCAAGGAAGCTTATTGACACAGGCTCCTGTATGAGGAGACCGTAAGGAAAGAAAACCAAAGACCCATCTTGTTGTATGTTGTGTCTGTACTCAATTATGCCTACAAGGTCGTCTATGGTCGTTTCTACGAGGGATGCGGTGCCCTCCTTACTTTCTATAGCGAAGTTCTCAGCCTTGGAGAGGCTCCTGCTTCCATCCGCACCGAAGGTAACTACTTTGTAGGGTGCTCCCTTATTAAAGAGCAGATAATCGTCCTTGCTCCAGTATACTACCCTGAGGAACCCGGTTATCTCCTTTTTACGGACTTCTTCATAGACCTTGTTTATATTCATCACGTTTATGTCAAGGTCTTTGAATAGAACTCTCTTTACCATCTCCCCGTTATTCCCCTCTTAGGGTATTTCGGTCATGAACATTATAACTTTACCTTGCAGGAATCACACAGCTCACATATGGGACACTCCTCACACTTCGGGTTCTTTGCTATGCACACGTTTTTTCCATGGTTAAGTAGAAGGAAAGAAAATTCAGTCCACTTTTCCTGAGGAACTATATGCCTTAACTCTTCCTCCACCTTGTCTGGGTCCTTCTCCTGGGTAAAACCTATCCTCTGGGAGACCCTCAGAACATGCCTGTCCACTATTATCGCCGGAAGACCAAAGGCACCTCCCACAACCATGTTGGCAGTTTTTCTACCTACTCCTGGCAGTCTTGTTAACTCCTCAACGGTCCTTGGTATATCGCCACCAAACTCTTTAACGAGAGCTTCACAACACTTTTTCAAGAGCTGTGCCTTCCTTCGGTAGAAGTTTATTGAGCTTATGTCTCTTTCAAGCTCATCCAGGGGTACATTGACTATATCCTGCGGGCTCTTGTATTTATTAAACAGCCTTTCCCTCAGCTGGTTAACCTTCTTATCTGACTCCTGGGCAGCCAGTATCGCCTCCACCAAGAGCTCAAAGGCATTGTTGTACTCAAGTTCAAGCCTTGCATCTGGGTAGAGCTTCTCAAGCCTCTTTACAACCTCTTCTGCTCTTTCCCTCAGCTTTCCAGCTCTTTCAGGAGCTTCTCTACGTGACCCTTTGCCTTTACGTTGTACCATGCCTTTGCAATCCTCCCTTCTTCATCTATCAGGAAGGTTGACCTGATTATACCTTTCGTAACCTTCCCGTACATCTTCTTCTCACCGTAAGCCCCGTAAGCTTCAGCCACCTTCTTGTCGGGATCACTTAATAGGGGGAAGTTCAGCCCGTGCTTCTCTTTAAATTTTTTGTGGGAACTGACACTGTCTGGGCTGACTCCGACAACAAGGTAACCCTTTGATACCAGCGGATTCAGGTTGTCCCTAAAATCGCATGCTTCAACCGTGCACCCAGGGGTATCGTCTTTTGGGTAGAAGTAGAGTATCAGCTTCCTACCCTTGAAATCCTTAAGACAAAACTCTCTCTCTTCTCCCTTTTCATCTATACCCTTAAGACAAAAATCTGGTGCCTTATCGCCCTCTTTAAGCATCCTTATCCTCCCGTTTCAGTTTAACATTTATTATATGGCTCCTTTTATATTTAAGTCAGAGCTGTGGACAGCCCAGTATACAGGTGTTAAGGTAAACACACTGGCCGCTTTTATGAGAGTTCTGCAAGAGATAGACGAGGACTCTATATACTATCACCTTTACAGGAACCTCTTTGAGTACCACTTGCTCCCTACAGATTATGGAAACAGTTTTGCCTACTGGCTGGCTGAAAACGGTTTTCCAGTCTTGGCGGAGAAGTTTTCTGCTATAGACCTTATGGAGTGTGTATGTATAGAGGATATAAGGGAGGAGATGTTGAACATACTCCACAGCGAGCCAAACGGTTTTGAGAGGCTCTGTAAACCCTTTTATTTTATAAGGGCGGTCAGGAAGGTTGTAGATACCGGAGTAACAGCAAACAACTTGGAGGAGTTTAAGAAAGGGTTAAGTAGAGTTGGGGTGCATTCCCTCTTTTACCATCTTGTAACCTCAAGGCTTGTAAACCGTGAGCCTGTGAATGACTTTTCCAAGTGGTTGAGGTCTATAGGTGAAGAAAGCCTGGCTGTCAAAATAGACAAGATAGACCTTATGGCACACAGCCTCTATGAAGTCAGAGAAATGATCATTACCAATCTGGAGAGTTAAAATGCTTGAAGAGTACACAAAATATATAGACGAAGGTACACTGAGTGAACTGAAGCAACTTGCACAAGAGCTTAAAGGTGTAAAAATCTTGCATGTGAACTCCACCAAGCTCGGCGGCGGTGTAGCAGAGATACTCCACCGTATGGTCCCTCTGATGAACGAGCTCGGGATTGAAACTCGCTGGGAGGTGATAAAAGGAGAGCTGGAGTTCTTCAAGGTTACAAAGAAGATACACAACCTACTTCATATGCCCGGTAAGGAGGCTCTTACCCATCAAGACGTTATAACTTACATGAGGCAAACTTACGAAAATGTGTCCTATATAGACACTGACCCTTACGACGTTGTTTTTATCCACGACCCCCAACCCTTAGGCTTGATAGTTAAGAAGAGAAAGGGACAGAGGTGGGTTTGGAGGTGTCACATAGACATATCAACGCCAGATGAAGGTGTATGGAAGTTCCTTGAGATGTTTGTGAATGGTTATGACGGGAGTATATTCCACATACCTGAGTTTGTCAGGGAAGGTGTACAGATTCCTGCCTTTGTCATACCTCCTTCCATAGACCCACTTCATGACAAGAATATTGAGTTGAGTGAAGAATTTATAAATTCGGTATTGGAGAGATTCGGGATAGACCCGGAAAAGCCCATAATTCTTCAAGTTTCAAGATTTGACCGTCTAAAGGACCCCTTGGGGGTAATGGAGGCGTATAAGCTTGTTAAGCGGAGGTACGATTGCCAACTCGTCCTTGCAGGCTCTTTCGCCGCGGACGACCCAGAAGGGGAAGAGGTCTATAAGGAAGTAATGGAAGCTAAAGGTGATGATAAGGATGTGTTTATCCTGAATCTTCCTCCCGACAGCCATAAGGAGATTAACGCCCTTCAGAGGGCAGCTACTGTTGTAGTACAGAAATCAATAAGGGAAGGCTTTGGCCTTGTGGTTTCTGAAGCTATGTGGAAGTATAAACCGGTTGTGGGAAGTAACATAGGTGGAATTAAAAGACAGATAGTAAATGGTGTAACGGGGTATCTTGTGAATAGTGTGGAAGGCACAGCCTTCAGAATTAAGCAACTCCTTGCCAACGTGAAAGATAGAGAGGAGATGGGTAAGAATGCCCATGAGAGAGTAAGGCATAGCTTCCTAATAACAAGGCATATAAGTGACTATTTACTTGTAACCTGCAAACTTCTCAAGCCTTGAAAGAAAGACATAAACCTGGTCTACATTCTCCAGAGTAAACTCAGCTTCAGGGGGTTTATCCTTTCCAACGAAGACCGGCAACCCTCCAAGTTCTCTTACCTTTTTAAGGGCGTACAGGTCTGTTGTGTCGTCTCCAATATAGACTACCTTTTCTTTACCATTCCAACCCACGAGCCGGAGGAAGTTTTCAACCGCCTTGCCCTTGTCCACATCTGAGTAAACAGCTTCAAGGACTTTCTTGCCTTCTATGACCTTTTTTGGGGGATGGCTATCAACAAACTCCTTAAAAATACCTTTAACCCTACTTTCATCACCTTTAAAGTTCCTGAAGTGAAGGGCAAAGCAACCCTCCTTTTCTTCTATAAAAACACCGGGTATGTTTTTTATTCTTTCCCTTAAAGGGGTCAGGTCTGGCAACCCTAAATCCAAGAATTCCTTTAAAAGTTTTTCATCTCTGTAAATTTTTGCTCCATGGGATGTGATAACGTATATCGTATCAGGTACGTGGCCGAAAACCTTTTTGAAGCTTTCAATGCTCCTTCCAGTGACTATTACAACCCTGTGCTTTTTTGAGAGCTCTTCAAGAAATTTTTTCCTGTCAGCCTCTATCTTAGCCTCGTCAGGCTCTTTAACTATAGGTGTTAAGGTTCCATCGTAATCAAGAAATATAATCATCGTATCTTAATGTTTAGCTTTACTTGACAGCTCAATTATATACATATAACATTACTTAAAACCTTAAGAAATGAAATTAATTGTAGTATCAAACAGAGAACCTTACAGGGTAGAAACGGTTAGGGGAAGAACAAAACTTGAGAAGACGGTCGGCGGGCTTGTTTCAGCCCTTGAACCAGTTCTAAGAAAAGAAGGTGGAGTATGGGTCTGCTGGGGAAGAAAGGGGCAGAAGACGCCTCTTGAAGTAAAGGTAACGAGCAACTTCCTTATAAAGCACGTACCTCTCACCAGTGCGGATGTTTCTGAGTATTACTACGGCTTTGCAAACGATACCTTATGGCCACTATGCCATATGTTTATCAACAGAACGCATTTTAACAACAGATACTGGCTTGGCTACAGCAGGGTGAACAGGAAGTTTGCAAAAGCTGTTTCCGAGATTTACTCGCCCGGCTACAAAGTACTCGTTAACGATTACCAGCTTGCCCTTGTCCCTAAACTCCTGAAAGAGCAAGGTATCAAAGATACCATATACATGTTCTGGCATATCCCTTTTCCTCCTTACTTCATACTTAGATTCCTGCCTCAGAGGAGAGAACTCTTAGAAGGTATGTTGGGAGCTGATGTAATTGGCTTTCATACCCAACATTACGTTCAGAATTTCCAGGAATGTGTAAGGGAGGTGCTTGGCGCTTTTTATGACGACAACGCTATCTACTGGAATGGGAGGAAGATAAAGGTTAAAGCTGTGCCTGTAGGTATTGATGTCAATAAATGGGAAAAGTTAACGGAGGAGCCGAAGGTGGTAAAGTATGCCCAGAACCTCCGTAGAAAGCTTGGTGTTGAGTATGTGGGTATAGGCGTTGATAGGCTTGATTATACAAAGGGGCTTGAGGAGAAGTTTAAAGGTATCGGGAGATTCTTTGAGAAGTATCCCTCCTTTAGAGGGAAGGTCTCCTTTATTCAAATAGCTGCTCCCACAAGAACCAGGTTGGAAGAGTATATGGATATAAAGAGGAAAACCGACGAGATAGTTGGTATGATTGAGGGGAGGTTTGGAGAACCCGGCTGGGTGCCTATATATTACTACTACAAAAACTACGGTGATGACAGACTCGCATCCTTTTACATGATTGCGGACTTTGCCCTGGTGACCCCAGTTATAGACGGACTGAACCTCGTTTCAAAGGAGTATGTGGTTTCAAGAAAGAGAGAGGATGGCGTGCTTATTCTGAGTGAGTTTGCAGGAGCCAGTGTACAGCTTAGAAACGGGGCTATCATAGTAAACCCCTTTGATGAGGAAGCTTTGGCTGAATCTATATATATAGCTCTGAAGATGAAAAAGCGGGAGAAACGGGAGAGGATGAAAGCTCTCCGGGAGAAGGTGATAAAAGAGGATATACACTGGTGGCTAAAGAACTTCTTAGAGGATGTACCTGCTTAACTCCTCATCTTTCACTATGCCTTCCAACTTAGCCCTTACAAACCTGCTGTCTATTATTATGTGCTGGCCGCTCATATCTGGAGCGTTGAAGGATATATCCTCTAACAGTTTTTCCATAACTGTATGAAGTCTCCTCGCTCCTATGTTCTCGGTTCTGTTGTTTGTGTCCTCGGATATCCTCGCTATCTCTTCTACCGCGTCTTCAGTAAATTCTATTTCAACTCCTTCAGTTCTCAGGAGCTCTATGTACTGTTTAGTTAAGGCGTTTTCCGGCTCGGTCAGTATTTTTACGAAGTCCTCCTTGGTAAGAGGTTTAAGTTCAACTCTTATGGGAAACCTACCCTGTAACTCGGGTATCAAGTCTGAAGGTTTTGCCATATGAAAGGCGCCAGCGCCTATGAAGAGTATGTGGTCTGTTTTTACTGGACCGTATTTGGTGTTGACGTTTGTTCCCTCCAGTATGGGAAGTAAATCCCTTTGAACACCCTCTCTGGACACACCCGGACCTGTGCCTGGTGTCTTCACAGCTATCTTATCTATCTCATCTATGAAGATTATGCCGAAGTTCTCAGCCCTGAATACAGCCTCCCTGGCTACTTCTTCCATGTCTATCAGTTTCTCGGCTTCTTCCTGTTCAAGGATGTGAAGGGCTTCCTTGACTCTTAGCTTCCTCCTCTTCTTGGAGGGCATCAGGTTAGAAAACATCTCCCTAAGCTGGTTCTCAAGCTCCTCAAATCCGGGAGGTCCTGCTATGCCTACCATAGGGATAGCTTTTTCCTGGACATCAATTTCTATAACCTTTTCATCAAGCTCCCCTCTCCTGAGCCTTTCCCGTAACTCTTCCCTTTTGCCGGCGTCTTGAGACTCTCTTATACCAAAGCTTGTAAATTGCTGAGGCACGAGATAGTCAAGTATTCTTTCCTCTGCGAGCTTCCTCGCCCTTTCCTTAACCCTTTCAACTTTTTCTCTCTTTACCATCTGGTAAGAGACTTCCACCAGCTCTCTTACCATAGATTCCACATCCCTTCCAACGTAACCGACTTCCGTATATTTGGTGGCTTCAACTTTAACAAAAGGTGCCTTTATAAGTCCTGCGAGCCTTCTCGCTATCTCGGTTTTTCCAACTCCCGTGGGTCCTATCATGAGTATGTTCTTAGGAGCGACCTCGTCCCGTATGTACTCCGGTAACTTTTGCCTCCTCCACCTGTTTCTGAGAGCTATGGCAACAGCCTTCTTAGCTTCCTCCTGGCCTACGACGTATTTGTTTAACTCCTCAACTATCCTTTTAGGGGTTAGCTCTTCAAGGAGCTCAGAAAGCTGGCTCGTCATCTCCAAATCCTCTCTTGGTAAGCTCCTGGGGGGTGCTCTTAACTATATCCTCAAGGAAGCTGTCAATATCCTGGGGAAACTTCTCAAACTCGGGCTCAACGGGAAAGAATCTCTTCACCACATCAACTGGAGGATTTCCGTAACCTATAGCCGGGAGAATCTTCTTTGCCCCTCTTCTTGCTGCCTCCCTGTAGGCGATCTTGTAGCCCTCCTTAAAGGCGACCTCTATATCCTTAAACCTCTCTATCTCATCACCGAGCTCGTAGAGGACTATATCGTAGGTTGTCTTTTTGAACTTCTCCCAATCCTTTATTTCCACTATGTAGTTTTTCCCAGACCACTGTTTCAGTTCAACGGACTTCAAGTTCCCAAGCTTAAAAGATAGAATGTAGTAGTCTATCAGCTGCCTGTCTGCATAAACGTCAAGGAAGAAGAAGAATTCCATAACACCTCCTGTTAGGATTAATAATATAATCCAGAAATTTGGCACCCGTGAATTTTTGCTATAATGTATTCTCCCGTGGAGGACCGAATGAACGAATTTGAGAAGCTCCTAAACAAAGCCCTCCCGCAGGAAGAAGCCTTTAAGAGAGGAAAGATAGTAACCGGGAAGGTGATAAAGATTGACGAAAGGTACGTTTACGTTGATATAGGGTATAAGGTGGAGGGAGTCATACCTCGTGAAGAGGTAAGTGAAGAGCTTAAAGAAGGAGACGAGATACAGGCTGTCATAGTGAAGATATCTCCACGCCTTGACTACCCACGGTTATCCTATAAGGTAATCTCTCAGCAAAAGGGTCTGGAAGAACTTCAGAAAGCATACGCCGAAGGGCGTGAGGTAATAGGGAACGTAGAGAGAAGGGTCAGGGGGGGCTTTATAGTTGATATAGAGGGTGTAAAGGCTTTCCTTCCCGCAAGCGAAACCGGCAAGAAGTTAAGTACTGGGAAGCCTGTCAGGCTCAAGGTTATTGAGATAACACTGCAGAAGGATAAACCCAAGGTTATAGTCTCCCATAAGGCGTACCTGGAAGAGGAAAGAAAGAGAAGGAAGCAGGAACTTATTAAGGGTTTGAACAAAGGTGATGTAGTTGAGGGTAAAGTTATAAAGATTGACCCAAACAAGGGTATAACCCTTTTGATAGAAGGTGCTCTGAGGGCTTTCCTTCCCAAGGAGGAGCTCTCCTGGGGTAGGGACAAGAACCCCTATAATTACGCTGAGGTGGATGAAACCATAAAGGTTAAGGTCAAAAAGAAGAGTAAAGACAAGGACTTTCTTATAGTTTCTCTGAGGGAGCTTAAGGAAAACCCTTGGGACAAGTTTGTCAAAGAGCATAAGGTCGGTGACGTTGTAGAGGCTAAGGTCGCGCAGGTGGTTCCCAAGGGAGTTGTCCTTGACTTGGAGGAAGGTCTTGAGGGCTTTGTTCCTTCTGAAGAGGTCAGCTGGAACGGGAACACACCCCAGAAGGGAGACCTTGTGAAAGCAAAGGTGCTCAGGATAGAACCCAAGAGGAAGAGGATAATACTAAGCATAAGGCAGGCTCTCCCCAAGCCTTGGGAAGAATTCCTTGAGAAAAACCCAGTAGGTACAAAAGTAAAAGGTAAAGTGGAGAAGATAGAGGGGAGCAAGGCTATAGTTGACCTCGGAGAGGAGGAGGTCAAGGGGATAATCCACAGAAGTGACCTTTCCTGGGCAAAGCCTAAAAGGGTTGAAGAAGTCCTTAAGGAGGGTGAAGAGAGAGAGTTTCTCATTTTAGGGACCGAAGGGAAATACGTTAAGCTTGGGATAAAACAACTCACACCCAACCCGTGGGATATAATTCAGGAAAAGTACAAAGTAGGTGACGAATTAACTTTAAAGGTTAAAGAGGTAATGCCCTTTGGAGCTTTCCTTGAGTTGCCTGAAGGTGTAGAAGGACTCCTCCCACTATCGGAAGTTCCCAGAGATGTGAAGCTGGAGGTAGGCAAGGAGTATGAAGTAAAGATAATTGACCTTGATCCCAAGGAGGGGAAGGTGACCTTCTCAATTAAAGCTCTTAGAGGCGAGGAGGAAAAACAGGAAGAACAACCGGCTCAACAACAGGGAGAAGAGGTCTCAGCAGGAGGCTTCAAGCTCGGCGATATACTGAAGAAGAAGTGGAAGATGTGAAATTCGGAGTCCGGTATGACTAAGAAGGACATAGCTAACCTCATCCATGAAAGGTGCGAGGGTGAGTTTGAAGTTACAAAGAAAGAGATGTATCAGATAGTCTCTGAGATATTTGAGATAATAGAGGATACCCTTAAGAGGGGAGAAAAGGTTCAGGTTTCCGGTTTTGGGACCTTCATAGTGAAGAGGAGAAAGGGGAAGGTGGGCAGGAATCCAAGGACAGGCGAGGAGGTCCCGGTCCCGGACAGGAACGTAATTATCTTCAAACCCAGCAAGAAACTCCTGGAGTTAGTAGAGCTCAAGCTTAAGAAAGTATAATTAATATTGACGGGGTGTAGCGCAGGTGGCAGCGCGCTGGCATGGGGGGCCAGAGGTCCCGGGTTCAAGTCCCGGCACCCCGATTTGGAAAATAAAAGGAGGTGGAGACATGGTAATTGAACTCAGACCTGTAGAAGTTGATGTAGAACCCCTGGTTACCAGAGTTTTCCTGAAGGCTATAGACATGCTGGGAGGACTTCAAAAACTGGCAGAGTACAGAACCCTCACATGGCTTCCTTCCCTTGCAAGGGCTGCCTTTGCCGTTGTGTTGAGGGAGGAGTATCTAAAGACAGAGGACGAGATAGCTGAACTGGTGGGTCTTACGAGACAAACCGTCAGGAATATCCTAAGGGCTGACCCAGAAATGGCTATCTATAAAGTTCAACATCTTGAGGAGCTTACTCAGGAGGAAAAGAAAGAGCTAAGGGTTCACACGGCAGGCGGTATAGCTAAGCTTGCCTACAAGCTGGTCAAAGAGGGACATGAGGAGCCTAGGTTATTCTTGGAATACTGTACCCAGGCAGCTTTAGCTCTTGATGTGCCCTGGGCTTACATGGTTCTGAAGAGGATAAAGGGGACGGATTTCCCCGTGCAGTCTGCAGATGATGTGAGGGAAAAACTGTCCGGTGTAGTCATAAGAGGGAGAAAGGCGGAGGAGGTTATACAAGAGCTGGAATACCCGATCAAAAACCCTGCAGAGCTTCTTCATAGGATAAAGGAGAACCTGAAGATGCACGGTATAGAATGAGTTTATGCGCTATGTTGCTTTCCTGCTTCTTCTCTTGCTCTCCCTTTACTTTTTCTTAATAAAGCCTTACCTTATAGCTAAACGCATATACTTTAAGTTTGAAGGGGTTGAGCTTAACCTTTCCCCTTTTTATCTAAAGGCAGGTTTAATTTACTTTTACATTCCCTTTCAGGGTAGATACGTCTTCTTAAACCTGACAGACCTTTCTTTTGAACTGGATGAGCGTCCAAACCTCTCCCTTAAAGAGGGAAACTTTACGGTTGTTGAGACAGGAACTTCTATAAACGTGGAGGAAAAGGAAAGGAAAGCTCCATACATTTTTGTCCCTGAGTTCTTAAAGACTACCCAAATCTACGTGGGAAAATTCCTGTTCAATTATCTGGGAAAGACAAACCTCTCCGTACTTGCAGAAAACTTCTCTTTGAAGGATAGGGTCATCTCGGGCAATCTAGATGTTATATCGGGAAGTAGAGAGTTCAGCATAAAGATAAAACGCATGAGACTGCTGGAGGATACCATAAGCCTGGATTCTGTGGACGTAAACTCAGACCTCTTCTCCTTTTCCCTGAGAGGCACATTCCAGGAGGGAGAACCAGAAGCCCGCTTCAGTCTTGTGGGTGGTATCAGAGGGCTGGATTTTGGTAATGTTTATGTTGCACCCGTGAAACTGAATGGCAGAGGGAGGGCAAACTATAAGGGAATAAACGTACTGCTTAGTGCTGAGACTGACAGTGTTCTGCTCAAGGGGAGAAAGACCTTCTCCAAAGTTAGAGCTTCTGGGCTTCTGAGTCTTACCTTTGGAAAGGAGCTATCTCTGAGGGGAAGGATAGAGAACCCCGTTGTTAAAGGGGACTATAACCTTGAGCTTGCACCCCACAGGAGACTTAGCTTGAAGATTGAGAGATTCCCCATAGATTCTGAGCTCTTGGGTGTGAAACCCTTCCTCTTCTCCTGGGTAAGGGGCGATCTTAAGCTAGACATGGATGAGGGCAGTTTATCTCTTTATGCAACCACAGATGGTTTTGATGTGGAAAACTATGCCTTTAACAGAACGGAGATGTTTCTGGACTACAGTTACAAGCTTAACAAAGGAAAGGTGGAGCTTGCTGTCAGAAACCCTGCTGAAACCTGTCTAAGCGGAAACTTAGAAGGTGGAAGTTTTAAAAGTGAGCTCCTTGCTAAGGATATTCTCCTGGTGATGTATGGAGCTTCAACTTTTCTCTCCTATCAGGGAAAACTCAACTATGAAGGAGATCTGATTCTGAGTGGGGAAGGGACTTTGAAGGATAGCTTCTATCAGAACCTTCCCCTTGGAGATGTGGACTACAAGCTCAGTTACGGTAAAGGGAGTGTTGACCTGGACTACTCTGGAAGGGGTTTTTCTGGAAGCCTCTTAGGTTCAACCGTGGGCGGTTTTATATCCATTACAGATTTCAAAGACTTCAGGGGCAGTTTTAGGGGTTACGGATTATCGGTCAGAGAGGGTAAGCTGGAAGTGGCACTTCAGGACAAAAACCTCGCTCTCGTCCTCAGCCTTGAGGATGCTAAATTTTCAAAGGACGATCTGAACGCCTCGGTTCAGGGCGAGTTGAAACTATTCAAATCAAAGGAACTTCAGGGTAAGTTTTGGCTTGTATCCAGAGATGTAAGTTTTGGGGATAAATCCTTTAAAGAGGAGATGTCTCTGACGGGAGAGTTAACTCAGAACCTTGTGAGTGGGTCTTATGAAGTGAAAGGTTATCTGAACGGTGTTTATTCTTTCAACCTACAAAATATGCACCTCAGGTCTACAGGAAACTTAGCATGGCAGTTTCTGAAAGCGGACTTCTCCCTTGAAGGCACACCTGAGGAGGGAACTCTGAACTCTAAGGTTGAGATAAGAACTGGAGACAAGCCAGTTGCAACTGAGCTTACAGCAAGTTACTCGGGTAGAACCCTTAAGCTCCGTTTAGACCCTGCCAGCTACACCTACAAGGTCTCTAAGATTGAATTTGGCGGAGCAAAACTCAGAGTTGATGGAGATAAAGGGTCTGTTGAGTTGGGCGATACCAGTATTTCAATACTTGGACGCCCAGTGGTCGTTTTTAAACAGGACGAAAGCGTCCTTGACCTTGGCAGGGGACTTTTTAAGCTGACCCTTGTATCCTCAGGTGCACTCCAGGGTAAAGCTGAGGTGTTTTACAGCAAAGACAAAGGACTCCATGTTCTATCTTCCGGAAGCTTAGACCTGGACAGACTTTCCTTTTTCATAACCACTCCAGTTGGTGGTAAGGCAAAGGGACTTTTGGATTATCAGTTCTCCTACAGGGGAGGCAATTTATCCTTCCTACTGAAGAATGAGGGGAAGCTGGTTTCTTACTCAAGGTATTTTGCCTTTCCAATGGATGCTGCGATTGAGCTCAAAGCTCTGGATAGAAGTCTTTCCGCTTTCATAACTGTGTGGAGGAACAGCTCTGGCTTTTCAGCTAACGTGGGTTCAAACAACCTAAAGGACTACTATATCTACCTTGTGTCCAGAGAACTCCCGGTTGCTTACAGGACCCCTTCTCTTTCAGCCAGGCTTGACGTCAGCTCGGAGGGTTGGGTAAGGGTCTCAAACCTGAAAGAGGTTTCCGTGACGCTTGATGCCCTGCTTTCCGGTGAACTTGAGATACTGAAAGCGGAACTGGAGAGGAAAGGAGAGAGACAGCCTTCTAAGACTGAAGTAGAGCTTGACGTGAGGTTTGATACCTTTAAACCCATAAGGGTGCAGCTGCCGGAGGGTTACCTTTTTGTAAAGGTGAAGGGGTGGGTTCAAGGTAAATCCAGTGACCCCAATTACGCGCTGAATATTGAATTTTTAACAGGGGAGCTAACCTACTTTGGAAGGCGTTTCTTTGTTAAAGGTGGGCACGCAAACCTTTTAAAGGAGCAAGAGGTTGAAGAGAAAAGAATAGATATATCTCTTGTAAATCCTTCCGAGGACATGAGCATATTTATAAACCTGAAGGGTAGCTTGGATAACCCACAGATAGTTGTTTGGTCGGAACCTCCAAAGAGTTCCCAGGAAATTCTCACAAAGCTGGTCATAGGCAGTACGGCAGAGGGTTTGATACCTGTTGCAAAAACACTCTTCAAACAACTTGGATACTTGGGGAGTGCCAGAAGCGGTCTGGCAAGCTTGCTTGGAGTTGACATAACCCTGTCAACCCAGACAGGCTCTCAGGGTGAGATAGGTATAAATTTGAACGTAAGGAAGAAGATAGCTGAAGCCTTCTCAATTGAGTACCAGCAGAGTACTTTAAAGGACCCTCGTGCCACCTACTACGGAGGAAGCCTTACCTTCCCTGGAGGGACTTACTTCTACGGCCGTATATTTGCAGATAACACATCAGAGATAAAATTAAGGTTTATAAGGAAGTTTGATTTCTGATATGGCTGATAGGGTAAAACTACTGGAGTTCATAGAGGGGCTTCTTGAAAACGAAGCCTTGAAACTCAGAAGGGGTTTTGGAATAGGGCTTTACCTTTACAATCAGCTCAAAGATTCTGCACCGCCTTATGTTCTTGAAAACTTGCAGGTCTTTGATAGGATGCCCTTTGAAAAGAGAAAAGCTTTCCTTATTGAACTCAAGAGGTTTATTGGTGAGGTAACAGAGCCTCCCAAGGATGTGAAACGCAGTGTGAAAAAGAGAGGTTTAAGGGATTTCCTTATACCGCTGGATAAACTTAAATTCTTGGACAACAAAGAGATAAAGGTTTTGAAGTCCCTAGGTATAGGTACACTCCTTGATGCTCTGTTCTTCTTTCCCCTCAGGTACGAAGACAGAAGACCCTTGTCCTCGTTGAAACTCGCCAAGGTTGGAGATAAGGTTGTCCTCAAGCTCAGGGTCAAAGATGTGCGCAAGGTGAACGATGGGAGATACACGGCCGAAGTTATCTGTACCGATGGAGTTGATGAGGTCAAACTGAAGTTCAGGTTTAAAAAAAACGACTTCATATTTGCCCTTTACAGGAGGGGGAGCGAGGTAGTTGTTCTGGGAAAATTGAAATCCTTCAACAGGGAGAAATACATAGTTCACCCAGAGCTTTTAAAGGAGGGGGAGTTTGGGGGAATATTCCCTGTTTACTACGTTAGAACAAAGGGTGAGGTTGTGAACGTATCCTCAAAAACCCGTCAGAGCAGAATAAGGCTGGCTCTCAACAAGACGGTTCGGAAGACAGCAAAGTATTTCCCTGAGTATCTTCCTGAGAGCATAAGGAAAAAGTACAGCTTTCCTGATATAGATGAAACCCTCCTGATTCTCCATACCCCAGAAGGTGTAGATGTCAAGAGCCTAAACGCCTTCTCAGATCCCTTTCACAGGAGAGCGATATACGATGACCTGTTTCTCTTTCAACTCGCTCTGCTTCTGAAGAAGAAGGAGACAGAGCTTGAAAACTCTCCCCAGATAAAGCTCTCTGTTGATAAGTTTGTAGCGAGATTCCAAGATAAGCTAAGTTTCAGGCTAACGAACGCCCAGCTCAGGGTCCTTAGAGAGATACTGGAGGACATGGGCAGGGAGCATCCTATGAACAGACTCCTTCAGGGAGATGTGGGTAGTGGTAAGACGGTAGTGGCTATAGGGGCTACCCTTGCAGCTGTGGAGAAGGGTTATCAGGTTGCCGTTATGGTTCCCACAGAGATACTTGCCCACCAGCACTACAGGAAGTTCAAAGCCTTCTTTGATAAGGAAGGAATTGAGGTAGGTTTGCTGACCGGGAGCTTAACACCCACCCAGAAGAGAAGCGTTTACAAACACATAAGGGAGGGGAACATAAAAGTCGTCGTTGGGACTCATGCTCTGATTCAGGAGAAGGTTGAATTCCATAAGCTCGGTCTTGTAGTAATAGACGAGCAGCACAGGTTTGGAGTCATGCAGAGAAAGCTCTTGCTTGAGAAGGGGAAGGGACTATACCCTCACTGTCTAGTTATGAGCGCTACACCTATTCCGAGGACTTTAGCTCTCTCTGTTTACGGTGACCTTGACATATCGGTTATAGACGAACTGCCTCCGGGTAGAAGGGAAGTCAGGACGATGCTGCTTTATGACAGCGAGAAGGAAAAGCTTATGGAGGCTGTAAACAGGGAACTATCCCTTGGAAACAAGGTCTACATTATATATCCCCTCATAGAGGAATCGGAGAAGGTAGAGCTGAAGGCGGCTACCGATGAGTATGAGCGCTGGAAGAAGCTTCTCCCGGAAAGGAAAGTTCTTCTCCTACATGGAAGGATGAGCGATAGTGAGAAGCAGGAGATAATGGAGAGCTTTAAGAGGGATGGAGACGTTCTCGTATCAACCACAGTAATAGAAGTTGGTATAGATATTCCTGAAGCTACCCTTATGATAATTGAAGATGCTCACCGTTTCGGTCTATCCCAGCTACACCAGCTGAGAGGAAGGGTGGGAAGGTCAGACAGGCTTTCTTACTGCTACCTTGTTATTCCTGACAGCATAAGAAGGGTGGACGCAGAGGCTATAAAGAGACTGAAAGTTCTGGTGAGAACTAACGATGGCTTTGAGGTTGCGGAGATGGACATGAAGCTTAGGGGTCCAGGGGAGCTTCTTGGTGTCTCCCAGTCAGGGTACTTTGGCTTCAATATAGCGAACCTTGCTCGCTCTCACGATAGAGCCGTCTTGCAGAATGCAAGGGATGATGCTCAGAAACTTCTTGAGGAGGACCCTAAGCTTGACAAACATATAAACTTAAAGGAGCTTATCCTTTACAGATACGGGGATAAGCTTGACCTGAGCTATATAGCCTGAGGCACTAACCTAGTGCCTGCTTTTTGAACCTCAGCCCGCTTTAAAGGGAGGGACGCTCACGTCTTCAAAGAGGGGGTTTACCTCCCTGTTTGCAATCCTTGCAAACTCTTCGTTTAAGTTCTCAAGGGAGCTTTTCACAAAGGATTCCTCCACGAAGAGGATATTCCCCGAAGGGTCTATAAGATAGAGTGTGGGTACAACCCTTACATCGTAAGCTATGGAAGCTTCATAGGCGGGTTCATCGCTAACCTGTGGAAAGCTGAGGCTGTAATCCCTGGCAAACCTCTGAGCATCGGGACAGCCGTCCTGGCACACCCCTACAAAGCTTATGACGTCACCGTAGCTTTTGAACATCCTCTCAACAAAGGGTAAAGTTAACTGACAGGTGGGACAACTGACCTTGTAGAAGCACAGAAGTCTGTAACCTTTAACTGAGCCCAGGTGAAAAACCCCTTCAGGACAAGATTTAACTCTAAAATCTGGAGCCCTATCTCCAACCTTTAAAGGCATCTCTCCTCCTCCTTCAAACTTTACCTAAAAGCATAAGCTGTTTCATGGTTTCTTTGTATGCTCTCTTTATCTCTTCGGCAGCTTTTTTAACGTCTTCAAAACCAAGGATTCCAGCGGATATAGCCATGTTTCTGCACCCGGCTTTTACAACTTCAGAAACCCTGTAAGGCATTATTCCACCTATACAGACTATGGGTTTTTTTGACAGGCGGATAGCCTCTGTCAACGCTTCAACTCCCACAAGCTTGTAGCTTTCCTTCGTCGTGGTGGGGTATATGGACCCAAATCCGATGTAATCTACAGGTAACTCTTGAGCCCTTTTAACCTCTTCAAGACTGTTGGCTGTATAACCTATATAGAGCCTGTCTCCAACCACCTTCCTAACAGCTTCCGGAGGTAAGTCTTCCTTTCCAACATGGACACCATCAGCGTCAACAGCCAAGGCAAGGTCCACTCTATCGTTTACTACGAGGTCTGCCCGGTATTTGCGTGTGAGTTCTCTAAGCTTGAGGAGTTCCTCGTACATCTCTCTGGTGCTCTTGTTTTTGAACCTGTATTGAACAGCGGTAACACCGCCCTGAAGGGCTTTCTCTATAGTTTCTAAAAGGTCTCTACCTTTGAAGTACTTATCATCAGTTATCAGATATATAGTAAGGTTCATATTGTCCTCCTTTTTTGGCGGAGAGGGAGGGATTCGAACCCTCGGAGGGCTATTAACCCTCTGCCGCTTAGCAAGCGGCCGCCTTCGGCCTCTCGGCCACCTCTCCTGAGCTTTAAAATTATATACTACATGAAAATATTTGACCGATACCTTCTTCTCAACTTCTTGAAAATACTTGCTGTTGTGAGTCTTGTGTCCGTGGGGCTCATAGTTATGTACAGTCTTACAGACTTCTTCCTTGGTTTCAAAGTGACGGATTTTAAAGCAGGTGCGGAATACGTGATTTACCTTATCCCTGTTGGTTTTTATATACTCTCATCACTTCTTGTGAATATATCCCTTATGATTCTCTTTAGAAGGCTATTCTCTAAGGGCATAGATTTAACAGTTCAGAGCTTTGGTATCTCTCCTCTGAGATTTTCAGCCTTTTTGGTCGTTTTCGTTTCTTCCCTATCTTTCTTGTTTATAACTTTAAATGAGAGTGTCCTTCCTGGTCTCTTTAAAAAGCTCTGGTACATAGAAAAAACCTATAAGAAGAATCAGGAGATAGGACGTATAGTGAGCAGGTTATGGTTTGTTAAGGAAACTGAGCTCAACAAGTACTATACGTACATAGGAAGTCTGGATGTAACCAACGGGAAGTTTACAGGGCTATTTATGATGACCGTATCAAAGGAGGGAAGCGTTCAAGAGGTTGTTGAGGGTAACGTTGGTACCTGGAAAGGTAATAGGATTTACGTAGGTTCTGGTTCCTCTTACAACTTCCGTGAAGGCTACTTCGTCCGCGAGCTGAAGGACTTTTCACTTAAGACAGAGATAGACGTGTCAGACGTGAGGTTATTTGCTGAGGAGATAGAGCACGTGAGCTCCTCAGCCCTTCTGGGTCTGTATCTAAAGGGTAGCAGGCTTGGGTTTGACACCAAGAGATACCTATCTGAAGTTATTTACAGGGCAGGGTTATCGCTCTTGCCAACCCTTGTTCTGATTCCGCTCTTAAGAGACCTTTTCAGGTTCAGGAGTTTGAAGGCTGGAATGCTGTCTTTCTTCATTAACCTGGTGATAGGTTGGGTTGTTGTCGTAAGCCCTAAGCTTCTATCGGAGAAGGCTAATCTTGACCCTCAGTACGCCCTGCTGGCTTATATCCTTTTACTCATATACCTCTTAAAAGGAGTAAACGATCTTCGCAAAGGTTTCAGGGTTTAAACTTGCTCCACCAACCAGTAGTCCGTCTATTTCCGAGTGTTTCATATACTCACCTGCGTTCTCAGGTTTAACACTACCTCCGTATAAAACCCTTGTTTTACCCTTGTTCTTTGGGTTTATATCGTTAAGAAGCTGTTTTATGAAACCGTGCACACTCACGGCATCCTCTGGCATGGCTGGTATACCCGTTCCTATAGCCCAGACGGGCTCATAGGCTATGTCAACTCCGTCTGTGTGCTCTTCAAGTCCAGACAGGGCAAGTCTTACCTGCGTTTCTACCACTTTAAAGGTCATTCCCGTCTCTCTGTCTTCAAGCTTCTCCCCAACGCAGAGTATGGGCCTGATACCTTCCTCCAGGCAGGCTATGAGCTTTTTGTTTATCAGCTCATCGTTCTCCCCAAATAAATATCTCCTTTCAGAATGTCCGATTATAACGTACTCACAGCCCACCTCTTTGAGCATAGGGAGGGAAACCTCTCCTGTGAAAGCACCCTGTTTCTCATAGTAACAGTTTTGAGCCCCCAGTTTGACCCCCGAACCTTCAAGCAATTTACCCGCAACGTAAAGGGAAGTAAAGGGGGGGCATAGGAGTATCTCTCTGCTCTCAGGATGCTCAACAAACTTCAAGAATTCCCTTATGTACTCCTCGGTTTCTTTTACGGTCTTGTGCATCTTCCAATTTGCAGCTATTAACCTCATTGGGAGAATTTTACTAAATTTATTGGAAGGAGGTGAGCCATGGAAACTGTTAGCCTTATTAGGACACCAAAACTCTATATAGCACCAGAGCTCCTGGATAGAGCCCGCAAGGAGGGCAGATACCTTGTCCTGTACCCGACCCTGAAATTTAGCTGCCTCATTGCAAAGCGCTTCAGGGCTGAGCTGAGCGAGGAGCAACCCGAAGAAGGTATAGAGGTTGATGTAGGCAACGCTCAGGTTTACATAGTTTTTTCCGTTGTGGGTTCAAGGTTCTGCGGGGGAGAGAAAGGATTTGAGGAAATGGACTTTCCTGTAAAGGAACCGGAACGCTTTCTTCCCAAGTGGATAAAGGTAAACCCCGATATGAGCGGTGAATTCGGTTACGTGTAATCACCTGCTGGGTCTGAAAGCTTTAATTTTATCCTCATAGGTATCTATAAAAGCACCACCTATCAGGTCTATGCAGTAAGGTATGGCAGGGAACACAGCGTTCAGGCAAAGTCTTATAGACTGAGGCTTCCCCGGAAGGTTCACTATCAAACAGCTCCCCCTTATACCAGCTGTCTGCCTTGAAAGTATGGCTGTAGGTACCTGCTGAAGGGAAACCTGCCTCATCAACTCACCAAAACCAGGAAGCATCTTTTGGCAAACCGCTTCTGTAGCTTCTGGAGTTACGTCCCTGGGGGCAGGACCTGTTCCTCCCGTGGTAAGTATGAGACTACATTTAAAATCGTCCGCCAGTTCTATCAAGGTGGTTTCTATAATTTCCCTCTCATCGGGTATGACCCTGTACTCTACTTGAAAGGGAGTTTTTATAACCTCCTTTAGGTAGTCTATTATCGCTTTGCCACTTATATCTTCATACTCTCCTTTGCTTGCCCTGTCAGATACGGTAACCACACCTATTACAGCTTCCATGAACTCTATTTTATCAGGGCTCAACCACCACGCAGTGATATTTGTTTATGTATTTTTCTACAGACTTCTCTACGTCCTTTAGGGATACTTTCCTGATTCTTTCTGGATAACTCTTGTCCGTTTCCCAACCCAAGCCCATGACTTCGTAAAATCCCAGATACCATGCCTGCCTGAGTCTGGTCTGGTGGTCAAGGAGGAAATCTCCGACTATCTTGTTCTTTGCAAGCTCTATATCTTCCTCGGTAAGTTTGGGGTTTCTCACTACCCTTAAAAGGTCTTCAAGGGCGTTCTCCTTTTTCTCAGGAGAAGTCCCTATGTATGCGAACAGCCTGGGTGACGATAACTTCGTCGGGTAAAAGGCGTAAGTTGCGTAGGCGTATCCCTTCTTTTCCCTTAACTCCACAAAGAGTTTTGAGGTCATGCCATCCCCAAGGGCGCTGGTAAGAACCTTAAAGCTGTAATAGTCTGCCGTTCCCTTCTGAGGTGCATTCAATGCACAGAGAATAGTTGCCTGAGTCCCCTCCCTTTTAACCCTTACTACCTCCTCCTTAGTTATAGGGTTGTCCTTTTCCTCTATGCTCATAACTCCGGGTTTCAGGTTATAAAAGGTCTCTTCAAGTAGTTTCAGAGCCTTACCTTTATGTATATCACCTACAAGGCTTACAACTATATTGCCTCCCTTTCTCAGTTCCTCCAGCCTTCTTAAGAGGTCCTCTCTGCTAACCGCTGAAACACTCTCCTCGGTTCCCAATGGGGTTGTTTCATAAGGTGTTCCTCTGTAAGTTAGTTTCCGCATATGTTCCATGGCAAACTCCATTCCCCTTTCCCTTTTAGAGCGTATAGCGACCAGGGTATTCTTCTTTTCCCTCTCTATATCTTCCTCTTTTAATAGGGGGTTTTCTATTACGTCCCTGACAACCTTGAGAGCTTCTTCCAGTTTCTCTGCCCTTGTTGAGAAACCAAGCTCTGAGAAATCATCGCCGGAGGAGGTGTATATATATCCACCCTGGCTTTCAAAGGGAAGGGACACGTCATAAGAGGAGGGATAGTTCTTAGAACCTTTGATAAGTAAGGTGAGTAGTAGGTGAGTTTCCCCCTTTAACTTTTCCCCGTACTGTCCACCCTTAAAGAATATAACAGCAGAAACTATACCCTTACCTTTGGTCTCCTTAACTATGAGGGTTACACCATTAGGCAAAGTTTTTTCAACCACGTTAGAACCTCCAACCGCAAAACCCACAATGGCAAATAGGAGTATAAGTAACCTGGTCACTTCTGTTCCTTTTCTACCTTAACCTTGTAACCCTCTTTGCCTGCGTAGTATCCTGCCGCGCCTCCAGCAACTACGCCCGCACCTAAAAGAGCAAGCTCAACACAGGAGCTCAGAAAGAGGGCACAGGATAGAGCAAGTGAAATAATGGTTATCTTTCTCATAGCTGTATATTTTAATCCCTTTCCTTTTCAACTTTGACCTTATAGCCCTTTTCTCCAGCGTAATAGCCCGCAGCTCCTCCCGCAGCGGCACCCACCATCAGAGCACATCCATTCAGAAACAGGGAAGTCACAATTAGGAAGAGTAAGAGTTTCATCTTGAGCCTCCCTTGGGGAGCATGAGAACTTCTACATAGTCTCCCTTGCTAAGGTATTTCTCGTAAACCTTCATCACGTCAACCTTCCTTACCCTACCTACATTTTTCTCAAAGAAACGATAGAAGTCAATATCTCTGATAACCGTATAAGAGTAGCCTATGTCATAAGCTTCACCCTCAACCTTCTCCTCCTCAAATATTCTGGAGCTTATAATTTTTTGCTTTGCACTTTCCACCTGCTTCTCTGTAAGGCTTTTATAAACTTCCTCAAGGAGTTTGAGCACTTTTTCCTTCACCTCTTCGTACTTATCCGGGTCAAAGGTAGCGCTTATGACGTACATATTGTCCCTCGGTCTCCCTAAGTCTCCTGCGAAGTAGGAATAGACGAGACCTTTTTCCCTGAGCTCTCTGTACAATACAGACGTTCTTCCACTTCCCAGAATTTCATCAAGAACTACGAGTCCATAGTAATCAGTTTTTCCGATAGGAGGAACTCTCCAACCGATTATCCAGTAAGCTTTTTCAACCCTTGGGTCTTCAAGCTTCTCAAACCTTGCCCCAATCTGTTCGGGTTCGTTGGGTATCTGAACCTTTGGTACTGGTCTGCCCTCCTCTCTTCCAAAGGTTCTAGTAACCTCCCTCTCAACCTCCTCTGGATTTACGTTACCTACCACGATAACTGCCATGTTCCGTGGCTGATAAAAATCCCTGTAAAACCTGAGGAGCATATCCCTGGTAAAGTTCCTTATCGTGTTTTCAAAACCTATAACAGGAAATCTATAGGGTGAAACTTTGTATGCTGTCTTCTCAAAAGTTTCCCAGAGAACAGTAGAAGGGTTGTCCTTACCCCTACGAAGTTCCTCTATAACTATCTCCTTCTCTTTCTCAATCATCTTTTCGTCTAATAAAGCCTTTAGGGTTATCTGGTAAAGAACCTCAAGGGCTTCCCTCCAGTAAGGTGCCGCTATCTCTATGTGGTAATAGGTGAAGTCCTTTGATGTTCCAGCGTTTATATTCCCTCCAAGGCTTTCAATTATCTTGTCCACCTCGCCGTACGGGTACTTTTCTGAACCGTTGAAAAGCATGTGTTCAAGGAAGTGAGCCATCCCCTTTTCATCGTATTTCTCGTATATGGAGCCTACCCTGAACCAGACGTGCAGGGCAACAGCGGAGGTATCATCCCTCGGCTTGACTATGAGTTTCCCTCCGTTGGGGAGGTCTCTTATATACAGCTCCTGAGCCAGTGCTAATCCCATGGTAACCACCTCCAGGGTTAAAAAGGCAAGCAGCAGTATAGCCCTCATGCCTTTATCTCGGTAAGTAATTTATCCTTTATTTCCTGCGGAACGGAAACTATTTTCCCTCCCTTTACCATGCAGTGTTTCGTTCTTCCCTCTGCCCTTAACTCTCCCCCAACAGACACCAAATATACGAAACTGAAGGTAAACCTATCAAGCTCCTCAAGAGACAGCTCTATCTCAACAAGCTCATCGTAAAGTAGAGGTTTCTTGAAATTACAGCAAGCTTCTAAAAGAACAACCTCGTATCCCTTCTCTCTTACTGTTTTATAAGGCAAACCCAGACTTCTGAGAAACTCTCCCCTTGCTTCCTCAAAGTAGCGGAAGTAGTTGGAGTGGTGCACTATACCCTGTGCGTCTGTATCGTAAAACTGGACGCGCCTTTTATAGAGCATGTATCTATGTTACTCCACTTTTGCTACATTCAGAACATACACCGAATATTTCCAGTCTGTGATGCATGGGCTGGAAGTTGTAATCCTCACAAACCTCGTCCTGGAGCTTTTCTATATCCTCGTTAACGAACTCTATTATCTTTCCGCACTCAACACATACCAGGTGGTCATGGTGAGCCTTTCCCGCAACGAACTCGTATATGGTACGGTTGTTTAGCTTTATGACCTCTTTTATGACTCCAAACTCCTGAAGGAGCTTTATAGTTCTGTATATGGTAGAGCGGGATACGCTCCTATCGGACTTACTTGCTATCCAGTTTACCAGCTCTTCCACTTCAAAGTGTTTGCCGTAACCCGCTATGAGGTCAATAAGGTTTAACCTGCTCTGGGTCACCTTCATATTGTTACGTTTCAAGAACTTGGTGAACTCCCTCTTTATCTCTCTGAGATTGACACTCATTGCAAAATAATATAGTTAGTCTCATTTTCACCTGCAACTGCCTTTCACTCCCTTAAGAGCTTCCCTACCTCTTCTCTAAGTTCCTCTGTGAGTTCTTCATAGCTTTTTTCATCAGGATATAGGGGTTTTCCTACCCTAACCTTTATCTTTTTAGGCTTAGGGAGCTTATCGTATATAGACCAGGCATCGTACGTGCCTTGAAGCCCCACGGGTACTATGGGTATGTTGAGCTCCCTGCTCAGTATGGCTACCCCCTTCTTGAACTCCATAAGCTCTCCCGTGCGTGTGCGGGCTCCCTCTGGGAATATAACCACAACCTTACCCTCTTTAAGGGCGTAAGCGACCTTTCTAAGGGAATTCTTCAGGTCTCTGTTTATGTTGACAGTTATGACGTGGGCAAGATTGCCGAAGAGCCTAGCAACCGGATTTCTGAAGTAGACCTCCTCGCCAAGGAAGTAGGTGTTTTCGGCGACTCCACCGGGAAGGACCGAGGCGAGGACAAAGGCGTCTAAGTAACTGGCGTGATTGGGAGCGAGGATGAAAGGTGGTTTCGGCAAGTTTTCCAGTCCCTCTACCTCAATCCTGTTGTAGAGCTTGAAGAATAAATTCAGTATGGCTCTTCCCAGTCTGAATATAAAGGGATAGTCTTTCAGTTCGTAACCTGGCGTTTCCTGTAGTATTTCCTTCCAACTCACCTCTCTTATCTCAACGTGCTCCTTCCTGTCTTTAACGAGGTTTATAAGCTCTTTTACCGTGCTGTGTTTTGAAAGCTCCTCCTCGCTTATGCTCACACCGAAGGACCTCTCCAGGAAACTAAGAAGCTCAACCTTTCCCAGGGAATCAAGACCGAGGTCAAGCTCTATATGGTGCGACGGCAACACCGTTTTTCCTGTTTCCTTCTCCAGGTACCTCTTTATCAACTCACCTTCGGGACTTGTAAATACACTCATGTCCTCCTGGGTCTTCGGTTTTTCAAGAGCTTTCTCGTAGAGTTCTGGTAACATAAACCTCCTTAGCTTCCCTAACCTTGTCTTGGGTAGTTCTGTCGGGGACAGTCTGAACCCTACTATCCTCTTCCAATCCGGGAGTTGTCGGTTAATAGGGTCAATCACTTCCCACTTTATGGTTTCTTCAAGGTTTACAATCCCCTTAGCCTTGACCTTCTCCAGGTCTGGGTATATGAGGGCATGTAGTTTCCCTTCCCTATCAAGGATGCCCACTTCCTTTATAAGGTCTGAGCTTCTAAGTATCAGATTCTCAAGCTCCTCGGGTTGAATGTTCTTTCCTGTTCCAAGCACTATCAGCTCCTTCTTCCTACCCTTTATGTAGAGGTAACCCTCTTCATCCATCTCCCCCAGGTCGCCGGTGTATAACCAGCCGTTCTTTATAACCTCCTCAGTTTCCCTGGGCTTGTTCCAATAGCCCTTCATAACGTTGGGTCCTTTTACGAGAACCTCTCCATCTTCTGCGAGTCTGATTTGAACGCCTTTTATGGGTAAACCCACGGAACCAAGTTTTAGCCTGTCCGGGGGGTTAAAGGTAACTATCGGTGAGGTCTCGGTAAGCCCGTAGCCTTCTATAACGGTGAAACCAAGGGTTGTGAAGTCCTCTGCTACCTGAAGGTCTAATTTAGCCCCTCCGCTTACCATATACTTAACCTTCCCTCCGAATACCTGGTGAACCTTGGAGAATACTCTCCTGCGAACAGGCTGGAGTTTTACTCTTTCCATCGCCTTGAAGAGAAGCTTCACAAAGAGGTTCTCTTCCAGTTTCTCCTTAATCCTCTTGTGAAATAGGACATAAAGTCTTGGAACTCCAACTAATATAGTTATACCGTATCTCTGGAGTTTTTCCAGGATATCTTCTGGCGTAAGCTTATCAAGGAAAACCACCGTAGCTCCTATGTGAAGTGGCACTAAAAGGGTTACCATAAGGGGGTAAGAATGATGAAAGGGTAGAATGGCGAGCGTTGAATCTTCCTTTGTAGCTATTCCTGTTTCCGCAACACCCTCTATGTTGGAGAAAAGGTTTCTGAAGGTGAGCATAACTCCCTTCGGAGCTCCCGTCGTTCCGGAAGTATAGAGAAGTAGAGCTATATCCTCAATATCCCTATGGAAGAATCTTTCATATGGTTTGGGTAACGCAACCTCATCGTAATTTATAACCGTAAGCTTAGCCTGTGCAAGCGCAATTGCATCTTCAAGAACTTCCTTTGTCTGGTTTGAACACAGGGCGATCTTGGGTTTTGCATCGGTTATTATGTAGGAGACTTCTTCCGGCGTTGACATGAAATCAACCGGGACCGCTATTGAACCCCTCCTCCAAATGGCGTAGAGGGAGTAGACCCACTCAGGTCTGTTTTCCGATATTATAAGAACCCTTTCATCCGGTAAAGAGTCTATTAGATTTGCAAAAGAGCCTATGTGTTCTATAAGTTCTGCATAACTTATCTCCTTCCCCCCGTAAATTAAAGCAGTCTTTCCGTGATCTCTGACCATTATCTTAAAAAATAGCATGAAGTTTCTTTTAGAGAGCAACCTTGCAAAGCTGGCTAAATGGTTAAGGTTTCTCGGTCATGATGTAAGGGTGATTGAGGGTCCCATAAGGAAGGAGGAGCTTGCAAAAAACCAGGACAGAGTTTTCATAACCACCTCCAAGAGGTGGGAAAAAACCTTAAAGAGAGCCAATATCAGGTATCTCACCGTTCCCCGTTATGACTGGGAGTTACAGCTCTGTATGGTGGTAAAGCACTTTGGTCTTGAACCCAAGTTGAAGCTTGACATATGCGCTTACTGTGGAGCCAAGCTTGTGCCCGTTAAGAAAGAGGAGGTTAAAGAGCGAATCCCTCCAAAAGCTTACGATACAGCTTACGATTTCACCCTGTGCCCCAAATGTGGAGCTCTCTTCTGGAAGGGAACCCACTACGAGGGGATGGTCAGGATGCTTGAGAGAGCCTTAAAGAGGTGTTAGATTACTCCCGATGGTAAAGGTAAAGATATGCGGTATAACCAGACCAGAGGATGCGGAGTTTGCGGTTAGAATGGGTGCTGACTACGTGGGGGTTATACTCTATCCCAAAAGTCCACGTTTCGTCCTACCTGAAGATAGAAAGGAGATACTACGAGCTTCGGAGGGGGCTGTAAAGGTCGCCGTCTTTGTAAACCCAACCCTTGAAGAGGTTTTTTCTGCCTTTGAAGAAGGGTTTGACCTGGTTCAACTCCATGGGGAGGAAGAACCCGGATTCGCTTATAAGTGTGGAATAGAAAGGGTTATAAAGGCTTTCAGGGTGGGAAAAAAACCGCCAGATATAGAAGAAGTTTGGAAAGAGGCACACGGTGTTCTCCTGGATACCTATTCCGAGAAGGCTTATGGAGGGACAGGGAAGGTTTTTAACTGGGAGTTGGCTAAGGCAGTTGCCAGAAAAGGTTTCAGACTCTTCCTGTCTGGGGGATTAAAGACGGAAAATGTAAAGGAAGCTGTTCTTAAGGTTAGACCCTATGCCGTTGATGTTTCATCGGGCGTTGAGCTTGAGCTGGGAGTTAAGGATAAAATTAAGGTTGAGAGTTTTATAAAGGAGGCTAAGAGCTTATGAAAGTCGGTTACGTTGCGATAGTGGGTAAGCCCAACGTTGGAAAGTCCACCCTGCTGAACAACCTGCTGGGTAGAAAGGTCTCAATAGTTACACCCAAACCCGGGACTACCAGAATAAGAGTTCTTGGGGTGAAGAACATCCCGGAGACAGCCCAGATAGTCTTTCTTGACACGCCAGGTGTTTACCATTCAAAAGATTCCGACGTTCTCATAAAGGCTATGAACCAGCTTGCCCGCCAGAGCCTTGAAGATGCGGACGTTATCCTCTTCATGATAGATGCCGAGGAGGGGTGGAGGAAGCGGGACGAGGAGGTCTTTCAGAATTACGTAAAGCCCCTCGCCGAAGAGAAACCCATTATCCTCGTGATAAACAAGGTAGACAGGGTAGGTCCAGCCAAAAACGTCCTGCCCCTTATAGAGGAACTCCACAAGAAACATCCTGAGTTTAAAGAGATAGTTCCCATCAGCGCTCTCAAAGGGGCGAACTTGGACGAACTTGAAAAGACCGTACTCAAATACCTCCCCGAAGGGGAACCTCTCTTCCCAGAGGACATGATAACCGACCTTCCATTAAGACTCTTAGCCGCCGAGATAGTCAGGGAGAAGGTCATGCTCCTCACTAGGGAGGAGGTTCCCACGGCTGTTGCGGTCGTGATAACGGAGATAAAGCCGGGAGATGCAGACCCCAACGTCCTTGTAATAAAGGGAGAGATAATCGTGGACAGGGAGAATCTCAAGCCGATAATAATCGGGAAGAAAGGGCAGAGACTAAAGCAGATAGGGAAGCTCGCAAGGGAAGAGCTTGAGCTCATAACCAACAGGAAGGTATATTTAGAACTCTGGGTGAAGGTGAAGCCCGACTGGAGGAAGAGACCGGAGCTCGTGAGAACCTTTGGCTACATGATGGAGTGATTCTTTCCTCCTTGACAGGGCGATTTTGAGATTGTATCTTAATATCAGCAAAAGGAGGTCGGGAAGAATGGACATGGAGACGGTCCAGCTAGGTCAGGAGTTCACGATAAAATCCATAAGGGACAGGGAAAACCCGATAGTGAGAAAACTCTACGCTATGGGACTCAAAGAGGGAAAGAGAGCAAGGCTCCTACTCAAGAATGGCAGGGTTTATCTCCTCCGCCTTAACAACTCAAGGCTCATAATAGACAGAGATTTAGCCCGGTTCATAGAAGTGGCTTGAAAGGTAATGCCTCACACTCTATCCCGACTGAAAATTTTGAGATTTTATCTCAATCCTGTATTACTTTTACTTATCCCAACCCTTTCCCTCGCTTACTTTCCCTTCACGACTGAGGATGCAGGGACTATCGGAAGAACCTTCGGTTTTGAACTTGAAAACAACTTCACCTACTTCAGATACTACGACGGAACTTATCACCAGGACTACATATTCCAGATAGCGATGGGTCTGGCTCCTAACCTTGACCTTGCGGTGTTTGTGCCTTACAGCAAATTTTATGACGGAGAAAAGACAGAGGGGCTGAATGACGTGGGATTTTACATAAAGCATATTCCCTATCAGAAAAGGCTAAGGCTTGGTTATCTCCTTCAGGTGAACTTTGATACCGGGAAAGAGGGTATAGGCTACGGCAGAACAACCGGGAACGTAAACCTGATTGCGGAGACCACTCACATGGGAACGACCTACGGCATTAACCTGGTCTATATAAAGTCGGGTCATGTGGAGGAGCTCAGGGACTCTTACGGAGCTACATTAGGGGTCTTCAGGGAGTACGGAAATATACTGTCTTACGGATTGGAGCTGAAGGTTCTTACTCCGGAGGACAGGGAAGTGAATACCCTTGACACCCACGCCCTTTTGGGAATGGTATATCACTGGAAGAACAGGGATATAGCCTTAGGTTTTCACAAAACGCTAACGAGACACAGTTCCTTTGTGGACTATGGTCTCCTTGCCGGTATTAAGCTCTCCTTTTGAGGTCAGGATATGAAGAGGATAAAGGTTGCCATAGCTGGAAACCCCAACGTGGGGAAAACGACGATTCTGAACCAGATAGCCGGGACTTCCTTAAAGGTGGGGAACTGGCCCGGAGTTACGGTTGAGAAGAAAGAGGCTGTCGTGAAGTTTGGGGACTACGAAATTTACCTGGTTGACCTCCCAGGGATATACACCCTTGAACCCATCTCGGAAGATGAGAGGATAGCAGTTCGTTTCCTTGAAGAAGAAAAGCCCGATGTGATACTTAACATACTGGAAACCCCAAACATTGAGAGAAACCTTCTCCTAACCACGGAACTTCTGGAATTTGGAATCCCAACGGTTGTGGTTCTGAACATGATAGATGAAGCTAACAAGCTCGGCATTGAAGTTGATGAAAAAAGGATTGAGGAGCTTTTGAATGTAAAGGCTATAAAAACCATAGGAAGAACCGGTTTAGGTACTAAGGATATACTCCCAGCCATAGTTGAGACCTATGAGAAAAAGCTCAGTCCAAAACCTGTGACCTACACTCCTGAGCTTGAAGAAGCGCTTAAGAGGGTATATGACTCCTTAGAAAATAAGGAGGTAAACAAATACGAGCTTATAAAGCTCCTCTTGAACGGGGAAAAGTTTTCCGAACTGAGGAGGGAGCTTGAGAATAGGACAGGAAAGAAGGTTTACGACCTGGTCAACGATGAAAGGTACGCCTTTGCCCACGGTCTCTTTGCGGAGGTCGTTAAGAAAAGAGGAGTTTCGGCTAAGGATATAACCGACAGCATAGACAGAGTGGTTCTTCATCCCTATCTGGGGTTTTTAGTGTTTGTGGCAGTTATCTACATAACCTTCAAACTTGCCTTTGACTTCTCGTCCCCTTTTGTAGACTGGATAGACGGTTTCATAAACAACTTCTTAGCGCCTCTTACTTTTTCCATTATGAAGACTCTCCATCTACCGGAGTGGTTCCTCCGCTTTTTCTCAGAAGCGGTGGTTGGTGGCGTCGGCTTCGTCTTAACCTTTGTCCCTCTTATAGCCGTCCTCTACTTATTTATAACCTTCCTTGAGATGTCGGGCTACATTCCGAGGGTAGCCTTCCTCATGGACAGGTTTATGCACAGGATAGGACTTCACGGGAAGAGCGTAATTCCCCTGATACTCGGCTTTGGGTGTAACGTCCCGGCGATAATAGCCACGAGAACTATGGAATCAACGAGGGATAAGCTCCTTGTAATAATGATGATTCCCTTTATGAGCTGCCCAGCAAGGCTTGTTGTCTTTGCCTTCTTTGCCTCTATATTCTTTAAAGACCACCCAGCCCTCGTTATAACCTTTCTGTACATGCTCGGTATATTTGTTGCCCTTTTGACCGGTTTTCTCCTGAGAAAGACCGTTTATAGAGAGACTCTTTCCCACTTCGTTATGGAACTTCCACCCTACAGACTTCCCTCCCTGAGGTCCGTTTTAACTATAGTGTTAGTTCACGTGAAAGACTTTCTTTACAGGGCGGGGACCTTAATATTCGGTGCCTCTATAGTGATATGGCTACTCCTTAACTTACCGCCGGGTGTAAAGAACCCTTCAGAAAGCATCGCAGGGTCAGTAGGCAGGGCAATAGTTCCTGTTTTTGAACCCATAGGTATAAGCGACTGGAAGGCGACTACCTCTCTTATCCCCGCATTTCTTGCGAGGGAGATAGTTTTAAGTTCCATGGGCACAATATACACAGCTTCAGAAGGCGGTGAGAAGAAGGAGAAAACCTTTGACCTCTGGGAAGCTCTGAAAAGTCAAGTCACAGGTTTGGGAACAGCTCTGAAGGATGCGGTGAGCTCTGTTCTCACCTTTAGCATCACCTCCCTTCAGGTTGATGAGGAAGAAAGCGATACCCTCAGAGAGCTTATAAGGAAGGACTTCACACCAGCTTCAGCCATGTCTTTTATGGTATTTATCCTTATATACACCTCGTGCCTGGGAACCTATGCTGTTATGGTTCGTGAGATAGGTAAGCTAAGAGCCACCCTGTTCCTCGGATACAGCTTCATCGCCGCTTGGGTTACAGCCTTCGTCATTTATAAGGTATTTAACATACTGGGATAATTAACGAATTCTTCCAACTTCTCTGCGTTTATGCCGCTCAGGGAAACGTCCGCATCGGGATGCCCATAAAGGTTACATAGGGTAACTATCTTGGTGTCGGTATGCTTTTTTAAGAGTCTTATCACGAAGTCCGTCCTGTAACAGTGAACTCCGATCATCAGGGTGAGGTCGTGATTTCCATGCAGGATTGAGATATGAGGATTTGGAGGGTCTATTTCCCTTGACGGGTCAAAGTTCTTATTCTTGGGTCTGTAGTCGGGAAGGACGTGAACGTTGAGGTTGGGAAACAACTCCTTTAGCTTCTTTACGAGTTCTGCCTTTCTCTCGGTTTCCTCACTCCATCTCCAAAGAACCAACGGTCCAACTATTATCGTGGGTCTCTCAGCTTTCATTAGGAGCTTCACAGCCTCCCTAAAGGCTTCCTCATACCTAACCTTCTCCCCGTTTATGAAGCCAACGTTCTTATCCTTTTCCTTAACTATCGGAAGTCTTGTCCTGTCCTCCTCAGGTCCGGAAACAGCTTTTGGGATTTTGTAGTACTCGGGTATGAAATCTCTCAGGGGCTCAGCCGGTTGAGGTCTTTCCCTCTTCTGTCTCTCATCATGCTCTTCAACTTTCTCTTTCAGGGACAGAATCTTCTGGGAATCTTCCACGAAGAGGTCAAGCTCAACCTGAAACTCTCCGTGGTAAGCCTTTTCCTCCTCCTCAACACCAAGGTCGTAACAGGTTGTTCCTATTATGTCTATAAGTACTCCGTTGGCTCCCCAGTCTTTAGCCTTCCTGAATATTTCATATCTCTTCTCGTAGAACTCATAGCAACAGTGCCCTATATAGGTGTATCCGTTTTCGGCACACCACTGAAGGGTATCCCGAAGCATTTCAAAGCTTGTTATGGTTATAGGTATCATGCCCCTCTCGTAAGCCATGCGGTACAGGTCTCCAACTGTACACCCACCACACTCACCACAATCATCTGTGTGCCTGTAGTCACACCATGCAGGCTTTGCGCAGTATGGGAGAAGCATAACCTTCGCCTTCTTAATGTTGTCCTTCAGACCACCCCCTATACTACCTATCACCTTGTTCAGACTTTTTTTTTCAATACCGAGGTCTTGGGCTTCCAACTTCCTCAAAGGGAACATAACGGCTTCAACAAAGTCATCAACCGTAAGGTTTACACTCTCAAACCTGTTTTTCTCAAAGAATTCCCTTATCCTCTTTTCTACGTCCTGGACGGGTGTATGTTTCAAATAGGCTTCCAAGTCGTATATGAGCCTTTTAGGGTTTATGAAGAGGTCCCCGTTAATAACCACCTGCTGGAGCAACTTCCTATCGCTGTCCACCTTTGCCGAAACCCTGAAGGTCCCTCCTGGACACCTGTATATACCGAAAAGGACTTCTGAGCTTTCGGGTGCACGCTTTACGTGATATATCCATTCATCGCTCTTGAAGTAGTCCTTCTTCTCCTCTAAAAGCCTTTTCTCTTCTTCCGTGAGTTCCCCCCATTGGGCTTCTATCCCAAATTCTTCCTTAAAGGCTTGAAGGAAAGCCTGGAAGACCTCCTCCTTTTCTGGTATCCTTCCAAGCTCTCTTTTAAGCCACGTTACCCTGTCCTCTGCTGCCTTAATGCCCTTTGAAGTAAGCTTTTCAACTGGTATCTGTAGAGATTTGAGCATTCTCTCCACATTGAAGTCAACCAGAACCGTTCCCTGATAGAGGAAGGCATTGCCCTCAAAGACACCACCCGTTCCCGAAATCTTTTTACCTTCAACCTCTATATCGTTCCTTGGTCTGAATTCTGCTTTGACACCGAGCTTGTTGAGAGCTTTTGCGGCAGCCTTGCATATCTTCTCCGTAATATGCTCGTAACTGAGTTCCCCAAAGTCTCTCCTATCAGCTATTATTTCCCAGCCTATCTGGGTCTCGTCAAAGTATATGGCTCCTCCTCCCGTTATCCTCCTACCTACCTCTATACCCTCCCTTTTCGTGTACTCCTCCCTCACCTCCTGCTCTATGGCTTGATGGTATCCTATGAGAACACACTCGGGCTTGAACTGGAGGAATCTTATGGTGTTTGGTATTTTACCTTCTGCTTTTAGCTCAAGCATAACCTGGTCAAGAGCTATGTTCTCATTCTGGGGTCGCTGCCCTGTATATATAACTCTCCACATATCTTTCCCTCCGTTAAGGGCAATTATACAAGAGTGTAGAACATATATTTAAAGAGTATGCTGATTAAGGTCATCTTGGCGCTCTCCCTCCTCGTACTCTTCTCTTGCTCTGTGCTTGTTGAGGAGAGAAGGGCTGACTCCTGCCTGATTGTTGATGACCCTACAGGTAATCGGGGTACGCTGAAGGTGAACTGCCCTGAACTTTCCTTTCTTCTCTTTTACGACAACTCCCCCGATGGGAGAGACCCTCTGATCCTTGAAGTTAAAGGGATTAAAGCCCGGCGCCTGGAAGGGAAAAGGATAGAACCTTACCACATACAGACAGGCAGCTATGAAACTCTCTCGGGGTGGGCTTATGAGGAGGAATGGAAACTTGGAAATTACTCCCTCAAGGGTTTTGAGTATTATGTGAACGGAGGTACAGCGTGCTACGAAGAGGAGGAGAGAGCAACCGTTGAACTGGTTCGTAATGGAAGAAGGGTTAAGCTGCTAAATCGCTACTGGCATGAAACTGACTGCGGGGGAAATTAAGTCCTTCTAAACCTAAACCTTATACCTTCAAAGAATTCATACACAACCGGTATCACGAAAAGGCTCAGCGGTAGGGCTGTTGTGAGACCCCCTATCACAGCAACCGCAAGGGGCTGCCTCAACTCTGCACCTTCTGTTATTCCAAGGGCTACCGGGAGTAAAGCAAACATTATCGTCAGTGTTGTCATAAGTATAGGACGAAGTCTCTCTTTTCTTGCCTTCATTATCGCATCTCTGACAGTTTCTCCCTCCTTACGGAGCTGAACTATCCTTTCTATGAACAGGACTGAATCCCTTGCCACCAGACCTATCAATAGGATCACACCGAAGTAAGAGGGCAGATTCAAACTTCCGCCCGTGATGTATATGAGACCGAAGACCCCCGATATGGCTAAGGGTAAGGTGAGCATAACCGTGAAGGGGTGGACAAGGCTCTCAAACAGAGATGCAAGTATCATATAAACTCCTGCAACCGCTATTATGAGGGCGAGGGCAAGACCTGCAAAGGCTCTCTGGAACTCCTTTGTCTGTCCGGTAGGTTCAAAGGTGTATCCGGGAGGGAGCCTGTCCCTTAAAAAACCCTCTATCTCTGAAACCGCCTCTCCGAGGGATTTGTCCCTGAGGTTTGCAAAGAGTATAAAGGAATACTGTCTGTTATACCTGTTTATGACCGTATATCCTGGACCGAGCTCGTACTCTATAACGGAAGTTATAGGAATAAGATCTCCCTTTTTTCCTCTTACGAAAACCTTTTTAAGGTTCTCATAGGTCTTCAGGAAGCTTTCTTCGGCTTTAACGTAAGTATCATAGCTCTCTGAACCTAGTTCGTAAGTTCCCACCCAAAACTTTCCAAAAAGAGCTGTTAAGGTGTTTCCTATATCCTCAACGTTAAGTCCCAAATCTCTCAATTTGTCCCTGTCTATCCTTATCTTTATCTCTGGCTGGTTTATCCTTATGTCTGTGTCTATGTCCGCGTAGCCTCCCTTTTCCCTGAGGAAGGAAGTGAGGTTATCCGCTATCCTTCCGAGCTCTTCAAGGGATTCACCCCTTACCACATACTGTATGTCCGTCTGCCTTCCTCCCCTCGCCCCCACTACCGATGGAACCTCAACGGAGGCTCTAACATCCTTTATCTTCCTCAATTCGTCCCTCAGCATGTTCATAACTACCTTCTGGTGAGGTCTAACACTCCTGTCCTTGAGGGTAACGAAGAACATACCCCCGTTCACTGTAGGGCTCACGAGTCCCTCACCCACAGCCATTCCGTACCTGAGAACGTAAGGGTTTGACATAAGAACCTTCTCTATCTCCCGTGCTTTCCGGTTTGTGAATTCAAAAGAAGAGCCCAGAGGGGTTTCAAACCTTATTATGAACCTCCCCTCGTCAACCACCGGGAAGAACTCCTTCTTGGTAATTTTTGCGAGCTGGAGACCTCCCGCAACGGTGGCGAAGGAGAGAACAAGGACTATCAGCTTGTGGTTGAGCGACCACCTGAGGGCAACGTCAAAGATTCTCTCAAACCTATCGTAAGCCCTCATGAATACGTTCTTCTTACCAACGCTGACAAGTCTTGCGGAGAGCATGGGAGTGAATGAGACCGATACCAGAAAGGAGATAGCTATGGAGGTTATCAGGGTGAAGCTGAAAACTCCGAAGAAGACACCTACCGGACCTTTAAGGAAGAGTATGGGGAGGAATATAACTATAAGGGAGGCGGTAGAAGAGAGGAGGGCAAAGACCACTATCCTCGTCCCCACGGTTGCAGCCTCTTTTCCCTTAAGACCCTCCTCGTTCCTTCTGTATATGCTCTCAAGAACAACTATAGCATCGTCAATGACTATTCCAACCGCGACGGCGAGGGCGAGAAGGGAGAGTGTGTTCAGAGAGTTACCCGTGAGATAGAGGACGAATATAGCTCCTAAGATTGATATAGGTATGGCGGAAACAGGTATAAGGGTGAACCTTACGCTCCCCAAGAAGAGGAAAACCACAAGGGCGGTGAGGAGACTACCTATAACTATCTCGTGGGTTGCGTCCGCAACGCTCCTCTTTATGAAAACTGAGGCGTCGTAGTTTATATCTATGTTTACACCCGCCGGAGCTACCTTCCTGAGCTCCTCTATCTTCCTTATCACCCCCTCCGCAGCCTGAACGGTGTTGGTCTTGCTCTCCTTGTAAACTATGAGGGCAACGGCTGACTTTAGGTTAAACCTAACAGCGTTCCTGAGCTCGTCGTAGGAGAACTCGGCATGCCCAACATCCCTGAGCCTTACCCCGTCCCTTAGAATCAGGTTGTTTATCTCCTCTGCGTTCTTGAACTTTCCTATTATCCTGAGCACGTACTCTCTATTTTTGCTGTATATACTCCCAGCCGGGGTTTCTACGTTGTTCTTTCTGAAGACCTCTATAACATCGGTTACGGTTAAATTTCTGGAGTGGAGCCTCTCCGGGTCAATCCTTATCCACATGACCCTGTCCCTGAACCCTCCTAAGTGAACCTCTGCAACACCCCTGACCCTTTCAAACTCCCTCTTTACGACCTTGTCAGCGAAGTAGGATATTACGCCGTAATCCACGTCTCCATGAACGAGGACGGCCATTATGGGAGCCATGGAGGTGTTCAGCTTCCTCACAACCGGTGGGTCAACCCCCTCGGGCATTCTTCTGTAAGCTCTCTGAACCGCATCCCTGACTTCCTGAGCGGCTACGTCAATATCTTTCCCCAGGTCAAAAACTACGCTTATGCGGGAAACGCCGGTGTAACTCTGAGCTATTATTGAGTCTACACCGCTTATGGAGGCAAGCTCCTCCTCTATCTCCCTCGTGACTACCGTGTCCACCACGTATGGGTTAGCTCCCTCGTAGGTTGTGCTTATACTCACCACGGGAAAATCAACATCGGGAAACCTATCAACGGGAATGTTTTTGTAAGCGTATATGCCGAGTATTATGAAGGTGAGCATAAACATGAAGGTGGTTACCGGTCTGTTTATAAAAAACTTGTACATGAGAAGTATTATAATATACCGTATGACTGGTCAGTCATTACTTGTGGTTTTGGTGGCTTTTACCTTTATACTCTCCTGCGGAAGCCCCAAAGAGTCTAAGAAAGCACCCGCAGAAAGAGTGTTTGAGGTGAAGACCGTAGAGCTCAATCCCGTTGACTACACACTCAGATACGAAACCAATGGATACTTAGAGGCTGTTGAAACGACCCAGGTCAAGCCTCTGGTCAGTGGGAAGGTGGTAAGGATACTTGTAGAGGAGGGTAGCTGGGTAAAAAGGGGCGATCTTATGCTAAAGATAGAGGACAAGGATTACAGAGCCCTTTATGAAGAAGCTCTTTGGAACTTGAGGGAAGCCCAGGAAAACTACCAGAACCAGCTCAAGGTTTATGAAAGAAGAAAGAGACTATACGAGAAGGAGCTTATAAGTAAAGAGGAGTTTGAAGAATCCCAGACTAACCTTTTAACGCTCAAGGCAAAGATAGAAAGTCTAAAGGCTTCTCTTGAGAAGAGGAGAATAGACCTCCAGAGAACCGAGTTGAAAGCCCCCTTTGATGGGTACGTTGTGAGAAGGCTTGTAAGCGTTGGTGACCTTGTAGGACCTTCTTCGGTATGTTATGAGGTGGTGAAGCCAGATCCTCTCAGATTTGTGTTTAAGGTTCCCCAGGAGGTGGCTCCTTCCTTAAAGCTTGGCTCTCCAGTGCATATCAAGCTTGGCAGTGGGGAATTAGAGGCAGAAGTTGAATACATCTCCCCCTCCGTAGATGAAAACAGACTGTTAACTGTGAAAGCCAAAGTTAAGAACACTTACGGAAAGCTCAAGCCTGGAATGTACGGGGTGGTGAGTTTTGGATACAAGAAGGTTAAAGCTTTCCTGATACCGGAACAGGCTGTTCAGCTCTTCCAGGAACAGACATTCCTTTGGGTGGTGAGGGATTCAAGAGCGGTCCGCCTTCCCGTTAACGTGGTCGGGCATGAAGATGGTAAGTCAGCGATTCTTGGGCAGATAAAGGAGGGAGAGAAGCTTATAGTTGAAAACCTTATGTTCCTGAAGGAAGGTGTGAGGGTAAAGGAAAAATGAGAGTCCTTCTCCTCCTTTTCCTCTTTACATTCTCTTACTCCATAACCTTAGAAGAAGCCGTTCAGTTAGCCCTGAAGAGAAACATTGAAAGTATAAAATCTGAACTTGACCTGAAGAAGGTTGAAGAGAGGATAAGGGAGGTCAAAGGAAGCGTACTGCCAACGGTTTCTTTCTCCGCTCGCTATACAAGATGGGACCCAAACTATATATCCTCCTTTGTGCCTGAAAACAAGTATATTCTGACCCTTTCACTGAACCAGCCGATATTTGACAAGAGCGTGTGGGATGCCCTTAGGCTTGCCAAGAGGAGCAGGGAGCTTCAGGAGGCGGTGATTAAAGACGTAAAGACAAGTTTGAAGGCTGAGGTAGAAAAACTTTACTGGGCGGTTCTCTTAAAGCGGGAGGTTCTTAAAGAAAAGGAGGAGTCCCTTACTTACTGGGAAAACTACTTTAAACTCGTTGAGGAAAAGTACAAGGAAGGGATAGTACCTAAGTATGAGTTCCTCAGGGCAAGAGCCCAACTAAGACAGGCAAGGGCTGACCTTATAAGGGCAAAGAGCGACTACACGGTTTCCCTCAACTCCCTGAAGAACCTTATAGGCGTGGACGAGGACATCACCGTGGAAGGTACCTTCGGTAAGGGCACCCTTAAAATTGAAGACCCGCGAGAAACCCTGATAAAGAACAACACGAGCTTGCTCGTCCTTGAGAAGACTTTGAAAGTTCAGAGGGAAAATGTGGAGCTCAAAAAAGCTGATTACTATCCCAAGCTCTCCCTCTTTGCCAACTATAACGTGGAGAACATAAAGGACTTTAAGAACGGAAGCATACAGGAAGAAGTAAGGAAAGGCTACAACCTCGGTGTGAGCCTTGACTTTACCATATACGATGGTCAGAAGAGGAGTGCGAGAGTTATGCAGGAGAAATTAGAGGAGATGAAGGTTAGGGAGGAAATTGAATTCAGGAAGAGAGAGCTCCTCAACCAACTGGACTCTCTTCTATCCCAGCTTAAAGCCCTTGAAGAAGAGCTCCTTGCCCGAGAGGATACGCTCCTTGCCTCCGAAGAGTCTTTGAGAAACGCAACTGAGAGGTACAGGGAAGGTGTAGGTTCCCAGGTTGAACTCCTTGATGCGAGAAAAGCTTATGAGGAGGCGAGACTTTCTTACCTTGACTCGGTGTACGTATACAACTCAACGATAGCAGACCTGAAGGCACTTTTAGGGTTTTAGTTTACTCGCTCAGGAGAGCCTTAGGATAAGAGCCAAGGATCTTCACCATCTGAGTCCTGCTCTTTAACTCTCTTAAAACTTCCTTTACCTTCTCATCTTCCCTATGTCCTTCAAGGTCAACAAAGAACACGTAATCCCATGCCCTCTTTCTTGAAGGTCTTGATTCTATCTTCGTGAGATTCACCCCCTTCAGGTAGAAAGCCTCAAGGGCTCTGTAGAGAGCTCCAGGCTCATCTCTGACAGCAAATATGAGGCTCGTCTTGTCCTTTCCCGTGGGTTTCATCTCTCTTTTAGATACTATTAGGAAGCGGGTGAAGTTATCCATGTTCTCTTGAATATTGCTTGCGAGGATATTCAGGTGGTAAGTGTAGCTTGCGACCTCACTTGCTATAGCAGCGGAGCCCTCCTCTTCAAGAACTATCTCGCACGCCTTGGCGGTACTCTCAGTTTCCAAGAGTTGAGCGTTGGGCATATTTTTCTCAAGCCACCCTCTACACTGACCGAGGGCTACCTTGTGGGAGTAAACCCTCTTCACTTCAGAAAGGTTCTCTACGTTTGAGAGAAGGTGCAGATTTATTGGTATAACCACCTCTCCTGAAATCTTCAGGTCGCTCTCCAGGAACATATCAAGGGTGTAGTTCACGACCCCCTCTATCGTGTTTTCAACGGGTACCACCCCGTAGTCCGCCCTCTCAGACTCTACCTCAACGAAGACGTCCCTTATGGTGGCGCAGGGGACGTACTGGGCGGAGAAGCCGAAGAACTCCAGAGCCGCCTGATGGGTGAAGGTAGCCTTAGGACCGAGGTAGGCTATCTTGAGAGGCTTCTCCAAAGAGAGGCAGGCGGAGATTATTTCCCTGTATATGTGGACAAGGGCTTCCGGGGGGAACTCCTCTCCGAACTTCTCCTTATTCAGTTTCAGGACCTTCTCAAATATCGCCCTCTCCCTTTCGGGGACGTGAATCTCCATGTTCTTCTTCTTCTTTATCTCCCCTATCTCCCTCGCTATCCTCGCCCTCTCGTTCAGAAGGCGGAGTATCTCCTCATCTATCCTGTCTATCTCCTCTCTGAGCTTCTTTAACTCCTCCACACTTCTAATTTTAGCCGACCTCCGTGTCTTATACTATTCCCATGAGAAAATTGACGGGTCAGTCACTCCTTTTCCTCCTCATCGTCCTCCTGTTCTCCTGCGGGAAGGAGGAGAAAGCCCTCTACCTGAGCGGAAGGATAGAAGGAGACGAGTATGATATCGGAGCGAAGATAGGCGGGAAGGTGGTGGAGGTGAGGGTAGAGGAGGGTAAGGAGGTGAGGAAGGGGGAAGTTCTTGCAAAGCTTGATTCTAAGGAGCTTGAGGCTAAACTGAGAAGAGCCGAGGCTGTGGTGAGGTCCTTAAGAGAAAAACTCCGTGCCCTTGAGGTGAAAAGGGAACTCCTCGTTAAGGAGCTGGATATAAATCTGAAGGCTTCCGTAAAGAGAAGGGAGGTGGCGAGGGACGAACTTCAGGGGCTTGAGCACACGAAGAGGGAGCTTGAGGTCAGGAAGGAGAAGCTCCTGAAGGACCTGAAGAGGTTCAGGGAACTCTTTAGTAAGGGTGTTATCCCCCAGAGCAAGCTTGAAGAGATAGAAACCGAGGTTGGTTCCCTTGAGGAGAGGATAAGAGCTCTCGGAAAGGCTATGGAGGAATTGAGGAAGAAGGTGGAACTGGCTGAGCTGGAGATAGAGCTGGCGAGGGAGAAGAGGAAGGAGATAGAGGCTCTTGAGAAGGAGATAGCTTCTCTGAGGGAGAGGGTAAGGGAGGCTGAGGCTGGGGTGGAGGAGGTGCGAGCATTGCTGGAGGACACCATACTTCGGTCTCCAATTGAGGGAACGGTGGTTGAGAAGTTCGTTGAGGAGGGAGAGGTAGTTCCCCCAGGAAAGGTTCTCTTTACTGTGGTGAACCTTGATGAACTCTACTTCAAGGGCTACCTTCCCGAGACGAAGCTCGGACTTCTGAGGCTCGGTCAGGAGGCTTACGTAAAGGTAGACTCCTTCCCGGAAAGGAAGTTTCCCGCCGTGGTCTCCTACATAAGCGACAGAGCGGAGTTTACTCCCAAGGAGGTTCAGACGAAGGAGGCGAGGGTAAAGCAGGTCTTTGCGGTTAAGATGAGGCTGAAGGAGAACCCGGGACACGTCCTGAAGCCCGGTATGCCCGCCGAGGCTTACGTGGAACTGAGATGAAGGTAATTGAGGTAAGGGACCTCCGGAAGAGATACAAGAAGAAGGAGGCTCTCAGGGGTGTCTCCTTTGAGGCGGAAAGGGGAGACTTGGGAGTCCTGCTCGGTCCCGATGGTGCAGGGAAATCAACCCTCCTAAAGGTTCTGGCTGGGGTCTTGGAGTTTGATGAGGGGGAGGTCAGGGTCTTGGGGGCGAACTTTAGGGATTATAGGGAGGTTGAGAGGGTTAGGGGGAGGATAGCCTTCATGCCCGAGGGTCTCGGACATAACCTCTACCACACCTTGAGCGTTGAAGAAAATTTAGATTTTTTCGCCGAGATACACGCTCTCCCAAAAGAGGTTGCACGGGAGAGGAAAGAGCTCCTCCTTAAAGTTACCGGACTTTTGGAGTTCAGAGAAAGAGAAGCGGGGAAGCTCTCGGGAGGCATGATGCAGAAGCTGGGTATAGCCTGCTCCCTGATACACCTTCCGGACCTGATAATCCTTGACGAACCAACCACGGGAGTGGACCCCATATCCAGAAGGGAAATATGGAAGCTGCTCCTCATGGTCTCCCAAAAGGAGAAAAAGACCGTTATTATATCTACCTCTTACACCGACGAGGCTGAGAGGGGCACCTTCTTCTCCCTGCTCCACGAAGGCAAGGTCTTGAAGAGTATGAACCCGGAAGAGCTTGGGGATAAGAGTGCCGGGGACATATTTGTGGAGATGGTGGGAGAGAGGAAAGAGGAGGTATCTATTCCCTTTGGGATAAGGGGAGAGGCACCCGACCCTGCCATAGTGGTAGACAGAGTCTCCAAGTTCTTCGGGAGTTTCAGGGCGCTTGACGGGGTCTCCCTTGAGGTCAGGAGGGGTGAGGTTCTCGGATTGCTCGGACCCAACGGAGCGGGGAAGACGACCCTGATAAAGATACTCGTAGGTCTCTACGAACCCTCAGAGGGAAAGGTTCTCGTTGCCGGGGAGGATGACCCTAGAAGGATAAAGAGAAGGATAGGCTACATGTCCCAGAAGTTCTCCCTTTACTCGGACCTGACGGTTAGGGAAAACCTCCTCCTGTGGGGCTCTGCCTACGGGATACTGGGCGGGGAGCTTTCCGAGAGAATAGAGGAAGGTTTGAGGATGCTCAGACTTGAGGAGTTCAGAAACATCCTCGTGAAAGACCTTCCCCTCGGTATTAAACAAAGACTCGGTCTCCTATCCTCCTTCCTCCACGGACCTCCCATACTCTTCCTTGACGAGCCGACCTCTGGAGTTGACCCAGTAGAGAGAAAATTCTTCTGGAAGCTGATAAAGCACCTGTCTGAGGAGAAGGGGGTAACCGTTCTCGTTGCAACCCATCACATGGAGGAGGCTGAGTTCTGCGATAGGGTCTGCCTCCTGAGCAGGGGTAGGGTTATAGCCCTTGACACGCCGGCGGTTTTAAAGCGGGAGCTTGAGCTTGTGGAGGGGAGAGCTTACGAGGTAAAACCCAGAGACCTTTACTCCTCCTTGGAGGCTCTGGAGAGGAAGGGCTTGACGGTAGTCCCCTACGGGAGGAGACTCAAGTTCTTCACGAAAGGGGAGACTGAGGAGGTTCTGAGGGAGATAGATTACGAGTGGCTGAGGGAGGCGGAGGTCAGTATGGAGGACGTTTTCGTCGGCAGGCTGGAGAGGTATGAGGCTTCACAGGGTTAAGGCGATATACCTTAAAGAGCTCAAGGAGCTCGCGAGGGACAGAATATCCAGGGTCGTCGTCTTAGTTGTTCCCTTGATAATAACCCTGCTCTTCGGATACGGGATGTCCCTTGACGTGGAGAACGTTCCCTTCGTCGTGTGTGACGAGGACAAAAGCGCTCTCAGCAGGGAATTCGTGAGCAAGCTTAAGGAAAACAGGGAGTTCTTCAACTTTAAGGGTTACGTTTCCTCCCAGAGGGAGGTGGAGGAACTTCTCCTCAGGGGGAAGGCAAAGTTCGGAGTTGTCATACCTGACAGCTTCGGTGAGAGGCTGAAGGAAGGGAAGAGTGCGAACCTTCAGGTTCTTATAGATGGAACGTTCCCCTTCCAGGCGGAAGTGTCCGGAACTTACGTGGATGCAGTCGCAAACAGCTTCATCCTTGACCTGATACCCCACCTGAGGGAAATGCCCTTCAGCATAGACACCCGTTACTGGTTCAACGAGGAGCTAAAGCAGAAGCACATAACCTCTTCGGGAATACTCGCAGTTGTCTTCACTGTATCGCCAGCCATATTCACGGCGATAATATTCTCACGGGAAAGGGAGAGGGGGACGATTTACAACATCTACACCTCACCTGTGGGGAGGCTTGAGTATCTCCTGGGAAAACAGCTACTGACCCTGAGCGTATACACCGTTAACGTCCTCTTTCTCTCTTTGGTGGTCGTATTCCTCTTCAAGGTTCCCTTCAGGGGGAACTACCCCTTCTTCTTCTTTGCTACGGAGCTCTTTATACTCACCTCCTCAAGCATAGGCATGCTTGTCTCCACATTCCTGAGAACCCAGATAGGGGCGATAGTGGTAACCATGATAATCACGATAATTCCCGCTTTCCTCTACTCTGGATACCTCATACCCGTTAGCTCCATGGGCAGGGAAGCTTACATAGAGGCTCACCTCTTCCCCACCCTTTACTACATGAACATCGTTAAGGGTAGTTTCCTCAAGGGAGTCGGACCCCTTTCTCTGCTTAAAGATACGGTGGCGATACTCTTCTTTTACATCCTGTTCCTGAGCCTGAGCTACATAAGGTTTAAGAAGAGGGAGAGATGAGAGGTTTTCTTTTCTTTCTTTACAAGGAGGTCGTTCAGTTCCTGAGAAACTGGGGACTCCTTATCTTCGTCACCTACGCCTTCACCCTTGATGTTTACATAGCCGCCGTTAGCATGGACGTGAGTCTCAAAAACGCGAGCTTCTACGTTCAGGACTACGATAACTCACCCTTATCAAGGGAGCTCGTGTCTAAGTTCAGAGAGCCCTTCTTTTCCTTTAAGGGTTACGTCTTAGGAGAAGACGAGATAGATGAGCTACTCCTGGAGGATAGAGCCATAGGTGTTATAAGGATACCTCCGAAGTTTGAGGAGAGGTTCATGGAGGGGAAGAAGGTCAGGATAGGGATACTGGTGAACGGTTCGGAGGCTTCGGCGAGCAACCTCTTCTCGGGATACTCCTCAAGGATAATCTCGGACTTTCTCATAAAGGAACTCGGTTTTGAAGAGAAGCCCTTGGAGGTCAGGAGGAGGTTTCTCTTCAATCAGAACGCGGACAGCACCTACTTTATGGGGGTCTCCGAGCTCCTCACCGTCCTGACACTGCTCCTCGTTATTCTTCCCGCTTCCGCGGTTATAAGGGAGAAGGAGATGGGCAACATTGAGATGGTTCTCATATCTCCCTTCCCTACACGTCTTTTCTTTCTCACCAAGTCCCTTGCGATGACCCTCGTAATCCTTATCTTCACGTTTCTATCCCTAACGGTCGTTATAAAGGGAATCCTTGGCGCTCCCTTCAGGGGAAGTTACGCCACATTCCTCCTCATCACCTCGGTTTACGCCTTCGCCACCACAGGGCTCGGTATGTTCATAGCCTCCTTCGCGAGGAACATGCTCCAGGTAATCCAATTGACGATGATGACCCTGATGCCGATGCTCTACCTTTCGGGAACATGGTCCCCTATAGAGTCCATGCCCAAGTTCTTCCAGTATCTCTCCCTCCTCATGCCCCTCAGGTTTTACATAGAGTCTGCCTTCGGGATAATATTCAAAGGTCTCGGTCTCTCGGAACTCTACCCCAACGTTATAGCCCTCCTACTGATAGGGGGTCTCCTGTTTGTTGGAGGAAACTTCTTTATATCAAGGAGGCTCTAACCCTCCATCTCGTTCACGGTTGCCCCGTCGTAGAGTCCGTGTTCAACGGCGACCCTCACGAGGGCGAGCTCGTCCTCACTCAGCTTTTTACCTTTCAGAACCTGTCTTATGAACTCCTGAACAACCTCCTCAACCGTCTCATCGGTTATATCCTCTATCTGTATCTCGTCCCTCTCGGCGACGAACTTTCCAAAGCTCACCGCAAGCTCCTCTAAGTCTGTCATTCTCTACCTCCAAAGGTTTGTTAAAGCATATTCCCTGGGAAGTCCAAGTTGCTGACCTTTGTCAAGTTTCCTATTATCTTAATCTTATACATGGAACCCCAGAGGAAACTTAGGCTTCTTTCAAAACTTGCAAAGTTTGAATGTGAGAAAGAACCTGACCTTGAGGGATGCATATACAAAGCGTCCACACCGATGGGGAAGAAGCCCATACTGAAAACCATGCTTTCAACTTACTGCGATAAGAACTGTGATTACTGCGTCTTCAGAAGGGACAGGGACAACACACCGAGGCTATTCATAAACCCTGAGGACATGGCTAAGGGTTTCATGGAGCTTTACAGAAAGGGGAGAGTTCGGGGACTCTTCCTGTCCTCTGGAATATTCATCCACCCTGAGGTAACCATGGAGAAGCTCATAGATACAGCCAGCATTCTCAGAAAAAGGTACGGGTATAAGGGGTACATACACCTTAAACTCATGCCCGGTGTGAGTCTACAGACGCTTGAGGAAGCAGTCAAGCTTGCTGATAGGATTTCTATGAATATAGAAGCTCCCAACGAGGACAGGCTTAAACGTATAGCTAAAGGAAAAAGCCTCAGGAATGAAATAATTCCAAAGATAGCCCAGGTAAGCAGACTCCTTGAGAACTACGAAAGTAAAAGCCACATAACCCAGGTAATGGTAGGGGTCAGCGGTGAGACCGATGAGGAACTTCTCAGGAGTAGTGAGTACCTTTACAGAAAACTAAGACTCAACCGCGTTTATTACAGCGCCTTCTTCCCCGTGAAAGATACTCCTCTTGAGAACAGACCTCCCGAATCAAAAAGAAGAGAGCATCGGCTCTATCAGGCAGACTTCCTTATAAGGGATTACGGCTTCTCATGGAAAGAGCTGCCTTTTGAGAACGGTAAACTCCCAGAGGATAGGGACCCAAAGGAGGCGTGGGCTGAGAGGAACATCCACCTCTTCCCGGTTGAGTTGAACAGGGCGGATTACGAACTTCTAATAAAAGTTCCTGGAATAGGTATAGAAACGGCAAGAGAGATAATAAGAAGGAGACTAAAGGGTGCTCTAAAAACCCCGGAAGACCTTAAAGGCATAAGGAACCTGAAGAAGATATTGAACTACGTAACACTGATGGGAAGGTACTACGGGGATATTCTTGTTTATAAGGTGTAAGATATATCTTTAAAAGAAATATGAAGGACAGAAACCAAGAGCTTACCCCCATGCTTGCCCAATACCACTACTTTAAAAACGAGTATTCGGACTGTCTTCTATTCTTCAGGCTGGGAGACTTTTACGAACTCTTTTACGAAGATGCGGTGGTCGGCTCAAAGGAGTTAAACCTGGTACTTACCTCAAGACCTGCCGGGAAGGGAAGGGAGAGGATACCCATGTGCGGTGTTCCTTATCACTCCGCCGATAATTACATAAAGAGGCTTGTTCAGAGGGGTTTCAAGATAGCTATATGTGAGCAGGTTGAAGATGCCTCTCAGGCTAAGAGTATAGTAAAGAGGGAAGTTGTCCGGGTAATAACCCCCGGCACATACTTTGAGAAAGACACCGCCGGGTTTGCCTGTATATACAGAAAGGGGAAGTTTTATTACCTTGCATATCTGAACCTGTCAATCGGTGATTTTGTGGGTGCAAGGGTAAAGACTGAAGAACTCCTTGATTTTCTTTCCAAGTTCAACATAAAGGAGCTTCTGATTAAAGAGGGAGAAGAACCCCCCTCGGCGGTGATAAAAACCCTGAGCGTATTTATAACAAAACTGGATGATGAGTTCTTTGAAGAGGGTGTAGAACTTCTAAGGAAGGCGTTTGACATACACAGCGCAAGGGCGTTGGGCTTTGATGAGGAGGAGTTTCTTATTCCCCTTGGCGCGGCGTACAGGTACGCAAAGCTTACCCAAAAAGGTTTCACGCCCTTTATCAAAAAACCAAAACCCTTTCAAGACGAAGGTTTTGTGCGCATAGACCTGAAGGTTAGAAGGGGACTTGAGCTTCTTGAGAGTATAGAGGGGAGGAAAGACCATTCACTCTTTGGGGTTCTTGACATGACCCTTACGGGCATGGGGCGCAGGAGACTTAAGTTCCATATACTGAACCCTTTTAGAAACGTTGATAGGATAAGTAAAGTACAGGAAGCTGTTGAGGAGCTCGTACAAAATAGGGAGAAAAGGTGCAGGCTCAGAGAGATACTGTCAGGAATGGCTGACCTTGAAAGACTCGTATCACGTATAAGTGCTAACATGGCGACTCCACGTGATATCCTTCACCTAAAGAACACCCTTTACAAGGTGGAGGACCTCAGGGAGGAGATAGGGAGTCTTGGTTCAGGGCTCTTTAAGGATATGGTGGTAAACCTTGAGAGCCTGAAAAGCATAGCTGATGAGATAGACAGGGTTTTGGTTGATGAGCCACCTATTCATGTGAAAGAAGGGGGACTTATAAAAGCCGGTGTTGATGGGTTCTTAGATGAGCTACGTTTCGTTAGGGACAACACAAGGAAGCTCTTAAAGGAGTATGAGAAAAAACTCAGGAAGGAGACAGGCATATCTAGCCTGAAGGTTGGTTACAACAAGGTTATGGGTTACTACATAGAGGTGACTAAACCCAACCTCAAGTACGTGCCTGAGCATTTTAGGAGGAGACAAACACTGACCAATGCAGAGCGGTTCATAACGGAAGAGCTAAGCAGGCTTGAGGAGAAAATACTCTCCGCCCAGAGCAGGATAAACGATATAGAGTACGAACTCTTTGTTCAGCTGAGGGAGAAGATAAATGGAGAACTTGAGAAGGTCGGCAGGAACGCCCAGATCGTGGGAGAGATAGATTACATACAGGCTCTTGCGGAGGTTGCCGACAAAAAGGGATGGGTTAAACCGGAGGTCAACGATGAGTTCTGCATAGAGATAGAGGAGGGGAAACATCCTGTTATTGAAGCTTTTACCAGAAGCTACGTGCCAAACGATACCTTCATAAATGAGGAGAGTTTTATACACCTGATAACGGGACCGAACATGGCTGGTAAGTCCAGCTACATAAGACAGGTGGCTCTGATAGTCTTGCTGGCTCATATGGGTAGCTTTGTTCCCGCTAAAAGGGCTAAAATTGGGAGTGTTGACGCCATATATACTCGTATAGGTTCTGGAGATATCCTCGCCCTTGGTGTCTCTACCTTTATGAACGAGATGCTAGATGTGGCTAGTATGTTACTGAACGCCACAGACAGAAGTCTCATAATTCTTGACGAGATAGGAAGGGGAACTTCAACCTATGACGGGATAGCCATAACCAAAGCGCTAACTGAGTTCATTTCCAGAAGAATCGGAGCTAGGACTTTACTTGCCACCCACTTCCTTGAGCTTACAGAGCTTGAGGGGAAAGTTAGAGGGGTGAAAAATTACCACATGGCTGTGAGTGAAGAGGGCAGCGGCGTAGTTTTCCTATATACACTGCTACCCGGTAAAGCTGAAGGGAGCTTCGGTATAGAGGTTGCAAGGATGGCCGGATTGCCTGAGGAGCTTATAAACAGGGCTAAAGAAATCCTGCTCAGTTTTGAGGACAAGAGCCTGCCCCTCTTGGAGGAGACTTTTAAACGTTCAGAAAAGAGCATAACAGAGGCGGAGTTAGATGCCATTATAGAGGACGTATTATCCATAGATGTGGCAAATACAACGCCCTTACAGGCACTGCTGAAGCTGGCAGAATTGAAGGAGAAAATAATCAGGGTAAGAGAAGGTAGATGAGGGTGGCTTTATTCACAGATAACTTCAGGGGGGACATGGGAGGAGGCACAAAGATAGTTATTGACCTTGCTAAAGGGCTTAGAGACGAAGGGCACGAAGTCTTAGTTGTAACCGGACAGGAGACGGATGAGGCGGCTGAAGGTTTCAGAGTTTTTAACCTTCCAAGCTTGAAGTTTCCCTTTTACGATAAAGCTGAGATGGTCTTTCCAAGTATCGGGCTTATAAGAACTATGAAGGAGTTCAATCCAGACATAATCCACTACCACGAACCTTTTACGGCGGGAATATTAGCTCTCCTGGTATCAAAGAATATAGGAAAACCGGTAGTTGGCTCAATTTACATAGATCCGAGCCACGTTTCCCAATACACGCTGAAAATAGACAGAGGTGGTTTTGCCAAGGCTCTAGTCGGTTTTATGAGCAGGCAATCAGACGCGCTCGTATTCATATCTGAGTATCAGAGGAAGACCTATGAGAGGTTTTTGGATAGAAGTAGGATAACGAAGGTCATATATCCCGGTATTCCGGACTACTTTTTCAGAGGCAAGGCGGAGTTTGGTAAAACTGTGGTAACCGTCTGCAGGCTAGCTCCTGAAAAGAACCTGAGTTTCGGTTTTAGGGTTATAGCCAAGCTCCAAAGGATGGGTAATTTTGATTATCTCTTGGTGGGTGAAGGACCGGAGAGAAAAAAACTTGAGAAGCTTGCCAAAAAGCTGAATTTGAAGGTTGAATTCCTTGGAAACTTGAAAAGGGAAAGGCTCCCTGACCTTTACAGCAGGGCTTCCCTGTTTTTCCTTCCGTCAAAAACAGAAACCTTCGGGCTTGTCCTTGCAGAGGCAATGGCTTCAGGGCTTCCTGTTGTGGCTCTCGGCAGGGGAGCGGCTCCTGAGGTCATCGGTGAAGGAGGAATTATATGTGAGGAGAACGAAGACAGGGTCGCGGAAGCTATGGCCTCCCTGTTGGAAAACTCCAGACTCTGGAAAGAGAAGTCGGAGAAGGCAAGGGAGAGAGCTAAATTCTTTAAAATGGACAGGTTCGTAAGGGAGCACGAGGAGCTTTACGGTAAGCTCCTTTAATTCCCTTTCTAATGAAATTAAATTAAACCCTATGGACGAGATTAAGCTTGTTGATGAATACTTAGAAAAGTTAGACTGGGAGGTAAGAGAGAACAGCAACATGACCTACTCCCTTCAGGGTCTTAACTTCTACGTCACCTCAAAGGTCATAAGGAACTACTGGCTCAAGAGGATATACCCCGAGAAGATAGCGGAGGCTCATATAAACGGAGACTTCCACATCCACGACCTTCAGGTTCTGAGCGTTTACTGTATGGGATGGGACCTCCTGGACCTCCTCATGACAGGCTTTAAGGGAGTTCCCGGAAAGATAGAGAGCAGACCTCCCAAACATTTCACCTCAGCCCTTGGTCAGGCAGTGAACTTCCTTTATACCCTTCAGGGGGAGGCGGCGGGTGCTCAGGCGTTCTCCAACTTTGACACACTCATGGCACCCTTCGTAAGGTACGACGGACTGAGCTACAGACAGGTGAAGCAGGCTATACAGGAGTTCGTTTACAACCTCAACGTCCCTACGAGAACGGGATTCCAGACCCCCTTCACGAACCTCACCTTTGACCTTAAGGTTCCCGCTTTCCTCGCAGACCAGGCTGTTATCGTCGGTGGAGAGGTTAAGAACGAGACCTACGGAGAGTTCCAGGAAGAGGTGGACATGATAAACCAAGCTTTCTTCGAGGTTATGACCGAGGGGGACGCGAGGGGAAGGGTTTTCACCTTTCCCATACCAACCTACAACATCACGCCCGACTTTGACTGGGACAACCCCAAGCTAAAGGGTCTCTGGGAGATGACCGCCAAGTACGGCATACCCTACTTCGCCAACTTCATAAACTCGGACATGAAGCCTGAGGACGTGAGGAGTATGTGTTGCAGGCTCAGGCTTGAAACGAGGGAGCTCCTGAAGAGGGGAGGAGGGTACTTCGGTGCCAACCCTCTGACGGGCTCTATAGGAGTAGTTACCATAAATATGCCGAGGCTCGGATACCTCTCCGAGAGCGAGGAGGAGTTCTTTGAAAGGCTCGGGAGGCTCATGGACTTAGCTAAGGAGAGCCTAGAGATAAAGAGGAGAGCGATAGAGGACTTTATGGAGAAGGGTCTCTACCCTTACTCAAAGTTCTATTTGAGGATGGTAAAGGAGAGGTTCGGCGAGTACTGGAAGAATCACTTCTCTACTATAGGACTGGTAGGTATGAACGAGGCTTGTCTCAACCTCTTCGGTGTAAGCATAGCAGACCCAAAGGGAAGGGAATTCGCCATCAGGGTTTTAGACTTCATGAGGGAGAAGCTCCTCCAGTATCAGGAGGAGACAGGGAACCTTTACAACCTTGAGGCTACACCTGCAGAGGGAGCCTCCTACAGGCTCGCAAAGCTTGATAAGGAGAGGTATCCGGACATAATAGTGGCAAACGAGGAGGAGGTAAAGAGGGGAGCGGAACCCTTCTACACCAACTCCACCCAGCTGCCCGTAAACTACACCGACGACCCCTTTGAAGTTCTTGAGCATCAGGACAAACTCCAGGTAAGGTACACCGGCGGCACGGTGGTTCATTTCTTTGTGGGAGAGAGGATAAGGGATTCGGAGAGCGTAAAGAACTTCGTCAGGAAGGTCTGCGAGAATTACAGGCTACCCTACTTCACCATAACCCCCACCTTCAGCGTCTGTCCCACCCACGGCTACATCTCCGGGGAGCACGAGACCTGTCCCATATGCGGTGAGAGGTGCGAAGTTTACTCAAGGGTTGTGGGATACCTGAGACCGGTGAGCCAGTGGAATGCGGGCAAACAGGAGGAGTTCAAGCTCAGGAAGACCTACAGGATAACCTAAATGCGAATAGGTGGTATCCAGAGGTTCACCCTCATAGATTTTCCCGGAAAGGTAGCCTGCATAGTTTTCACCCAGGGGTGCAACTTCAGATGTCCTTACTGCTACAACAGGTCCCTTGTCCTCCCTGAGTACTTTGAAGAGCCTATCCCCGAGGACGTGTTCTTCAGATTCCTCAGGAGCAGAAGGGGGCTTCTGGACGGAGTGGTAATAACCGGGGGAGAGCCGACCGTTCAGGAGGACCTCTTGAATTTCATGGAAAATATAAAGAGCATGGGGTTTCTCGTGAAGCTTGACACCAACGGGAGCCATCCGGAGGTTGTAAAGGAGGTTATAGAGAGGGAGCTCGTAGATTACATAGCTATGGACGTAAAGGCTCCTCTCAGGAAGTACAAAGAAGTCATAAGGGTGGAGGACTTTGACGTGGGGAACATCGTGAGGAGCATTCACCTCCTAATGGACTCCGGCGTGGACTATGAGTTCAGAACAACGGTGGTCAGGGAGCAGCTGACTCCGGAGGACATACTTGAAATAGGAAAGCTCATAAAGGGTGCCAAGCGATACGCCCTCCAGAAATTTGTGGTTACCGACACCCTCCTTAACCCCAGTTTTAAGGAGAAACACACCTACACCGAGGAGGAACTTGAAAGGATAGCCGAAGGACTGAGAGAATATATAGAGGAGGTAAAAGTGAGATGAAGGAAGTTCTAATAGGGTTAGCGCTTATAGGAGCTCTCGCTTTTGGGATAACGGAAGGGGAGTTTAAGAGCGACGTTGATTACGTTCAGAGGGTGGAGAAGAGGCTTGATGTGTTGGATAAAAAAGCGCAAGAGGAGGGGCTAAGAACCGAAATAATAGATGAACTGAATTCTTACGGTTACCCACTTCAGGTTATAAAGGATAAGTATTTCATGGAAAACGAAGCCAGGTATAAGAAGTTTTACGAGAAGGTTAAAAGGGTTTACGAAAAGGTCCTGTTCGTAAAGAGAGGGATATTTCCAGAGATATTAAGGAGGGAGATATCAGGACTTCACATTCCTTTCTGTGACGTAAAGAGCGAAGGTAAGAGGAGAGAGACCTTGACCCTTGTTATGAAGAACCCGGATAAAGAGGCGGATGTGATTAAGGTTATGACCCAGACCCAGCTTCAGTATGCTCACCTTCTTGGTATAGAGAGTATAAAGTTTGAGAAGTGCAGGTGATACAATATTTAAAGGGAGGTATAAGATGGAAATTTACTGTGATGCAGAGAGGATATTTATATCAAGAGACTACAGAGTTGAGGGTATATCCAAAAAAGAGTTTATAGAGACGCACAAAGAGAATGTAGTCTGGCAGTCTGCGAAACTTTCGGAAACACCCAGAAAGCTCACCAACACCAGATACCACCTTGTAGGTGCTGGTGGAGCAAAGTTGGTTAGGATGGACAGGAGCAACGGTGAAACCGTGGAAATAGATGCGGGTAATGAGGTAAAAGATATAGCAAGCGACCTCAGAGACGTATTCTTTGTGACCGCGGAAGGGATTTACAGGGTTCCTGCGGAGAGGTTCGCTGAGCCGGAGATAGTGAGACTTCCCGTATCCGACATCTTGGACAAGCCTGTAAAGTCGGTTGATGTCCTCGGTAACTTCCTCTTTGTGATAGCGGGGAACTTTCTATACAAGCTATCAACGGAAGGAGAGAAGCTATCCGAGAAGGCTCTCGCCGATGGACTTAAAGTTCTCTCCGATTACGATGGTCCCGTTGCCATAACCGAGAAGGAGGTAATTTACTTCACCGAAGACATGGAGGTTCTCTCAAATGGTAGCTACGAAGGGGTTTTTATAAAGGCGGAGCACGGAGCCTACAACACCTTCCTCCTCTCAGATAAAACCTTCAGCGTCTTCGGGAAAACCGGAAAAAGGTACGCCCACGTTGAGGCGGCTCATTACTCCTCCTTTACGGAAGGTCTGAACCACATTTACTTCTATGACGAAGAGGAGAAGTCCCTCTCCCTGGCAGGTAAGAAGGACCTCTTGGGGGATAACTTCCAGGAGATAGACCTTGCAACGCTTGTAGGCATAGTTATGGGGTCCCTTATGCTCGCCGAGAGGGAAGGAGCGGAGGTTCTCGTAAGGGAAGAGAAGGGTTTTATAGACACCCATATAAATGGAGAGCTTGTACCTGTGGAGAAGATCATACTCAGGCTTTCCAAATACTTCCCGGAAGTCTTCTACCTGTATAAAAACCCCGGATACTATGAGCAGATAGATAGTTTTGCCGAGAGGTTTGACCTGTTTAAGGTGGAGGGTAGAGATATAAGGCTTAACACGGATTTGCTTGAGAGACTCATTGAGATGCACTCTTCCTTTAAAACCTTTAAGGAGGATATAGCGAAGGGGATCATAGACCTGGCAGTTAAATAACTTTTACGCTTCTCTCTCCCTTCTCTATATAACCGCACAGAAAGGAGTCTTTTCCAAGTATCTCAAGGGCTCTTTCTTTATCTGCCTCGGATACAACAGCTATCATTCCTACTCCCATGTTGAATGTTCTGAACATCTCCCTCTCTTCCACACCGCCAAGCTGTTGAATCCAAGGAAAAACTGGGTTCTCCGGTATTCTTTCCTTCTCCACTACAGCTCTGACATCTCTTGGTAGGACTCTTATGAGGTTCTCAGGTATGCCTCCACCCGTTATATGGGCGAGTCCCTTGACCTTTACCTGGGACTTTAATCTCTTTACTTCCCGTGTGTATATCCTTGTTGGTGTCAGTAGAACCTCACCAACGCTCTTACCAAATTCTTCAATTTTATCCGTAAGTTTTACACCGCTATCCTTGAGGACTTTCCTTATCAGGGAGAATCCGTTGCTGTGAAAACCTGATGACCTTATACCCACCAGTATGTCGCCAGGTGAAATCTCCTTTCCTGTTATTACATCCCCCTTTTCACATATACCCACGCAGAAGCCGGCAAGGTCATAAACCCCTTCCGGGTAAAAGCCAGGCATCTCAGCTGTCTCCCCTCCTGCAAGGAAGACCTCTCCCATCTTGCATCCTTCAATAATCCCGTTTATAACCTTCTTAAGAGTTTCAAGCTCTATCTTCCCGACCGCTATGTAATCCAGAAAGAATAAGGGGTCAGCTCCAGTAGTTAAAACGTCATTCACGTTCATGGCAACGAGGTCAATCCCCACTGTGTCATGAACGCCAAGCTCCTGAGCGACCTTCAATTTCGTTCCCACCCCATCGGTAGAGGAAAATATCACGGGTTCTCTGTAACCTTTTACTTCTATCCCACTTGCGAAGCCACCAAACTCTGTGACCAATTCCTGAGAAAAGGAACCTTTTACCTTTTCCTTTATGTACTCAACAAATTCGTTTGCCCTGTCAATATCAACTCCTGCATCTCTGTAAGTTGTCAAGACTCTTCCCTCCTGAAGTAAAACTCTTCAACCACCGTGTATATAGGACCTATGCTGCTTAAAGAGCTTGAGATGAGAGCTATCCTGTCAACACTCTCCTCACCGAAGTTAAAGTTCTTATACCTGTTCATCAAGCTCCCGAGCTTCCTTTTGTCCGCTTCTTTGATTCTGCACACGGTGACGTGGGGATGGAAGGGCTTTGCGTCAACCCTTATGCCAGCCCTCTTGTTCAGCTGAGCAACCTCATTGGCTAATCTCTTCAGTTTGTTCTCTCCTCTTGATACACCTATCCACAGTATTCTGGGTCTTTTTCTGTCTGGAAACACCCCCAGAGACCTGTACTGCACCTTGAAGGGGGAGTACTTTTCCGCTAAGCTTTGGAGATTTTTAAGTACGCTAACTGCTTGTTCCTGGGAAATATCCCCCAGAAACTGGAATGTCATATGAAGGTTCTGAGGCTCTACCCATTTACCTTTCACGTATCCTTTAGTTTCCTCTCTCAATTTCTCAACGTGCTCATAGATACCCTTGGTTGTGAAAAAGCCAACAAAAGCACGCATACTGGCTCTATTTTATCACTGGAGTTTTAATCGGTTAGCTCAATAGGTGAGGCTAGAGCGATGCTTCTCAGCCCAAGGTAGAAAACGTAAACCTTAGCCTTGTAAGTCAACACATGGGCTGTGTACTTTCCTCTCTCGGAAACGGGCATATTAATCCTATTCTGTTCATATATACCTTTCAAGTCCCCGTTATGAAAAAGCATTACCAGGGGGTTCTTTACGTTGCTATCAACCACATACCGGAAGCTGTATGTGGTTCTACCTCCAGGTAGATAAAAGCTCATTTCAGAATAGGCAAAGACCTTTGCATCCGCATCGCCGAAAACCACAAGGGCTCCTTTAAGGAAGTCGTCCACGTAAGCCTCCCTCAGAAGTATATCCTTTGATGTATACACGTTTCTCCTGTTGCCAAGTATGTAATCGTAGGAGGGAAAGTCAAAGCCGAAGAAAGTGGACAGCAGGATTCTATCATCGTGGGCAACAAGATAACAGTTATGGGGTTTTCTGTATATCTTCCGGGTGAGTATGTCTTCCGGGCTTCTTCCGATTAAGAGTTTAGGTACACGCTCAAAGAGCGTGTGAAGCAGCTCTTCAGAGAGAGGTATATCAGAGGTTCTGAGGACAAGACAGTCCTTATTTTGAGGTGTGGGGAAAAGTCTGTTCTCTAAATTTTCTGGGAAATCTCCAAAGGCTATATCAAACTTCTTTTCTTCAAGAGCTTTAAGTAGGTTCTTTATGCTTCCGGCGTGATTTGAGAAAGCCGTCTTAACATCGTAAGCGAAGGTGTACCTGTACACAACCGGCCGAGGGTAAAACTCTGCAGGTGCGTAGTTTGTGTAAGGGATTATCTGCATCGGTAGTAGCTGGTAGGTTATAAAGCCCCATATATAGAAGCTTAAGGTGTATCTAATAACCCTTTGGACTCTCATCAAACCAACCTGTAAAGTTTGTCATCCTGTAGATTTTATAACTCTTTACCTTTTCTCCTCTCCAAAATATGTCCACGCTCTTCAAAAATTCGTAGTTTTTAAAGTGTTTTTTAACTCTATCCGGGAGTCCCCAATCGGAGATAAATAGGGCATCTCTGCCTTTATAAGTTTTTAGCCTATCCCTCCAGAGGTAATACTGGGTCATCCTTCCAAGATGAAAAACAAAGGTTCTAGGATTCCCTTCAACATAGAAGGCAAGCTCCGCCGCTATCTGGTAGGAACTTGAAAATACGAGTTCCTTTCCTGTATAGAACTTGCCCACCTCCCTTCCCAACTCTTCCCATCCGATCATCACTCTGGCAGGGTCTCTTTTAGGGGGTAATAGTTTCCTGAGACCAACATAGTCAATAAGTGGAGTGAAGTGGAGTAAGATTATGAGGGAACCTGAGAGTGTAACCACACCGATAAAAATGGGCTTAGAGCGCTTCAGGAGTTTATCCATAAATAAAGCGGCAAGTACAGCTCCCGTGAAGTATCCAAACCCAGCCCAATTTGCATACACCTTCTTCTTTAAAGCCAGGGATGAGAAGAAGATAAAAACAGGGAGGGAGTAAACCGTAAGGAAAACAAGTCTGCTATCCCTTTCCCTAAAGGTCTTCCACCAGCCATAAACCATAAAGAAGAAAGGAAAAACTGACAGTAAGAGCACCTGACCCCCGATGAACTCAAAGAACGTTCCTAAGTTAGGGAAGTGGGCGTTCTTCTCAGCGAGGGCAGATACATGTCTGAAGGATATGAAGTTGTGCTTTATGTTCCATACTAAAACCGGAAGAGAAAGGGTAAAAGCTGGAATAAGGGAAATATAAGGATTTGTAGAGAGGAGCAACTCTCTATTCACCAGGAACAGATAAAGGAGCGTTAACGGGAAGAGAAAAACAGCCGGATACTTACTTAGAAAGGCAAGCCCTGCAAACACACCAACCCAGAACCACAGCGCAGCGGTATTTCGTTCAACAGCCATGTATATGAGCATTACAGTTACTCCCCAGAAGAAAACCAAGGGAGCATCCGTGGTCATCAGAACCGAGTTTATGGCTGTTCCTACAAATAGATTCGGAATAACCGAGGATAGCAGCGCAACCCTCTCGTTAAAGAGCTTGTTTACAAAGATATATAGAAGAACGGACATAACAAAAGAAAGAATTACGGGGGTTATTCTGACGCCGAGCTCTGTGTTTCCAAAGACGGAAGTTGAAAGGAAGTTCAGGTAAGCAACCATAGGGGGTTTTGAGTAATAACTGAGGTCCAGATGCCTTGACCAGTCCCAGTACTGGGCTTCTTCAGGAGACAGGTCTATAGGATAGAGGATTATATAGGCAAGTCTGAATAGCATAAAAAGGAGGTTTATCAGTACGGCAAGTGTGAACGGGCTCATACCTTCAGTTCTTGACCTCTGAGGAGTCTATCTATGTTAGGCTTGTGTTTGTAAACTATGAGGACAGCTATAACGATGCCCATCAGAAATATGTGAGAAGGGTACCCAGAGATAAGAAAGAGAAGAGGAGCTACAACGGACGCTGTGATTGAAGCTAAGGAGACGTACCTCTTCCACTGCAGTATCACAAACCATACAAGGAGTGAAAGGAGGGCAAGCTTAAAGGACACAGCCAGGATCACACCGAAGGCTGTCGCTACCCCCTTCCCCCCTCTAAATCTGTCAAAGATAGAAAACATGTGTCCGAGAACGCTTGCAATCCCCGCAAACATGACCGCTTTGCTCTCAACCCCGTAAAAGCTTATAGCTAAGTATGTCGGTATGAAGCCCTTTAACATATCAAGGAAGAAAACAAGAGCACCGAACTTCTTTCCCAGGACCCTGCTTACATTCGTGGCTCCAACGTTTCCGCTTCCAACCTCCCTCAAATTCACACCCTTGAGCTTAGCTATTATCTCTCCGGGTAGAACCGACCCTAGGAGGTAGGCAAATAAAACCAGCAGAAACTTTTCCATGCTTAAAAATTATATTGGTTTTTACCTTCTGTTCAAATCTTGTTAAATTAAAGGGAATTATAAATGTTGAATTAACATCAACCTCCAAATAAGATTAAAACCGATGAAAAAGCTTGCAGCTTTAATTTTGCTGTCTTTTATAGGTATTTCCCTTGCAGGGGAGCTGGACGAGCTTATAAAATTTGCTCTTGAAAATAACCCCAGAGTAAAATCCTTTGATAATATTAAAAACTCTTTAAGTTACAGGGAAAATTTTCTTAGGAGTCTGCCAAACCCACGGTTGACTTTCGCTTTAAACAATCTTGACACAGAACATTACTTCCCCACGGAAAAGAACCCTATGAGCAGTTTCGGACTGTACCTAACCCAGAAGTATGTTCTGCCGGTGAAGAGGGAAAGAGAAGCCAAAATAGCGAGCGAGAGACAGGTAGAGGTCTTGATTAAAAAGGAAAGATATGAGAAGGAGCTCGTTCGGAACATAAAACTCCTCTACTGGGATTTTTCTTACTCCCATGAGATGGAGAGGATAATTAGAGGTATAGAGCAAGAGATACATTCCCTTATAGAGATAACTGAGGAGAGGTACAGGTACGGAAAAGCTTTACTCTCTGATTTGCTCCTTCTTAAGGTTGAGCTCTTAAAGGTAAGGGAGAGGCTTGCCGATGCTGAAAGGTTGAGAAGGACAAGCCTTGAGAGAATCTACGCCCTTGCCGGTGGACGGTTAGAGCTTAACGGTGGAGAACTTAAGGTTCTTGACTTCCCTGAAAACTTTGACCAGGGTAAGAACGTGGAGGTGAAGCTTGCTAAAAGGGAGCTTGAGGTGATAAAGAGGGAAATTGATAGAGCCGGGGTGGAACATTATCCGGACTTGTTTCTCTCCGCAGGTTACGCGATAAGACCCAACATACCCAACCTGATAACCTTCAGTGTTGGACTGACTTTACCTGTGTGGAAGGGAAAGAGGGAAGACATGCTGGTCTTGGAGAAGAAGGAAATTTACAACTCAAAACTTTTAGAACTTGAGGATGTAAGACTAAAGGTTTCCGGTGAGTTTGAAGCCTTAAAGGAATCTTACAGGATAACTTCCCAGATACTATCAACGGTGGAAGAAGAGATAGAGGAGAAGAAAAAGGAAATTGAGGCGCTTCTGATAGCATATGAGTATGAGAAGACAGACATAAGGGAGATTCTCAGAGCCTACAGACTTCTCTGGTCTTTAGAGTTTGACAGGGCAAAGCTTTTAAAGGAATTGAATCAAATAGTTGCTAAGGTGGAGGCGTTGCAATGAGAAAGGTTTTACCTGGGTTGTTTGTAATTTTAGGTCTTCTGCTTTCAGCTTGTGGCGGGAACAGCTACAAGGAGGTTGTAACCCTTGAACAGAAAGGGGTCAAGGTGACAATTCTCTCTAGCGATGGAAAGATAAAGTCAGGGAACAACAAGATAGAGGTGAGGGTTAACCCTCCGAAACCCCTGAAAGAATTCTACTTCTACATGCCACCCATGCCGGGAATGGACGAGATGAGGGACGCTGCCTCTCTGAAAGAAATAGAGCCAGGAGTTTACAGAGGTCAGCTCAAGGTCAGCATGGACGGACCCTGGCAGATAAGGGTGGTTCTTGAGGATACTATGCTGACCAAAGATGTATTCGTTCCACTCTCCAAGACAGCTCTCGCGGGAGGGGGACCGGCAAGCTCCGCCCACGCCGGACACATAATGGTGAAGCCTGAAAAGCTTCAGCTCTTAGGTGTTGTCACGGAACCTGTTAACAAGAGGGACCTTATAAAGACTTTCTCAGCTGTTGGCTATATAAACTATGACCTTTCAAAGATATACGACATAACGGTCAGGGCGGATGCCTGGGTAACGGATACCTATAGGAGGTTTGTGGGAGAGTATGTCAAGAAAGGAACACCCCTCATGAGGGTCCTCAGCCCCGACATACAAATTGCCCTTGATGAACTCAGACTTGCTGAGAAGAAGGGAGACCCTGAGCTGATAAAGAAAGCTAAGGAGAAACTGGAGTATCTGAAGGTGAAGGAAGTCGTCAGGGCTCCCGCCAGCGGTGTGATACTTGAGCAAAAGGTCTATGAAGGGGGGTACATCAAGGAGGGTCAGACTGCTTACAGAATAGCGGACATCTCTTCCGTCTGGGTAATAGCCGAAATACCTTTTAAGCAGGCGAGATACATAAAGAAAGGGACACTGGCTCTTATAACCCCCGAAGATAACCCTGAAAACATGATAGAGGGAGAGGTGGACTACATCTTCCCAGAGGCGGACCACATGGCAAAGACCGTGAAGGTGAGGATAAAGGCTAAGAATAGGGGAATAGCTCTTAAGCCAAACGCTCTGGTGGATGTTCTCTTTGAAGTTCCCATCGGTGAGGTCCTTGCGGTTCCAGAAACGGCGGTAGTGGACACTGGAAAGAGAACCCTCGTCTTTGTGGAGATGGAACCGGGCATGTACATGCCTGTTAACGTGAAGCTCGGAAGGAAGGCGGAGGGCTTTTACGAGGTAATGCATGGTCTGAAGGAGGGACAGAAGGTTGTGGTTAAGGGAACGTTCCTCTTGGACTCGGAGGCACAGATAAGGGGAATATACGGTCAGCAGGGCGGAGGAGGACATCACCATCACTGAAGGAGGTGTAATTATGAAAGGGATTTTGGCTCTCTTAACCTTGGCAATACTTGGATTCTCCTTCGGGAGGGAGATAACTGCTTTTTATAACCCCAACTGCGGTTGCTGCCACAAGTACTTCAAGAGGCTTGAGGAGAAGGGTTATGTAATAAACCGCATTGAGGTCAAGCCCGACGAACTCTTCAAGAAAAAGGATGAACTCGGTGTCCCCGTTGATAAGCGTTCCTGCCACACTATGGTTATAGGAGCCAGGTTTATAGAGGGGCACGTTCCGGTGGAAGGTATAGAGGCGTTGCTTAAGGAGAAGGACGCCAAGGGTGTTTACTCTCCCCACGGAGTTCTGAGCGGCTGGGGTGCGGAGGAGCAAATTTACGAAATCATTCAATAAAGGAGGTGGAGCATGAAGAAGCTACTCTTAGCAACAGCAGCAGCGCTTACGCTCTCAGGAGCGGGATTCTCCCAGATGGGAGGCATGCACGATATGATGGGCGGTCAGGGAGGTATGATGCCCATGATGATGCAGGACCAGGAAATGCGTAAACTCATGATGGAACACATGCAGAAATGCAGGGAACAGATGATGAACGACCCGAGGGTTCACGAGAGGATGCTCCACATGCTGACCATGCACCCCGAAGCCTTCAAGGAAGCCATTAAGAAGAATCCCGAACTCAAAAAGAAACTCCAGGAGCTACTCAAGTGAAGAGGTTTATAATAATTTTCTGCGCGCCTCTTCTCTTTTCCCTTTTTTCTTTTTCCCACGAGAGGGAGGCTGTTTACGAGGTGTCAGAACCTTCAGCTGTTCAAGAGAAAATAGTTTATCCAGAGGTGGTAAAACTGCACCCTCCTGTAGTTCACTTTGCTGTGGCTCTTCCTCTCTTCACCCTCCTCTTGGAGGGTCTTTATCATCTGAGGGGTAGAAAGCCCGACGAGGTTGAGTTCTTTGCTTTGCTTCTGTCCTCGGGAGCGGTTATAGGAGCGGCTGTGACGGGCTATATAGCCCACGAGAGTATGGAAAACTTGCCCATAACCCCACAGGCGCTTGAGTTGCTACATACCCACCAAACCTTAGGAATAGCCTTGGCTGGTCTGTTTTCCCTCGTGTTCCTGCTCAGGCTCGTTTACACCTTTAAACCCGTTCCCATAATTCACCATCTTTACCTTCTTCTCTTACTCACCGGCGTAGCCGGTCTCTTGTATCAGGGAAACCTCGGGGGAAAGCTCGTTTACAACTTCGGACTGGGGGTGTCAGGATGAAAAGAGTTGCCTTACTTTTAGGATTGCTTGCCGCTTTTGTTTTCTCCTTTGCTCAACCCAAAGACCCTCCCAAGGGAGCAAAGTGTGTGGTCTGCGGTATGGACGTGAACATGATGCCCAAGTTCACCTCACAGTTAAAGCTCAAGGATGGGAAGTACGTATACACCGAATCTCCCAAGCACGCGATCCAGTACTACCTCAAGAACAAGGACAGGGTGGCGGAGCTATGGGTCAGGGACTTCTCAAGTGGGAAGTGGATAGACGGCAGGCATGCTTACTACGTTCCTGTTGACGAAGGTCCTATGGGACCGGATATAGTTGCCTTCAGGAGCCTGGTAGAGGCAAAGAAGTTTGCCAAAGGAAAGAAGGTCTTTAAATTCAGGGACATAGATGCAGAGTTTCTGAAGCACCTGGACATGGGACACATGCACTGAAGGAGGTTATGAGATGATGGACTGGGGAATGCACGGATGGGGAGCTGGGCTTTTGTGGGTTCTTGTTGTCCTCTTCCTTATCCTCGGGATTTTAGCCTTTGCTAAGTATCTTATGAAAGGTTGAAGGGGGCGTTACCCCCTCACCTTAAAAGGCAAAGTCAAGTATCAGAGAGGTCAAGTGCGTATCTTCAGGAGCGTTTACCCCGGAAAAGTTTGTTGTCGTGTACTCCGCCCCAAGCCTGACGTTAGGTCTGATCAGATAGGAGACATGAACGGTGGTATCGGCTCTTTTTACTCCATCTTCGTTATCTGTTGTAAGAGGGTTATCGCTTTTATATTTGTAGTTACCGTAAAGCAGAGACAAGCCGAGTCTGTACTTCCAGTAAAGGGTGGCTGAGAGGTTGTAGCCGTTGTGTTTGAAATCCGGGTTTGAGGGGAACTTGTCCTTTCCGTTCACGTATATTCCGTTAAGCTCAATGCCAATGTCTCCAATATTGTAAATCACCCCAGCATCGACCCCGTATCTTCTCGGCTTTACAAGGGTCTGGTCTGTAATAGGGTCTTCATCCTTCCCAATATAGGTGAAGAGTCCTATATTGAGGTCCGCGGGAATGCCCTGAGGAGTTACAGCTACCCTTCCGTAGAAGTCAAAGGGATCAGACTTATCCTTGTTCAGAGTGCCGTCATCCCTAACTATCCCCGTGTAGGCTCCCACACTGGCATAGACCCAGTTAGAAACGCTCGCGTATAGGGAAGCGCCGTAGTTGTGATTGTCCCACAGGTCGCTCGCGTCTTTTTTCCTTACTCCTTCCCAGACGGTCGTTCTGAACCTCGTTATCCTTGAATACAGGTTAAGTGAATCAAAGGGATCAGTTCCCGTAGGGGAGGTCTTACCGCCCACTATACCGACGACCGTGTTATTTCCAAAGTCTTTAACTAAAGCCACCTTTACTATCTCCGGTTCAAAAGGCTCTCCCTCTTCAGATGCGAAGGCTGCAAAGGTTCCTACGTTCTCGCTTATCCTGCCTGCAAAAGCTATTACAACCTCGTCGGGGAATATGACTTCCCTGTCCTCTCCTTTCTTTTTACTGTAAGGGTAAGAAAGGACTCGTATGGAAACAGGGTTGTACTTTAGTATACTTTCTCCCTCGCCTGTCAATATATCCTCTATAGCTTTTCCATCCGTGTATCCTCTTATCTTGAAGGTTCTTCCGTAGGCATTCAGCCTCGGCGGTATAGTGTGGCAGGTACTGCATGATAGTCCTGTTTGCCTTGCAAAGCTTGGCATAGCTTTAGCTTCAGAGGGAAGTATGACTTCCTTTGGAAGCTCCGGACACCTGCTGTTGAAGTACTCGTTCACCGCAAAGGGCAGAACCGCTCCCGTCAAGGCTGCAAGTGTAAGAATTTTCCCTTTCATTTTAGCACCCCCTTTTTTGTGATTTAAATCACCCTTGAGGTTTAATTTCTATCCCCCCCCCAGATTTTGTCAATTGTTAAATTAACGAACTTTTAACGTTAAATAAACATCTTGTATTAACACATAGAACACTTTTATTATTCCTCAGAATGGAGGTTCAAAAATGGAAAACGAAATAATCAGGGAGGTTTATACCTGCCCCCATCACCCTGAAATCAGACAGGATAAACCGGGAAAATGCCCGAAATGCGGTATGGAACTGGTAAAAATGGAGGAAAAAAAGGAGCATAAACATATGGAACATACCTGTGGTGCCCATATGAAACATGAACATACGGAACATGTACACGAAGAACACAAAGCCCACGCGGGACACGACCACGCCATGCATATGGAAGAGATGAAGAGAAAAGCGATAGTTTCAACAGTCCTCACAATTCCCGTTGTTCTCTATTCCAGAAGCATACAGGAACTCCTCGGTTTCTCCATGCCCGAGTTTCCCGGAAGCGAGTGGATAACTCCCCTCCTTTCCACTGTGGTCTTCCTATACGGTGGTGTTTTCTTCATAAAGGGCATGCTGGACGAGCTCAGGCTCAAAAAGCCCGGTATGATGACCCTTATCGGCATCGCCATATCGGTAGCCTTTATATACAGCCTCTCAACCCTCGTATTCGGCGGTAAGGAGTTCTTCTGGGAACTCACAACCTTAATAGTGGTGATGCTCTGGGGTCACTGGATAGAGATGAAGTCGGTCTTAGGAGCTTCCCGCGCTCTGGAGGAGCTCGTCAAACTTATGCCAACTAAGGCGAACCTCATAAAGAACGGTAAAATAGTTGAGGTTCATGTTTCGGAGCTCAAGCCCGGAGACATAGTTCTCGTAAAACCGGGGGAAAAGATACCCGCCGACGGGGTGGTCATAGAGGGCTCAACCCACGTGAACGAGGCTATGCTCACGGGAGAGTCCAAGCCCGTTCCAAAGAAAGCCGGGGACAAGGTCATAGGCGGTGCCATAAACATGGAAGGCTCTGTAAAGGTGAAAGTTGAAAAGACGGGAGAGGAGACCTATTTAAGTCAGGTTCTGAAGCTCGTTAAAGAGGCTCAGGAGTCAAAAACCAGACTACAGGACATGGCAGATAGGGTCGCCTTCTACCTTACTGTGGTTGCGATAGGGATCGGAGGTCTCGCCTTTCTTGTCTGGGTATACCTTGAAGGGAACCTTCAGTTCGCCGTTGAGAGGGCAGTGACCGTGATGGTCATAGCCTGCCCCCACGCCCTCGGGCTTGCCATACCCCTCGTCGTAGCCATATCCACCTCCTACTCCGCGAGGAATGGGATACTGGTGAGGAACAGGTTGGCTTTAGAGACCATAAGGGATGTTGATGCGGTGGTCTTTGACAAAACGGGAACTCTGACGGAGGGCAGGTTCGGGGTTTCGGATATAGTGTCAGTCGGGCTCTCTGAGACGGAGCTCCTCAGGCTGACCGCCGCCGTTGAAAAGCACTCCGAGCACGTCATAGCTCAGGCGATAGTTGAGGATGCGAAGGAAAAGGGCTTGAACCTTCCCGAGGTCAAGAACTTCAGAGCGGTGCCCGGAAAGGGTGTGGTGGGTGAGGTTGAGGGTAAACAGGTTGCGGTCGGGACGAACCTTCTGATGGAGGAGTTGAAGGTTGAATTAAGTGCGGAGGTGCTTAACAGGGTCAAAGAGCTGGAATTTCAGGGAAAGACCGTCGTCCTCGTTGCGGTGGACGGGAAGCTAACAGGAGCTATAGCCCTCGCCGACAGGATAAGGAAGGAGTCCTACGAGGCGGTTTCAGAGCTGAAGAAGCTCGGTAAGAGGGTAGTTATGATTACAGGGGATTCGGAGGAGGTTGCCCGCTACGTGGCGCAGGAGCTCGGGATAGACGAGTTCTTCGCAAGGGTCCTTCCCCACCAGAAGGCTGAGAAGGTGAAGGAGCTTCAGAGCAGAGGCATGAAGGTTGCGATGGTGGGAGACGGTATAAACGACGCTCCCGCCCTCGTTCAGGCGGACGTTGGGGTTGCCATAGGTTCGGGAACGGACGTTGCCATAGAGAGCGCCGACATAATCCTCGTCAAGAACGACCCCCGGGACGTGGTGAAGGTTATGAAGCTTTCGGTGATAACTGTAAAGAAGATGGTTCAGAACCTCTTCTGGGCTGCGGGCTACAACGTCATAACCATACCCTTAGCTGCGGGAGTTGCGGCACCGTGGGGGATAATCCTGAAGCCCGCCGTGGGAGCCATTTTCATGAGCGCGAGCACCGTGATAGTTGCTATAAACGCAATGCTCATGAGGAGACTGCTCAAGTAATTTCTGGAGGGCCCTTGGTATGGTAAAGCTGACCCAGTTCTTCATTCAGAACAGAATAGCGATACTCTTTGCCACCTTATTTCTACTCCTTTACGGCTACTACTCCCTCAAGAAGACGCCCATAGACGCTATCCCCGACCTCTCGGACGTTCAGGTTATCATCTACTCCAAGTGGATAGGTCAGGTTCCTCAGGTCATAGAGGACCAGCTCACCTACCCCCTCGTCACCAACATGATGGGTGTCCCAAAGGTTAAAACCGTCAGGGGATACTCCGTTCCCAACTACTCCCTCGTCTTCATAATCTTTGAGGACGGAACGGACCTCTACTGGGCGAGGTCAAGGGTCCTTGAGAAGCTCGCCACCATAAGGGGACAGCTTCCGAGAGAGGCGGACATACAGCTCGGACCTGACGCGACAGGTGTGGGATGGGTATATCAGTACGCTCTAGTCTCAAAGACGAGGACCTTAGACGAACTCTGGGCTCTCCAGAACTTTTACGTTAAGTACGCTCTCTTAGCCGTTCCGGACGTTGCGGAGGTTGCCTCGGTCGGAGGATACGAGAAGGAGTACAGGGTTCTAATAAAACCCGAAAAGCTATACCAGTACGGACTCTCCCTCAAAGACCTGTACATGGCTCTCAAGAAGACGAACGTTGAGATGGGAGGGAAGTACGTTGAGATAAACGAGAGGGAGTTCCTTGTAAGGGCTGTGGGATACGCCCAGAGCAGGGAGGACCTCGCTAAGACGGTCGTAGCTTACAGGAACGGCGTTCCCATAAGGATAGAGGACCTCGGAAAGGTTGTAGAGACCCCCGCCTACAGGATGGGAGTGGCGGACTACAACGGGATGGGGGATACGGTCGGCGGTATAGTGGTGATGCGCTTCGGAGCCGACGCCTACAAGGTCATAAAGAACGTCAAGAAGAAGATAGAGGAGATAAAGAAGGGACTTCCTGAAGACGTAGAAATTGTCCCCGTTTACGACCGCTCAACCCTGATAGAGAGGGCTATAGACAACCTCAAGACCAAGCTCATAGAGGAGTCCATAGTCGTCTTAGCTATAGTCGGCATATTCCTCTTCCACGTCCAGAGCGCGATAGTGATAATCGTCTTCCTGATAGTTTCGCTCCTTGCCACCTTCATAACGATGAACCACCTCGGGATTACCTCCAACATCATGTCCCTCGGAGGGATAGCGATAGCGATAGGGACCATGGTGGACGCTGCGATAGTCCTCGTGGAGAACGTTCACAGGAGGAGGGAGGAAGGGGACGACCTCATGACCGCCATAACCCACTCCGCAAAGGACGTGGGAAAGCCCATATTCCTTGCACTTCTGATAGTTACCGTCTCCTTCGTTCCCCTCTTCGCCTTGGAGGGTCAGGCGGGGAGGTTATTCAAACCCCTCGTTGCCACAAAGACCCTCTCCATGCTCGTCGCCGCAATTATATCGGTGGTGGTAGTTCCCGTTCTCATCTACTACCTCGTCAGGGGAAGGATTCCGCCCGAGGAGAAGAACCCGATAGTTAGATTTTTGATAAGGGTTTACGACCCCCTCTTCCATATCTCGGTAAAGCTCAGGTATCTCATGCTCCTACTCTTCGTAGTTATGGGAGCGAGCACCTTCTACTTCTACGAAAAGCTTGGAAGGGAGTTCATGCCCGCCCTGAACGAGGGAACGATACTCTACATGCCCACCACCGTTCCCAGCGTCTCCCGTCAGGAGATATTCAGGGTCATAAACCTTCAGGACAGGATAATAAAGCAGTTTCCGGAGGTTGAGAGCGTATTCGGGAAGGCAGGGAGAGCGGAGACAGCCACCGACCCCGCCCCCTTCTCAATGATAGAGACCTTCATAACCTTGAAGCCCGAAGAGGAGTGGAGGAAGGTCAAGGAAGAGCGCTTCTACTCCAGCTGGAAAATACCTGAGTTCTTCAAGAATGTTCTGCGTAAGCTCTTCCCCGAAGAGAGGACGATAACCTACACCGAACTCATAAGGGAGATGGACCAGGCTATATCTATCCCCGGTCTTTCCAACATGTGGACGATGCCCATCAAGGGAAGGATAGACATGATAACCACGGGGATACAGACCCCCCTCGGGATAAAGATATACGGAGACGACATAAACACCCTCAACGAACTCGCGCAGCAGATAGAGCAGACGCTCAAGGACGTGGACGGGATAATGAGCATCTTCGGGGAGAGGTCAACCAAAGCTACCTACATAGAGATAAGACCAAAGAGGGAAGCCCTCCAGAGATACGGACTCACCATCTCGGACATAAACATGGCGATAGCTCAGCTCTTTGCCAACTCCCCCACCTCAACGATGATACTCGGAAGAGAGCGCTACGGGATAACCCTCGGGGTTCCCTTGGATTACCGATACGACCTTGAGAACCTGATGATACCCCTGAATAACAGGTTAATCCCCCTCTCCGCCGTTGCGGATATCGTCAGAACCGAAAGCCCCATAAGCATAAAGTCCGAGAACGGACTTCTGACGAGCTACGTCTTCATAACTCCTAACCCTGAGGTGGACATGGGAACGGTTATAGAGAGAGCCGAGAAGGTCCTTCAGGAGAAGCTCAAGCTACCCAAGGGATACTACTACGAGTGGAGCGGTCAGTTTGAGTACTGGAAGAAGGCTCTTGAGAACCTGAAGGTCATAATCCCCGTTGTAATACTACTGATAGTTCTTCTCGTGTGGTTCACCTTCAACAAGCTCTTTGAGACAATACTCGTCCTCCTTACCCTTCCGGTCGCCACCTTCGGCGGTGTGATGTTGATGTATATGCTTGACTACAACATATCCATAGCCTCTATAGCGGGATTCCTAGCCCTATTGGGTATCGCGGCGGAGATGGGGATAGTGATGGTGGTTTATATCCAGAACTCTCTCCTGCACACGGCTACGAGGTACGGAGGGAAGATACAAGACAGGAAGGAAGCCTTTGAGGCTATATACCGCGGAGCGGTCAAGAGGATAAGACCCATATTCATGACCTTCTCCGCCATACTCCTCGGACTCCTCCCCATAATGAGGGGGCACGGCACAGGTTCTGAGGTGATGTCAAGGATAGCGGCTCCGATGGTAGGCGGAATACTCTCCACCTTCGTGATAGTCCTCCTCTTCGTACCAGCCCTTTACGCGATATACATGGAGTGGGGCACGAGGAGAAAAGGTGAGAGTTCTTAAGAGCGGGCGACGGGACTTGAACCCGCGACCTCCTGCTTGGGAAGCAGGCGTTCTACCACTGAACTACGCCCGCTGGATATTAATTATATAACCTACAGCTTCCCTGTGAGTATAAGTAACCCGAAGAAGATAAACAGGACACCGGCGCCTTTCTGGATAAACTCAGCCGGCAGCAAGTGTCCTACCTTATCACCGAGGAAAGCCCCTACAAAATTAACAACAGCTAACGCGATTACAGAACCCAAGAAAGCTTTTACCCAGCCATATTTGGTAGCAAAGGCGAAGGTAGCGAGCTGAGTCTTGTCCCCGAGTTCTGCAATAAATATGGCAGTGAATATAAGGATCACCTCTTTCATAGATGTATATCTTAACTAGAAAAATTAGAAAATTTAACCAAACCCACGCCCTAAGTCCCTTCTGTAAGGGAGGGGATACAGGGCGTTGCCCGAATGGGCGTTGATAGGAATCTAAACTTGAAGTAGATTATACGCTGAGATGTCCAGAGCCAGGGAAGAAACTAAATTCTTACTGACCTACAGGTTCAGAGCCTATCCTTCAGCACTGTTAGAATACAAGATGGAAAACTGGTTTCATATTCTTTGCACACTCTATAACCATGCCCTTGAGGAAAGAAAGAGAGCCTGGAAGAAGGAAAAGAAAAGCATTACCTACACATATCAGCAGAATGCCCTTCCCAGGCTCAAAGAAAAAGACCCTTCCCTGAACCTTGTCCACTCTCAGGTCCTTCAGGATTGTCTGAGAAGAGTGGATAACGCATTCCAGAAGTTCTTCAGGAAGGAAGCCAAGTATCCAAAGAAAAAGAAACTTTCCGGATACCGTTCCTTCACCTTCCCACAGGTATGGATGAAGCAGAAGGGAAAACTCGTAGAGGTTGTAAAGCTGGAAAGACAAAATAGCAGGTTTGCATATCTGTATCTTCCTAAGCTCGGAAAACTCAAGATTAGACTTCACAGGGAGATAGACTGGGAAAAGGCAAGAACTGTAACCGTAAAGAGAGAACCCTCTGGAAAGTGGTATGTGTGTATAACGGTTGAAGTAGAGCTTGGGCAGATACTGAGGGAAGCAGAGGAGAAAGCTGTAGGGATAGACCTCGGAGTAAAGAACCTTGCTACCACTTCAGAGGGAGAGTTTATAGAGCATCCCAGATTTTTGCAGAGACTTGAGAAGAGACTCAAGAGGGAACAAAAGAAACTCTCAAGGAAGGAGAAAGGTTTAAACAGCTGGGAGAAGCAAAGGAGGAAGGTGGCAAAGGTTCACGAAGAGTTCCCAAGACTTTGGCTGAGAGACTCCATGAGTGTCCCGAGTGTGGAGCGGTAATGGATAGGGATTACAATGCGAGGGTGAACATACTGAGAAAAGGTCTCGCCCGTCTCAAGGGTGGTAGGGTCGGAGCGACCCGAACTTACGCCTGTGGAGAGGGCACTGGCGGGACACCTTCAGAAGGAGGTTCACGGTTTACATAGTTTCTCACAGGGTATTCCGTCTCCATCACCATCACCATCAAGCCTCTTTAGACCACATACCCTGAAGTAGAAAATAGCTTCATCACAGGAATTCATTTGAGAGCAGTACCTTTTATCACCGCATCTCTTTACAGGAAAATTTCTAATCTTAGCCTCAGCCCATAAACCTTTATTGTTTTCTCTGGCATACTTGAATGCTTCCCTGAATCTGTCGGTGTACTTTACGTTGGGAGGTATGGTCAGTAGGCTGGCGTACCCTTCCCTGAGTATAAGCTCGTTCAACATCCTGCCATCGGGCAGATAAACGTAAGCCAGAAGCCTGCCATACTTATCTCTCCTTTGTATGTCAAACTCAAGTCTTACCCTTGTACCTGGGGAAACCACACCCATTACAAAACGCTTTGCTTTTATTCCAAGAGCTATAACTTCCTTGGGTGAACCAAATTCACTCTGTTTGTAAACCCTTCTGTTCATGGTACTTTCTGGGGTATCAATACCTATCAATCTTACTTTTTCTCCCGAACACAGGAGGGTATCACCGTCAATTACTTTCTCAATAATGCACTCTTGGGCAAACAGGAGAAAGGGTATTAGCATTAAAGGGAGCATGAACCTCACAAAGAAAATATAAGATAATATTCCCCATGCGGGTTCTTATAACAGGTGGAGCTGGTTTTATCGGTTCCAATATAGCTTTTGCCCTTCAGGACGAATATCCAGATGCCAAGGTTTATATCCTTGACAACTTCTCCTCTGGACACTTCAAAAATCTCATAGGTTTCAAAGGAGAAGTGATCACGGGAGATATAAGGGATAAGGCGCTGTGGGACGAGCTCAGGAAAAGGTTATCCTTTGACGTCGTATATCATGAGGCTGCGATAACCGATACCACGGTTACTGACCAGAAGCTTATGATGGAGGTGAACGCTGACAGCTTCCGATACATCCTTGACTCAGCCCTTGAGTGGAACGCCAAGGTGATATACGCCTCCTCAGCGGGAGTTTACGGAAACACACCCCCACCTATGGTGGAAGATAGGGGACTTGAACCTGAGAACGTGTACGGATTTTCCAAGCTGATGATGGACCACATAGCCCAGGATTACATGGAACGCTACCCGGAACTCAGGATTGTGGGCTTTAGATACTTCAACGTTTATGGACCCAGAGAGTCCTATAAAGGAAAGACGGCGAGTATGATATACCAGCTTGCTGTTAAAATGATGCATAAGCAGAGACCCAGGATATTCAAGTGGGGAGAGCAAAAGAGGGACTTCGTCTACATAAAGGATGTGGTCAAAGCCAATCTCCTGGCTCTTGAGAAGGAGCTTTCAGGAATATTTAACATAGCCACGGGCGTAGCCCGTAGTTTCAATGAAATAATAGATATCCTGAACAGAGAGCTTGGGACAAACCTTGAGACGGAATACTTTGACTGCCCATACGACTTCTATCAGGAACACACACAGGCGGATATAAGCAGGGCAAGAAAAGAGCTGGGCTACGAGCCTGACTTTAGCCTTGAAGAGGGGATAAGGGACTACTTGAAGTATATAAAGGCTTAGTACTTCCTCTCTGCAGGCTGATACTTGGTTATCCTCACTGGTATGTAGTCTACCTTGAGTTTACCGTCTTCGTAATAGATTAGGGAATGCTTGAGGAAGTTCTCATCATCCCTTTCCGGATAGTCTTCCCTGCTGTGTCCACCCCTTGACTCCTTCCTGTGAAGTGCTCCGTAAGCTACAGCTCTTGCAAGCTCAAGCATATTCCTGAGTTCAAGGAGCTCTATAAGGTTCGTGTTAAAAACTCTGGATTTATCCACTACGGGGATACTCTCCCATCTTTCCATGAGCTCTGAAAGTTCTTCATAGGCTTCTTTTAGGGACTTCTCATCTCTGAATATCCCCATCTTAGCCCAGGTAACCTCGCCCATATGTGCCCTGACTTGAGCGAGGCTTTCTCTTCCCTCCCTCTTGAAGAGGCTCTCTATAAACTCTTTAGACTCATTCTGCTCGCTATCTGATATGTCTAAGCTCTCTGTGGACTTAACAAACTCCCTGACCGCTATACCGCAGAATTTACCGAACACAAGCAACTCAATAAGTGAATTCCCTCCAAGTCTGTTTGCACCATGGACCGATACGCAGGCACACTCGCCTATAGCGTAAAGTCCCTTCAAGGGTGTTTCAGAGGTTCTGTAATTTGTTATGTGAATACCCCCCATACAGTAGTGGGCTGTTGGTCTTATTGGGACAGGGTCTTTCACCGGGTCAACGCCTTCAAAGTCTATTGCAAGCTGTCTAACCTGGGGAAGTCTCTCCTTTATCTTCTCCTCACCAAGATGTCTGAGGTCAAGGTATATGTAAGCTCTTGCACCTTCCCCTATTCCTCTTCCCTCCATTATTTCATACTCTATAGCCCTTGAAACCATATCCCTGGGGGCAAGCTCCATTTTTTCCGGAGCATACTTCTTCATGAACCTCTCGCCGAGTTTGTTTATAAGGTATCCGCCCTCTCCCCTGCACGCCTCTGAGAGGAGTATGCCGGTCTTGGCAAGCCCGGTAGGGTGAAACTGAATAAACTCTATGTCTTTCAATGGGACACCCTTTCTAAGGGCTACAGCCTGCCCGTCTCCCGTGTTTCCGATAGCGTTCGTACTTCTAAACCAGTATATCCTCGCAAAGCCTCCGGTTGCCAGGACTACAGCTTTAGCTTGAAGAATAACCACTTCTCCGTTCTTTATGTCATATACGGAAACGCCTTTTACCCTGTCGCCATCGTGTATTAAATCCAGGAGGAAGAACTCATTGTAAAAATCTATGTTGTCCTTGGCGAGAGCCTGCTCGTAGAGGGTATGAAGCAGGACGTGTCCAGTTTTGTCGGCAGCGTAAACGGTTCTTGGAAAAGAGGCTCCACCGAAAGGCCTTTGAGCTATCCTGCCGTCCTCAAGCCTGGAGAAGGGAACGCCCCACCTGTCCAGCTCGTAAACTATTTCCGGGGCGTTCTCGGTCATGAAGAAGACAGCATCCTGGTCTGCAAGAAAGTCCGAGCCCTTTATGGTATCGTAAGCGTGAGCCTCCGGATTATCGTCAGGTACAACATTTCCGAGCGCTGCGTTCATACCGCCCTGGGCAGCACCTGTGTGAGAGCGGGTTGGATACACCTTGGATACGAGAGCTACCTTTATCTCAGGGTCTCTTGCTATTTCTATAGCGGCACGGAGTCCAGCTCCGCCTCCACCAACAACGACTGCATCGTACCTTTTCAGCATAAGATAATAATATAATGAACTGGATTCTCCTTTCCCTCCCTCTTATCGCCTCCTTCTCAACATTGATAGCTACCGTTGCTCTGTACCTAACCCTCAGAGAAGCCTTTAAAGAAGTTAAAATACCTGAACCCTACAGAGAGGAGATAGATATAACCCCGATAAGCAGAGCCTTAGGCAAGGTGTTTCCTCAACCAACTATGAAGGAGGGTAGCATCCTAGCAGAAGAGACACCCCAGTCTGGTGATGTGAAGCTGCTCGGTACGGCTGTAGGCATAAGGGGCTTGGCTCTACTCAGGGTCGGTGGAAAGACCCTTATACTTGAGGAAGGTGAGGAGAAGGAAGGCGTGAAACTCATTGAGGTTGGTAGGAGCTGGGCTATAGTCTCTGTGGGCGGTAGGAAAGTAAACTTAAGAGTTGAGAAGGCAAGGGTTCCCTCAGCTACTCAGGAAGACCTTAACGTTGGTACAGATGTAAATTCCCATGACTTGAAGATTTCCAGGAGGGAGATAGAGATGGTAACGAAAGACCCCGGTATAATGTTCAGGGAGATAAGGCTTGTACCTTACGTTAAAGGTGGAAAAACGGAGGGTTTCATCTTTGAGTGGATAAAACCAGGAAGTCTTTTTTACAGAGCGGGGCTCAGAAAGGGAGACGTTCTCGTCTCCATAAACAACATGGACATAAAGAGCGGGGAGGACGCCTTCAGGATACTTCAGGTGCTTAGGAATGAACCCAGTTTAAGGGTTGTAGTCCTTAGGAACGGACAGAGAAGAGAAATCAACGTCAGGATTGAGTAACGTCTTCATATATTTTTATTAACCTTTGAGCGAGGGTAGGGTTCTTTCTCTTTAGCTGATTGGCAAATTCTCTTACATGGGAACCTGCTCCCTTAGGTATCTCTATGTTATTGTCTTTTTCAAGCTCCTTTAACTTCGTCAAGTACTTTTCCCTTGCTAACATGCTGGCAACGCTTACTGCAATGTCCCTCTCTCCCTTTTCTATAAATTCAACCCTTGAATAACTCTGAAAAGGGTTCCTTGAAGAGTACCTGTCCACCACTATCCTGCCAGGGTTGAATTCTCTGGAGACTTCATCTATTAACTTTTTGTAGGCATCGTCCATGAGCCTATTTATATTTCTGTATTTCTTGTACAGCTCGTTGAACCTCTCAGGCATAAGAGTGATACACTTCACCTTAACAAGCTTGCGAAGTTCTTGAGCTTTCTTCATAATATCCTCATCCTTGAGGAGCTTGGAGTCCTTTGGGTTAAGGAGAAGAACCTTCTTAAAATTTTCGGGAGGGATAACTGCACAGCAGAGGACTAAGGGACCAAAGATGTCTCCTTTCCCTACCTCATCACAACCCGCAAGTGGGAACCTTGGGTATTCTATTACCCCAAGAACTTTACTTGCCCAACCCTCTGCATCCTTTCCCTGAATCAGCAACGTCCCCGACGGATACATATTGAAGTAAATACCTTTCCCCTCGTAGCTCCATAAGGTGTTCTTAACTTTACGGGGTTTTAACCCTGACTCCTTAAGGGAGGTCTCAACCTTCTCTATCTCTTCCTGAGGCAGTCTCAGAGCCACCATAAGATTTACAATTTAATCATGCTTGTCCTTGAAAAACTCTCTAAAAGGGCTGCGGTTGGACACAGGGGCATACCGGCACTTGAGCTGGAAAACACCCTCCCTTCAATACGGAAAGCTGTAGATCTGGGTGCTGACATAGTGGAGGTGGACGTCCAGAGGACAAAAGATGATGTGCTCATTTTAAGCCACGATGAGAACTTGAAGAGAACCTATGGAGTGGACATAAATGTGAGGGAAGCCCTCTGGGAGGAGCTAAAGGGTATTAAGAAGGGAGACTACGGTATTGCGAGGCTTGAGGATGCCTTTGATGTTGTTGCCGGAAGGGCTGGCATGTTTGTTGAGATAAAACATCCTGAGGATACACACCATGTTTTTGAGCTCATAGAGAGGAAAGGGGTAAAAGACTGGGTGGCGGTTATAAGCTTCCACCTTGAGGTTATGGAGGAGCTGAAGGGAAAACTGATTACGGGACTGGTTTATTCTAAACCGCCGGGTATGATACCTCAGGCAAAGAAAGCAGGATGCAGCATCGTCCTTCCCAAGTATATGCTCGCAACCCAGAAAGCTGTGGATTTTGCCCACAGACTCAAGCTTTTTGTGGTTGCCTGGACCGTGAACGACCTCGCTAAGGCAAGGGAGCTCTGGGACAGGGGAGTTGACGGGATAGCCACCGATGATATCCGTATCTTGAAGGAAACCTTGAAGGCTTAACCTATCAGGTCTATCTTATATCTCCAATGCTTGTGGATGAGTTTGATGTAGCTGTTATAGGCGGTGGTCATGCGGGGATAGAGGCAGCTCTTGCCTCAGCAAGGATGGGGGCAAAGACCGTTCTCTTTACATTAAATGCCGACAACATAGGACAGATGTCCTGTAACCCCGCCATAGGTGGGATAGCAAAGGGGATAGTCGTGAGGGAGATAGACGCCCTTGGCGGGGAGATGGGAAAGGCGATAGACAACACAGGAATCCAGTTCAAGATGCTCAACACCCGTAAGGGTAAGGCTGTCCAATCTCCAAGAGCTCAGGCGGATAAAAAGAGGTACAGAGAGTATATGAAAAAGGTATGTGAGGGACAGGAGAACCTCTACATAAAACAGGATGAAGTGATTGATATAGTCCTCGGCTCGGATAATGAGGTTGTTGCGGTAAAAACTAAACTGGGTATAGAGTACAAGGTTAAAGCTGTGGTCGTGACTACAGGCACGTTCCTGAATGGACTCATATATATAGGGGACAAAACCTTTCCTGCTGGAAGAGCGTGGGAGCCTCGCTCTGAAGGGCTGGCTGAGTTCTACAGAAGACACGGATTTCCGTTGTTGAGATTTAAGACAGGAACACCAGCAAGGCTGGACAGCAGGACTATAGACTACTCGGTGCTTGAAAGGGCACCCGGAGATGACCCACCCCCTAAGTTCTCCTTCTGGACTGAACCTTTGGGTTCGTACTGGTTTGAACCGGGAAAGGAACAGGTGGACTGTTGGATAACCTACACCACTCCAAAGACCCATGAAATAATAAGCAAAAACCTCCATAGAACAGCCCTTTACGGGGGGTTAATAAAAGGTGTGGGTCCAAGATATTGCCCTTCAATAGAGGATAAAGTGGTGAAATTCCCAGATAAGGCGAGGCATACAGTATTCCTTGAACCGGAAGGACTTGACACTATAGAAGTGTATCCAAACGGGCTCTCAACCTCCTTGCCAGAGGAAATCCAATGGGAGCTTTATCGTTCAATACCCGGTCTTGAAAGGGTTGAGCTTATACGTCCAGCTTACGCGATAGAGTATGATGTTGTTCCTCCGACAGAGCTTTATCCGACCCTGGAAACTAAGAAGATAAGGGGACTTTTCCATGCGGGAAACTTCAACGGGACAACCGGTTATGAGGAGGCTGCAGGGCAGGGTATCGTTGCAGGTATAAATGCGGCATTGAGGGCTTTAGGCAGAGAGCCTATATACCTTAGAAGGGATGAAAGTTACATAGGTGTGATGATAGATGACCTCACCACAAAAGGTGTACTTGAGCCTTACAGGTTGTTCACCTCAAGGTCGGAATTCAGGCTTTATCTCAGGCAGGATAACGCCATACTCAGGCTTGCCAAGCTTGGGCATGGGTTGGGTCTGCTTAACGATGAGCAGTTTAACCTTGTAAAGGAGATAGAGGGTGAGATAGAAAGGTGGAAGGAGTTCTACAAGAGAGAGAAGGTCTCCGTTGCAGTTGGTGAAGGCATTAGGAGCTATACGGTAGCGACCCTTTTTACTGCGGACTATACTATAGAAGACCTTAAGGAAAAGTTTGGTTATAGCGTACCCGAACATCCTTATGTCAAGGAAGAGCTTGAGATAGAACTAAAGTATGAACCTTACATAGAAAGGGAGAGGAAGTTAAACGAGAAACTCAAAAGACTTGAAGATATAAGGATACCTGAAGATATGGATTACAGCAAAGTTCATGGACTTACCAACGAAGCCAGGGAGAAGTTGAGCAAGATGAAACCCCTGACTGTAGGTCAGGCTGCCAGAATAGACGGTATAACCCCGGCTGCAGTAACAGCGCTCCTCATTTACCTGGGTAAACTTGAATGATTTACTTTATCTCTGACACGCACTTTTACCATTTCAACATTCTAAAGCTCAATCCCCAAGCCCGGAAGTTTGGTTTTGAACGTATAACCGTTGAAGCTCTGGAGAAAACCCTCAAGGAAGGTGATACCCTGTACCACCTCGGAGACTTTACCTGGCAACTTTACGATGAGTTTGGTGTTCTTGAAAGATGGAAGGAACTACCTGCAAGAAAGGTACTTATCATGGGAAACCACGATGAGAGATTCGGAAGCTCTGTGCTCAGGGAGTTCTTTGATGAGGTCTATGAATTTTCGTTATTGTTGGAAGAGTCGGGCAGGAAATTTCTCCTTTCCCACTACCCAGCCCTTGACCTTAAAACGAACAGATTTCCCGATAGACAGGAAAGGGTTGAAAAGGAGTTTTTTCAAAGCGGATGTGATTTTCTCGTACATGGACATGTCCATTACAACAACGGCGGACCGATGTGCGGGTGTGGCTCAAAGGGAATTCCCTGTTTTAATGTAAATGTTGAGCTTCATAACTTTAGACCTGTAAGTTTAGAGGAATTACTCTTTGCAGGTTGTGAAGGAAAACTGTGATAAATTCCTCCTCTTCTATTCCCAGTTCCCTTAAAGAGACTATCCTTTCAGAGAGAAGCTCAGCAGGTACACCTATCAGCTCCTGCACCCTTTCGTAATCAAAATCAAGGTAAACGCTCCCGTGCACCAGAAAACTCCTTTTGAGAGTTCTCATAGCCATTGATACCAGTTTCCTTTTCCTGTAAGTGAGCTCTCCCAGCGTGGGAACCCAGAAGCAGAAAAAGTTGTCAATATATCTTCCCCTGAAACGCTCAAGGGTTACCTCAATTCCAAGATTGGAGAAGGAGTTTATAAAAACCTCAGCCACTTTTCTGTATATTCTTGAGGGTGTTAAACCCCACCTCTCTCTGAGGTCAACTATTGAGAAGGATACATCCCAGCCGTGGAGTAGAGCTCCGCCGCCCGTAGGTCTACGAACCGTGGGAACCGTTAAAAACGGTTTTTCCTTTTGGAAGTAACCAAGGCTCAGGCATATTCTGTCCCACTTATACAGACGTACCGAGGGTTCTCTAAAGGGTGTATGTTCAAAGGAGAGGAGGGCTTCTTCGTCCCTCCTCATATTTTCCTCCGGAGAAAGGGTTTCTACCTTAATCTCCCACACCTTGCTTTAGGCTGTTTGCTCTTTGTGCTTTTCTATTCTCCAGAGGTTCCTCTTCTCGGAGGGGGATACAAGGCTTATAGCCGTACCTTCCCTTCCAAACCTTCCGGTCCTTCCTATTCTGTGGGTGTAAACCCTTGGGTCTTCAGGTAGGTGGAAGTTAATTATTATGCTCACACCCTCAATATCCAGACCTCTTGATGCCACATCAGTAGCTACAAGCACTTTTACATTTCCGTTCCTGAAGAGCCTCATAACGGTTTCCCTTCTCTTCTGGGTCATGTCTCCGTGAAGGGCTTCTACGTTGTAGCCCTTCCTTCTGAGCTGATAAGCCAGCTCTTTGGCGTTCTTCTTCATCTTAACGAAGACTATTACCTTTTCGTCCTTGTTTTCCCTAAGAATCCTCTCCAGCTCTTCTGTCTTATGAATTTCCGAGCGTGTTCTGACAACTATCTCGTTTATTCTTGGCTTTAGCTCTTCTGACTCAATGCTCACATGTTCAAAGCCCGGCTTCATGAACTTTCTTGCTATTTCCTTTATCTCTCTGGGAACCGTTGCGGACACGAAAAAGGTCTGTCTCTCTTCAGGGAGTTTAGAGACTATCCATTCAATATCCTCTCTAAAACCCATATCCAGCATTATGTCCACTTCATCTAAAACCAGATATCTGAATGTATCAAGCTTTAAGGCACCCCTCTCTATCAGGTCCTTAACTCTTCCGGGTGTTCCCACCACAATATCCGGAATCCTCTTCTCCAGCAACGACAGGTCTCTGCCTACAGATGTCCCTCCGTAGAAAGCAAACACGCTTACCCTTGAGAACCTTGTAAGTTCCCTTAGGTGGTCTTTAATCTGGATCGCCAGTTCCCTTGTCGGTGCAAGAATAAGAGCCCTTTCTCCCCTCTGAAGTTTCTCAATTATAGGTATACCGAAGGCTCCCGTCTTACCTGTTCCCGTCCTTGCCTGAATCAAAATGTCCTTACCCTCAAGAGCTACGGGAATAGCTGACTCTTGAATGGGTGTTGGTTTCACAAATTCAATTTCCTCAAGGGCATTTTGAATCCTCTGACTGAGTTGTCTGAATGTGAACTGCATATGTTCCTCCTTTAGTTTTTATGGTGTCTTGAATTTAATTGCTTTTTTCCCTTTTGCAAGTTAGATTTTAGAATAACGTAAATAGGAGGTGAGGGATGAGTAAGCAGACTAAACAACTTGGAGGCTGGGGATTGGTTGGAGCCTTGGTTGCCTCAATACTAAGTGCAGCCATTCCCTTTATAGGGATACTCGCCCTTGTAGGTTGGATACTGGCGGTTATCGCTTATATCAAGGCTTCGGAAGAGCTTGGGGAACCTGAGATAAAGGCTAACGTCATAAAAGCGATAGTTGCAGGTGTAGTTGCTCTCGTTGTCTTCATACTTGGTGGGGGGACTATGGCTGCGGGAATGCTCTCCCAGATGCGTGAAGGTGGTGGCATGCACATGGGAGGTACAGGGTTACTGATCATGGTCGTCGCTTGGGTTATAGGTCTTGTGGCAGCATGGTTTTGGTACAAAGCCAACTCCTACATGACCGAGAAAACTCAAGTGGGTTTATTTAAAACCGGTGGACTGCTTATGTTTGTGGGTGCAGTCCTGGCAATAATCCTGATCGGAGGACTCATATCGCTGATTGGCGAGATACTGCTTATAGTCGCCTGGTTTAGTGTGCAGGAGAAGGTGGAAGAACCTCAAACCGTCTAATTGTAAACCTTAACCACCCTGTAAAAGGTGTCCCTCTCAACGGGCACCTTCCCTGCCTTTTTTATAAGAGAAACGAGCCTGTCTATGGAGTGACCGTAAGCTGCCATCGTACCTGCAGAGTGGACTATCTTCTCCTCCTCTATGGTACCATCAAGGTCATCAGCTCCAAAGTTTAAAGCTATTTGGGCCACCTTTTCTCCAAGGGTCACCCAGTAAGCCTTTATATGGGGAAAGTTATCCAAAAATATCCTTGATATAGCTATCGTCTTAAGGTCATCCACAGAGGAGGTTCTCCTTCCTCCGAGTCTGGTTCCTTCAGGCCAGTATGCTAGAGGTATGAAAACCTGAAAGCCTCCTGTCTCGTCCTGAATCTCCCTCAACCTTGCAAGGTGTTCAACTCTTTCCTCAATGGTTTCTACATGTCCGTAAAGCATCGTAGCATTGGTAGGTATTCCGAGCCTATGAGCAGTTCTGTGGACCTCCAGGTACTCCTCAGCGTTTGCCTTGTTTGGTGCTATTATACGTCTTGCCCTGTCTGAAAATATCTCAGCACCTCCCCCAGGAAGGGCTTCAAGACCAGCCTCCTTGAGCTCTCCGAGCACCTCTTCGTAGCTCTTCTTTGAAATCTTGGACATGTGATGTATCTCTATGGCAGTCCAGGCTTTCACGACCACGTCCGGAAAACTTTCCTTTATAGCTCTGATAAGCTGTATGTACCTTTCGTAGCCCCAATGGGGAGGTATACCTCCTACCATATGAACCTCTCTTCCCCCTGCCTTATAGGTTTCTTCTACCTTCCTGAGGATATCTTCAAGGCTGAGCTCGTAGGCTTTCGGGTCTGACTTCTTTACACCAAAGGCGCAGAAATCACACTGGTAAACACATACGTTCGTCGGGTTTATCTGCCTGTTTACGATAAAGTAAGCGTTCATACCGTTTTTTCTGCGGTTTACCAACTCCGCAAGGTGCCCTATTGCTGAAAGCTCGTTGCTCTCAAAGAGGTATAAGGCGTCTTCCTCGCTTATCCTCTCTTCATTGACTACCTTCTGGGCTATGTCTGATAGCCTACTGTCAGATATGGTTTTGAAAAGGTCATCTATGGTTAGTTCCATTGCTTTCCTCCTCGCAAAGGACATTATATTAGGTTTAAATTATAAATATGATAAAAAACAAATTTAAAGGAGCCATACTTGGTGCAGCTCTCGGGGACGCTATAGGTAAATGTGTTGAAGACATAGTTGAAGAAGAAGTGTATGAATTTTACGGAGGCAGGGTGGAAGGGTTTGTCCCCCCTCATCCCTCAAGTCCGGCTCACGGTCAGCTTCCGGAAGAGACTTCGGACGAAACCACTATTATGGCTCTCCTACTTGAAAGTGTTGTTGCTAAGAAGGAGATAGACGTAAGAGACTTTCTCAACAGATTGATTCTCTGGTATGAGGATGAAGCTAAGCACAGGTATCCTGACCCATCCTTGCTAACAGCCATAGACCTTCTATCTCAGGGTATCAACCCGTCAACCCATGGACTATCCTCAAGCTCCATAGAAGGTATCCTTAGAAGCATAGTGGTTGGTCTTTATCACTACAACAACCCTGACCTGGCTGCGGAAGGCTCTAAGCTTGTATCTCTTCTTACCCACAGGAGCGATGCCGTATCAAATGCTGCTGCTGTCTTGGGTGCTGCCATATCCTACTTAGTTCTTGAAGAGTTTGACCTTAGAGATTTCAACGAGAGGATACGTTTTATAAACTCCCTCAAGCGTTTCTTGACTGACAAGAAATACGAAAAGCCTCTTGACCTTGTACAGGAACTACTTTATGAACAGGCAGACCTTAGTATGGCTATAAGAAACATAGGGAACGGCTCTTACGTGTTTGAGGCGCTACCCCTTGCTCTGTTTATATTCCTGTCAAACATTGAGACCCCTATGGAGGGTTTTTGGTGGGCAGTGAATTCCTATGGAGATTACGGCGGAGATACAGATGCCATAGCCTTCCTCGTGGGTGCTTTTGTGGGTGCTTACTTTGGAGACTCGGTTTTTCCACCGCACTTGCTTGAAGAGCTTGAAGGTTCAAGAAAGTATGAGGGATTGGCAGAAAAACTGTATGATATTACAGAAAAAATGATAACGAGGAGGTAAAAATAATGCCTTACAAATTGCAGGAGAGCTTTTTAAATACGGCGAGGAAGAGGAAAGTAAAGGTTTCCATTTACCTTGTAAACGGAGTAAGGCTTCAGGGAAAGGTCAGGTCTTTTGATATGTTTACAATACTTTTGGAAGATGGCAAGCAGCAGACTTTAGTTTACAAGCACGCTATAACCACAATAATACCCCACGAGAGGCTTGATATAGAGTTTGAAGAGGAAGGTATACCGGGGCAAGCTTAGCCCCGTTTTTTTAAAGCATCCCAGGAGGTTTACCTTTAGATATTACGAGCCTGTCTACAGGTTTACCTCCTTTAAGGTGTTCGTTTATTATCTCTTCCACATCCTCTACCTTAACATTGCCGTACCACACACCCTCCGGGTAAACGACTATGGTTGGACCCATCATGCACGGTCCCAGGCAACCTGTAGGTGTAACAGCAGTCGTCATAAAGAGTTCCGGATCCATCTGAAGCTTTTCCATGAAAGCTTGATAGACCTCTCTTGAGCCCTTCTCTGCACAGGAACCTTGAGGATGTCCGGGTGGTCTCTGGTTTACGCATATAAACACGTGCTTGAATTCCATTCTTTGCACCTCCGCTCTTTTTTCGTAATTTTAACAGCCTTCCGTGATATAACCCTATGAGTTTTATCAACTACTTCAGAACCTTCTTAGTCTTTATGTAAAAGATGTAAAGGTCAAGCTCTGCCTGCGTTATACCGAGTTCTCTGCAGACATCGTGGAGCACCTCCTCAGCCTCCAGATACCTTTTGGGGGTCAGTGTCTTTACCTCCGGAAAGAGTCCGTTCTCAGTAAGGAACCTGTAAACGTGTCTGTCTATTATCGCTATATCCTCCGCACCTATATTTCTGAGGAAATGGGACGCCTCTTTGTATCCAAAGCCTTTTATCTTGTGTTCAGATCTTGGGTCTGCCAGAAGCTCACGCACCTTTTTTCTGTCTTCTTCCTCTCTTATCAAATTGTTAATAAGGTCCCACCTCTCCCTTACCTCAACGATCCTCTCAGCCCTTTGCTCTGGAAATCTGTGCCCGTGACTTCTTATGGTCTGTGCAAGCTCATTGTAGCTAAGCCTCATAAATCCTTCATCTCCTAAGGAAGCCTGAATCCTTATACCCATAGCTGCCGAGGAGTTTGCCGTAAGTATGCAAAAACACAGCTCGGAGAATAACCCCGACCTATAATCAATGTCCAGAAAAGGTCTGAAATCAAAGTGGGTTATTCCCTCATCACCCAGTCTTTTAAATTCTCCAATCCTCTGTTTCACATACTTAGAAACCTCTGGGATAACCTCTCTAACCTTCTCAACCGCTATCCTCATCTTAGGCTGGGCTCTCCCTGATAGATTATCCTCAGGAGCTTCTCTAACTTCTCTTCGGTCTGTGACTCGTTCCTTGAAACCACGTTTATGTGCCCAACCTTCCTCCTGGGTTTCTTTTCCTTACCGTACCAGTAAATCTTTGTACCTTCTATCCTGAGTATCTCCTCAATCGGAAGCTCATCCAGAGACATACCGAGTATGTTTACCATACCCGCAGAAGCCTTCAATTTGGTGGAGCCTAAGGGTAACCCTGTTATAGCTCTGAGCAAGTTCTCAAATTGAGAAGTGTAGCATCCATCAAGGGTGTAATGTCCTGTGTTGTGAGGTCTTGGAGCGAACTCATTTATTAGAACTTTATGCTCTTTTGTTACAAAGAACTCCACTGCGAGCAGACCAACTATTTTAAGGTCCTCCAGGAGCTGGGAAACTATACTGACTATCTCCTTCTCGCAAGTTAGTCTCTCGGCGGTTCTGTTGTACAGCAGTATCCCCTCATCGTGGATGTTTTCTGTTATCGGAAATACCTTGATGTTACCCTCCGAATCCCTTACACCGACTGCAGAAACTTCCCCTTGAAAATCAATAAACTCTTCAACCACAAAACTTTCTTCTTCCGAGTGGTTTTCCAGGATAACCTCTATGTCTTCCTCTCTAAAAACCCTGTACTGACCCTTACCATCGTAACCCAACTTCTCACACTTCACTACGGCTGGGAAACCTATCTCCTGTAACAACCCTTTTAATTGAGAGAGCTTACCCCTTCTAAAGTTTGCAACCGGATACCCATGCTTATATAAAAAGTTCTTCTCCTCACCTCTGTTCTGCTTCAATCTTAAAGCTGTCAGATTGGGAACAGTTTTTCCCTCAGCCCTTTGCAGGATTTCCTCCTCTATGTGTTCAAACTCGTAAGTTATAACGTCGCACAACCTTACGAACTCATCAACCTCCTCTGGCGAGAACCATCTGTCTGCTATCCTGCTCGCTGGAGCATGAGGGTCACTGTCCAGAACAAAAAAGTTGAGTCCAAGTTTTCTTCCCTCAAGGATAGTCATCCAGCCAAGCTGACCACCTCCGAGGATTCCAACCTTCATATCATCCCTCTATCTTCATGTTTAGAACCTTTTCTTTAAGTTTCTCTCTATACTCTCTGAGCTTGCTTGCCAACTCGGGGTACTTTATTGATAGTATCCTTACCGCCAAAAGCCCTGCGTTGGTGGAGTTTCCTATGGCTACCGTTGCAACTGGAATTCCCGCCGGCATCTGAACTATAGAGTACAGGGAGTCAATCCCTGACATATGTTTGGACGGCACGGGTACACCTATCACTGGAAGGGTTGTGAGAGAGGCAACCATACCAGGAAGGTGGGCAGCACCACCGGCACCTGCGATTATAATTTCAATTCCCCTCTCTTCCGCGGTCTTTGCATACTCGTACATGAGCTCTGGTGTTCTATGGGCTGAAACGACTCTGTTTTCATGGGGTATGCCAAACTCCCTCAGTATATCGGAAGCCCCCTTCATATGTTCCCAGTCCGATATGCTTCCCATTATCACACCGACGAGTGGTTTTTCCATAGGAAAATTATATCTGTGAAGTTTGAAGAATTTAGGAGAGAACTGAAAAACCTAGAAAAGTTTGCACAGGGGTGGAGAGGCGTCATATACACTGGAGAATGGGAGGGTAGAAGGGTCAGTGTAAAGGTAGCGAAGAGCAAAGATGTCTTGAAAGCCATAAATAAGGAGGCACAGATACTTGAAAAACTCAAGGGCATCCCAGGTTTTCCCCAGATACTGACCAAGGGAGAAGACTTCTTTGTTTACGAATTTATAGAGGGGAAGCCCTTAGGTAAGGTTGACCTAACTCCTGAACAGGAGAAGAAGGTGCTGAGAACTCTATTGACCTTTGCCTACATGTTGGACAACCTTGGCATAAACAGGGATGAATTCGCACAGGTTTATAAAAACGCTCTACTGGATAACGAAGGGAAAGTTTATCTCCTGGACTTTGAAAGGGGTAAGTTTAGTAAAAGACCTTCCAATGTACCTCAGTTTTTGCAGCTTTTATACAGAAAGGGGTATCTGAACATAGATGAGGCGGTTGAGCTGGGCAGGAGATATATGAGGGACAGGGAAGGTGTCTTTACGGAGCTTATGGCTAAGTTAGAATAAAAAAATGAACCTTTTAAAGAACTATAACCTTTCAAAACTCACAACCATAAGGATAGGTGGGAAAGCTAAGTTTTTTGCTCAGCCAGCTGACTTTAATGAATTGAGGGAGCTTATCTTATTCTCTAGGGAGAAAGATATACCCATTTACGTGCTTGGAGGTGGTTCAAATACCATATTTGGGGACATAGGAGGGCTCGTGATAAGCCTGAGAAAACTGACGGGTATGAAAGTAGAAAGAAAAGGTGAAGTTTTCCTTATAGAATCCTTGGCGGGGACACCCCTCCGGGAAATAGTAAGTCTCTCAGTGAAAGAGAACCTGGATGGTCTTTACAGGCTGGTGGGCTTTCCGGCTACACTTGGAGGCGCCATAGCTATGAATGCAGGTGCCTTTGGTGTTGAAATTTCCAGCTTCGTCAGAAGGGTTATCTTTGTTGACTGGAACGGGGAAATAAAGGAAAAAAACTCTGAAGAGATAGAGTTTTCCTACAGGAGCTCTCCCTTTCCCCGAGAAGGGTTGGTCTTGTCCTGCCTCCTTGAGCTTCCCAGAAGTGATACTCCTGTGGAAGGCGAGTTTAAAAGAATAAGGGAGAAGAGGAAGAGAACCCAGCCTATTGACAAGCCAACAAGCGGGTCAACCTTTAAGAACCCGTATCCCCTGTATGCAGGTGAACTACTTGAAAGGGTGGGTATGAAGTCCTACAGAATCGGTGACGTATCCTTTTCAGAGAAGCACTCCAACTTCCTGATAAACCATGGTGAGGGGAGATATGGGGATGTCCTCAAGCTTGTGAACGAAGCTAAAAGGCGGGTTTACGAGGAGTTCGGTGTCAGGCTTGAAGAGGAGGTGAGGTTTATTGAGGATAGTGGTGTTGATGGGTGGAAGGTCCTCTGAAAGAGAGGTCTCCCTAAAAACCGGCAGTGCTGTGGCTACCGCGCTTAGAGAGCTTGGACATGAAGTTTTTGAGCTTGACCTTACACCAGACCTACCGTGTAAACTCCTTGAACTCAAGCCAGACAAGGTGTTTATAGCCTTACATGGTCCTTACGGCGAAGATGGTAGGGTTCAGGGACTCCTTGATATTATGGGTATACCTTACACAGGCTCCGGGGTTTTGGGTAGCGCTATAGCCATGGATAAGGAGATAACAAAGAGACTCCTGAGTTCCGAAGGCATACCAACACCTCCGTGGACTTGCGTGAAGAGAGGCGGAAGTGTACCAAACTGGAGTCTGTTTCCGGCGGTTGTTAAGCCCGCAGACCAGGGGTCAAGTGTTGGACTCTCGGTAGTTTATACACAAGATGAACTGGAAAAAGCTGTTAAAGAACTCTTTGAACTTACCGATAAAGTGCTTGTAGAGTCTTTTGTTGAGGGTAGGGATATGACCGTGGGCATACTTAAGGATAAAGCTCTACCGGTTATTGAGATTAGACCCAAGAAGGGTATCTATGACTATGAAAGTAAATACACAAAGGGAGCTACAGAGTATGTGTTTCTGGAGGATGAGGCACTTTCAGAGGAGCTACAGGATATGGCTCTGAGGGTGCATAACTTACTTCAGTTGAGAGACTTTTCGCGTGTAGATTTCAGGGTTGATAGAGAGGGTAAGCCATACGTACTTGAAGTCAATACCGTCCCCGGAATGACGGAACTGAGCCTGTTCCCAATGGCGTGCAAAAGAGCAGGCATAGACTTTAAAGAGATGTTGGTTATAATACTTAGCTAAGCTTTTTGGAGGGAGTTGTGAAAAAAAAACATAACGCTAAGAGAAAGGCTCAGAAGCTGTTTTCTCTTATTCTCTTTACCTCCTGGATAAGTTTTATGGCCTTTGCAGGTTTCTTTGCTCCTTCCTTTTTAGCCCAGTTACCATTCTTTAAAGTAAAACAGATAGAACTCAATGGGAATGAAAAGATATCCTTTGAGGAAATAAAGAGCATAGTTGAGGAGCTTAGCACAAACCTTGTGAAGTTGAATGAAGAGAACATAACGGATGCCCTCAATGCCAGATTCAAAAACAGAGTTAAGAGGGTTTATATGACAAAGAGCCTTGGTCTTGATGGTATGAGAATCAAGGTGAAGGTGGTGGAGAGGAAACCGGTGGCAAAACTAAAGTTCGGGCAGAATTATCTCCTCATAGATAAGGAAGGTTCTCTCTTCCCACCCCTTGAAGGGGAAGATAAAGGGCTCATTGAGATTCAGGCATACGATATGGATTTGCTTAAAGCTCACTTTGAGAAGCTCTACAGTGAGGTAATATCTATGAACCTGCCGATAAAACATATATACATAAGGCGAGACAGTGTCATTCTGAACTTGGTTTCAAAGCAGATTATACTCCCACCTCTTGAACTCTTGCCCGATAACATATCTGGCCGCCTGAAAATGATTTATAATTTTCAAGAGGAAACAGTTGATTTAAGGTATGGCAGGTTTATCTTAGTAAGAAATTGAGGTGGGATGAAAACGGTTGCTTCAATAGACATAGGGACTGACAAGATTGTCGCCCTCATAGGGGAGGTTGACACTTACGGAGACCTTCATATAGTGGGCGTAGGGGAATCCAAGGCGAGGGGTGTGGATAAAGGTACCATAACCAGACTTGAAGTTGCAGCCAGAGCGATAGCAACCGCTGTCAGAGAAGCTGAGGAGATGTCAGGGCAGAAGGTGTCGGAAGTCGTTATAAACGTCTCCGGCTCCACAATCAAGAGTCAGAACGAGAAGGACACTATAAACATATCTCCAAGCCCTGTAGAGGTTGAAAATGAACACATACAGAGGCTGGTTGAAAGGAGCATCGCAAGGGGTAAGGAGGACGGGTACGAGATAATCCATGCGATACCAAGAAGATATATGCTTGATGACCAAGAGGGGATAGAAGACCCGGTTGGGCTTATAGGTTCTAAGCTAACAGCGCAGGTACATATCGTTAAAGTGGGAACTACCGTCAGCAGGAACATTGAGAAGGCTGTGGTTTCCGCCGGCTTTCAACCTGCAATGAGAGTGGCAAGTGCGATAGCCTCTGCGAAAGCAGTTCTCTCCGATGAGGAGAAGGAAGAGGGTGTCCTGCTTATAGACATGGGAGCCAGTCTGACTGACTTTGTTCTGTACCTTGAAGGATACCCTGTAATAACAGGGAGTCTACCCCTTGCGGGTAACGCTATAACCAAAGACATAAGCTCCTATATGAAGATAGACCCCGAACATGCGGAAAAGATAAAGAGGGAACAGGGTGTTGCCCTTGTAAACCTCGTGAAGGAAGGAGAGATAATAAAAATCAAACCGAGAGGAGAGGATAGGGATATATCAATAGAGAAAACTACCCTTGCAGAGGTCATACAGATAAGGCTTGAGGAGATAATAGAGAAGATAGTAGAGAAGATAGATAGCTCGGGATATAAGATAGATATTGCTAACGCCGGGGTCGTCATAACAGGTGGGTGTGCAAATCTAAAGGGGATTAAAGAGTTCGTTGAAAGGTTTACGGACCTTCCAGCTCGTATAGGAGTGCCTTCCGGGATAATAGGGTTGAAGGAAAAAATTGAAGACGCGAAATATGCAACTGCGGTTGGTCTGCTCAAGTTCCGTGTTTCCCCGGAGGGTATAATACCCGGAGGACTCAGAATGGAATTACACAGCAACGGTCCTGGCAAGGGCATTAACTTTGGAGGAATGGTTGAGAAGTTTAAGAACTTCCTCAGGGAAATTATGTAAGGAGGGAAGGCTATGGAGAGTCTGAACCCAACAAGGATAAAGGTTATCGGTGTTGGAGGTGGGGGCTGTAACGCTGTTAACAGGATGTTCATTGACGGGATAGAGGATGTGGAGACATACGCCGTCAATACGGATGTCCAGCACCTCAGTTCACTCTCCGTACCCCACAAGATACAGATAGGAGAAAAGGTTACCAGGGGGCTCGGTGCAGGTGCAAGACCCGAGATAGGAGAGCAGGCGGCTTTGGAGGACCTTGATAAAATCAAGGATATACTCAAAGATACAGATATGCTTTTTATAGCGGTTGGTCTCGGAGGAGGGACCGGAACAGGTGCCGCTCCCGTTATAGCCCAAACCGCCAGAGAGATGGGTATACTTACTGTTGGTGTAGCAACCCTACCTTTCAAGTTTGAAGGACCCCGCAGGATGCAGGCTGCCCTTGCAGGTCTGGACAGGCTCAAAGACAACGTTGATACCTACATAGTTATCCACAACCAGAAGCTCCAGGAGATAGCTAATAAAGTTCTCACTGTCAAGGATGCCTTCAGGGAGGTTGACAATGTCCTTTCTAAAGCTGTCAGGGGTATAACAAACATAATTTCAACCTCTGCCATGATAAACGTTGACTTTGCAGATGTAAGAACGGTTATGGAGAGTGGCGGACTTGCCCTTATAGGTATGGGAGAGGGAAGAGGCGAAGGAAAGATAGACCTCGCCGTAGAGCAGGCTATAACCAGTCCTCTGCTTGAGGGTAACACGATAGAAGGGGCAAAGAGGCTCCTCGTTACGCTGTGGGTGAGTGAAGATATACCCTTCAACGAGGTTGAGCAGGCTATAAGTGGTATTATGGCAAGAACCCATAACGAACCTCTTATAATCTTTGGAGCGGTTCTTGAAGAGAACGTTGAAAACTTCCTCAGGGTTGCGGTGGTCGCCACGGATTTTGAGAAGGCTCAGAGTGAAAGCTCAAGGGAAGAGAACCTCTTCAGGGTAATAAAGAGGGAACCACCTCCCGTGAAAAGGGCAGTTCCAGAGGAAGGCATAAGTCCCGTTGAACCCGAAGAGGAAGTCCCGGCTTACCTCAGGAGGAAGAGGAAGATATAATTTAATTACGTGAAGCCTATAAACCCCAAAAAGAGCAAGGTCTTTTCCTTTCTTATAGGTCTCATATACGGGTACAGAACTGCGGATATGGAGCTGAAAGTTCTATCCCTTGAAGAGTTTAATCCGCGTAATCACGAGGGATTTGATATTTACTTCCTTGACAAGGAAAAGGATAGGGTGAGCAAGAACGAGCCGATTGATAATCCGACTCATATAGTTGCTTTACTTGAAGACTTTGAAGTTAAAAGGGTGAGGCTCTATATTTATAAGTCATGATTCAGAGAGAGCTGAGTAAGGAAACCAGAGAAGACCTAAAAAATTATTTCGCAGACAGAGACTATATGGTCATAGCCGTTCCCAGGAAAGAACCTGCAAGGGTTTACGTTGTTAAAGCAACAAACGCTGTTGAAACAGCAAGGAGAATTCACAATCTCTCTCCTGGTGCCACAGTGGCTCTTGGAAGGGCGCTGGTTGGTGTTCTACTGCTTACATCCCTTGTCAAGCACGCCACGGACCAGAAGGTTCTTCTTAAAATAGAGGGGGATGGTCCAATAGGGACTATTTACGCTGAGGCAGACGGAAAAGGCAGGGTAAGAGGTTTTGTTGAGAACCCGCAGGTTGATACCTTTACCAAGGAAGTCAATGGAAAGAAAAAGTTTGACGTCTCAAGGATAGTAGGCAGAAACGGGAACCTGACCGTTGTGAAGGAATTGAGAATGGGAACCCCCTATACCAGCATAGTACCTCTGGTTTCAGGGGAGATAGCTCAGGACCTCGCTTACTACTTTTCCCAGTCAGAGCAGATACCTTCTGCCGTTGGGATCGGTGTTCTGGTAAATGAAGATGGAAGCGTAAAACATGCCGGAGGTTTCCTTGTTCAAACCTTGGGAGGGATAAGCGATAAGGTCGTTGACCTCCTTGAACACAGAGTGAATGAGCTACCGCCTCTCACGGAACTGATGGAGGAAGGCAAGCGCCCCGAGGATATAGCAATCATGCTTCTTGATGGACTTGAACCTCAGCTGATAGGTCTAAAAGAGGTAGAGTATTACTGCCCCTGTGATGAAGAGATAGCGAGATCAAGCCTCTTACTCCTTACCGAAGGCGAACTTAACGAGCTCCTTGAAGAAGGTCCCGCCGAAGTTGTTTGTAAGTTTTGCGGTAGGGTATATAGGTTTACAAGGGAGGACCTGCAGAGGAGATAAACCGTTGAAGTTTCCCAGGATATAACTATATTAATGAATAGTTATTCATTGGGAGGTGGACATGTGTCTTGCTATTCCCTCCAAGATTGTTGAACTTCACGAAGATGGGACCGCTACAGTTGATACGATGGGTGTCAAGAGGAAGATATCCCTTGAACTCATGGCTGAGGATGTCGGTGTAGGTGATTACGTCCTTGTACATGTTGGTTTTGCCATTCAGAAGTTGAATGAGGAAGAAGCCCTTAAAAGTTTAGAGCTCTTTGAAGAGATTCTCTCAGAACTTGAGGAAGAGGAGCAGCTCTATGGAGAGTTTGGAGAGCCAGATAGACCTCAGGAGAGAGTTTAGAGACTCCAAGAGGATAAAACAGCTCGTAGAAAGTATAAAGAGGAAGTCTGAAGGTTTAGACCTTCCAATTCGTATTATGGAATTCTGCGGGGGACACACCCATGCAATAATGAAGTTTGGAATAGACCAGTTGCTTGAAGATGTGGTCCGTTTCGTCCATGGACCGGGCTGTCCCGTCTGCGTAATGCCTATGGGGAGGATAGATCTTGCCCTTGAGCTGGCTCGGAGAGGTGTGATCCTGTGTTCTTACGGGGACCTCCTCAGGGTTCCAGGCTCTCGCAGGAAAAGCCTTCTGAGCTTAAGGGCGGAAGGGGCTGATGTTCGTATGGTTTACTCCTGTATGGATACCCTTAAGATTGCTAAGGAAAACCCAAGTAGGGAGGTTGTATTTTTTGCCATAGGTTTTGAAACCACCACTCCTCAAACGGCGGTTCTGATAAAGAAAGCCCAGGAGCTTGGACTCAACAATCTCTCTGTGGTGTCAAACCACGTAATTACTCCAGCCGCCATTCAGCACATACTTAACGCTCCTGAGATAAGGGAGATAGGGAAGGTGAGAATAGACGCCTTTATAGGACCAGGGCACGTCAGTGTGATAATAGGGACAAAACCTTACCACTACTTCGCTGAGGAATTTCAAAAACCTGTTGTTATATCCGGTTTTGAGCCTGTTGACGTTCTACAGTCGGTTCTGCTTATAATCAATCAGCTTAAGAACCGTGAGGCAAAGGTTCAGAACCAGTACGGAAGATTTGTTACTTATGAAGGAAATAAGAAAGCCCAGAATCTTGTTGCGGATGTGTTTGAACTCAGGAAGGAGTTTGAATGGAGAGGACTTGGGAACGTTCCTTACAGCGCCCTTAAGATAAATGCAAAGTACCGTGCCTTTGATGCAGAAAGACGTTTCAGTGTAACCCTACCAGAACCCAGGGAGCACCCTGCATGTATATGTGGAAAGGTTATAAGGGGTGTGTCCGTACCTACGGACTGTAAGCTATTCGGAACGGTCTGCACGCCTTCAAATCCCCTCGGCTCCTGTATGGTTTCTTCAGAGGGAGCTTGCGCAGCCTACTTCAAGTACAGAAAGGAGTTTATTAAGTCCTAAAAGAGACGACCCTCTCTTCTCTCTTCCCTCTTCAGTTCTTCTATATTTACGTAGTCCTTTATCATGTTCAGGAAGTCTTCTTCGCCTATGGTTTTAATTCCAAGCTGTTTAGCCCTGTTGAGCTTGGTCCTACCCGGTTCTTCTCCTACAACCAGGTAAGTGGTTTTAGAGGTCACGGTGTTTGAGAAAATCCCACCCAAACTCTCAACAATCTCTCCAGCCTTCTCTCTTGAACAACAGCTAAGAGTCCCGGTAAAAACAAAGACCTTTCCCTTCAGGGGACCTTCCTTTTCAAGCTTTGTTCTCCTCAGCTTTACACCAGCCTTGTCCAGTTTTTCTATGACTTTAAGGTTCTCCTCCCTTGAGAAGAATTCCTTTATGCTCCTTGCAACAACAAACCCTATACCTTCTATGGACTCAAGCCTCTCAAGAGGCATATCTTTAAGCTCCCATATGTCATCTATTACCTGTGAAAGTTTCTTGGCAGTTGTAAGACCTACATATCTTATTCCAAGACCGTAAAGGACTCTGTCCAGCCCCCTGCCCTTTGATTCTTGAATGGCGTTGTACAGATTTGTAGCTGCCTTTTCGGCAAAACCCGGCAGTTTTATGAGGTCTGTAACCTTTAGATAATACAGGTCTCCAACGTCCTTTACGAGCCCTTTATTGTAGAGCGCCTTGGCGGTGGCATCCCCTAATCCCCTTATGTCCATAGCTTCTCTGCTGCCCCAGTGCTTGAGCCTAAGAACAACCTGTGCAGGGCAGGCTATGTTGATACACCTCCAGGCAACCTCTCCAGGTAGCTTTACAAGCTTAGAACCACAAGAAGGGCATTCTTTGGGAAACTCTATAGGTTCCTCATCACCGTCTCTGGCTTCCTTGATAACTTCTACTACGTACGGGATTACGTCCCCCGCTCTCTCAACCAAGACCATATCGCCTATCCGTATATCTTTTTCCTTTATAAAGTCTTCGTTGAAGAGAGACACCGAAGACACAGTAACACCGCCTATTTCAACAGGTTCAAGCTTTCCTACCGGAGTGATTGTTCCGACTCTACCAACCTGAAACACAACACTCACGAGTTTAGTGGTAGCCTGCTTTGGTTTAAACTTGAAAGCTATAGCCCACCTAGGGTGATGGGAGGTGAACCCTAAGACTTCGTAATACTCCTTCCTGTTTACCTTTATAACCATGCCATCTATCTCGTAAGGATAAAGGTCTCTCTTCTCTTCCCACTCCCTGCAGTAAGCTATAACCTCATCTATTCCCTGACACACCTTCATATCAGGAAAGGGGGTTTTAAAACCCAAAAGATGGAGCATCCTTATAGCTTCATAGTGAAGCTCTATGTGTTTGGACTCTGGTTCAACATACGATACCTGATAGACCACTGCGTCCAGCTTTCTCTTTGCCACCTCTGCAGGATTTTGCAGTCTTATTGAGCCAGCCGCTGCGTTCCTCGGGTTGGCAAAGGGAGGTAACCCCTCCTCAAGCCTCTCTTCGTTCATCCTCTTAAACTCTTCCTTGTTTATGAGAACCTCCCCCCTAAGCTCTACCAAGCTTATACCGAATCTGCTGAAATCAGCTCTCAAAGGTATGGTTCTTATAGTTTTAAGGTTGTTCGTTATATCCTCTCCAGTTTCTCCATCCCCCCTCGTAGCTCCTCTGACAAAAAGGTCGTTTCTGTAAACCAATGCTATACCTGCTCCATCGTACTTAGGCTCAACGCTGTACTCAACAACTTCAAGACCTGTTAGCTCCCTTACCCTTCTATCAAAATCTCTGAGCTCTTCCTCCGAGTAGGCGTTGTCAAGGGAAAGCATGGGCGTGTAATGTTTTACCGTTGGGAAGGCTCCCGTGATTTCACTTGCCACCCTTTGGGTTGGAGAATCTGGGGTTATTAACTCAGGATACTTCTTTTCCAGGTCTCTGAGGGTTCTGAACAGCATGTCGTATTCATAGTCGGAGATCACGGGTGAAGCCTGGACATAGTACTTATAGTCGTGATAGTTTATAACTTCTCTTAGGCTTTTGGTGTATTCCTTAGCCTTCTCAAGGTCTGACCTCTTTATCTCTTCAAGCTCCTGCAAGAGTTTCCTTGTTAATTCTATGAGCTCCCTTTCCCTCTCCGGTGTATACATACTTAAATTTTAAGCCGTGAGAGTTCTGATTGCCTACTTGTTGTTTTCCCTTTCTTTCTCCTTTGGTGTGGAGAAACTCTTTTACATTATGGGGACTTACGCTCACGTGGAACTACCTTCTGAGAGGGAAGTTTATAAGGCTTACAGGGTTATGCACTCGCTGGAGCGTAAATTATCTGACTATATTGGGGATTCTGAAGTTTCTGAGGTAAACAGAAAGGCAGGCATAAGCCCCGTGGTTGTTTCACCTGAGACGCTGGAAGTTGTCCGTTTAGCCCTTGAGGTATCCAAGAGAACTTACGGATACTTTGATATAACAATCGGAGCTGTTACGGTGAACCATAAAAGGCTCGGGCTTATCCCCTTAAACGAAGCTCAAAAGCTTGTGAACTTCCGCAATGTTGTGATCGGTAAGAACACCCTGTTTTTGAAAGATAAAGGTATGGCTATAGACCTGGGTGGTATAGGTAAGGGGTACGCCCTTGACGTTGCCTACAGGACGTTAGATTCTCCCTGGGGTTTTATCGGTATAGCCGGAGACATGAAGGTGTGGGGTACGGAGAAGGTTCTGGCTGTTAAGGACCCTCTATCAGGTGGCTCCTTACTTCAAGGTGTAAACCGCGGAGACCTCTGTATATCCACATCGGGTAACTATGTAAAGAGGCACATAGATAACAGGGATAGGGAACTGGTTCAAGTAACCGTCGTTCATGATATATGCACCTTTGCTGATGCTTACGCCACAGCTCTGTTTTCTATGCCCAGAAGCTTGCGTAAAAACTTTCTGAAGGAGAATCCCGAAGTGGGGGTACTGGAGCTTTACTCTGACGGCTCCCTTTATATGAACGACTCCTTCAGAAAACGCTTTCGCCTCCTTATACTAAAAACTGATATGCAGTCTCAATAATAAACTCTGTACATGCATTTAAGTCTGTATTAATGACTTACGTCATAGTATATGATATTGAGATTTGGTTTCATTTTCTTAAACTTACAGGAGGTAGTAAAGATGTTGAAGAGAGCTTCTTTGTACTCTCTGCTTCTGGCAGGTTCCATCTTTGCCCAGCCTTCAGATGAACTAAAGCAACTCAGAGAGGAGGTGGAAGTCCTCAAAGAGGAGCTTAGAAAGCTCAGGCTGGAGATATCAATTCCCCAGATAACTACCTATCAGAGCTACTCGGGTCTCGGTCCTGCTGCTTCAAAGGCACTGATAAATCCGAAGGGGGTCTCCGTTGGAGGATATGGAGAAGTTCACTTCTATAAGAGCAATAAGGATATAAGGGGCGGCACAAAAAGTTATACAGACTTGACCAGGCTAATCCTATATATAGGGTATGCCTTTACAGAAAAGCTGAAGTTCACCTCGGAACTTGAACTTGAGCACGCATCAACAAACTCTGGGCATGGAACGGGAGGAGGATACTTTAAAGCGGAACTTGCTATTCTGGACTACAACTTTAAACCTCAGTTTGGTGTAAGAGGCGGTCTTTTACTCATACCTGTTGGTATTATTAACGAGGTTCATGAACCTCCCACCTTTTATACCGTGGATAGACCTTATCTAGAGAGAAATATAATCCCAACAACGTGGGAGGAGATAGGTGTTGGAGCTTATGGAACCATCGGTATGGTGGACTATCGTGTGTATGTAACAAACGCACTAATGTTAAAGGGTGGAGGAGGTTACTCTCCTTCTGCTCCGCTCAAAACTGCTAGGCAGAGGGGTGCAAGGGCTGTATCGGAGCGCTTTGGCTTAACAGGAAGAGTTGATTTAAACCTGCCCTACAACCTTAAGTTAGGCGGATCCTTCTGGACAGGAGATGTTCAATCTAAAGGTGGGAGTGATAGTAACCTCGGTTTAAGGAGAGGAGAGAAGGTGGGTTCGGTAACTCTTTTCTCACCTCACCTGTGGTGGCAGTGGGCTGGTTTTGATGTGAGGGTTGTGGGAGCTTATGTAAAGGTGAACGATGCAGATAAGATAGGTAACGATTTGGGCGTTACGAATTACCCTTCTAAGATGCAGGGCTTTTATACCCAGGTCGCCTACAACGTTCTCAGGTTAACCGATATTGAGCAGGAGCTTTATATCTTCGGAATGTACGAGAACTACGACACCCACGCAAGCGTTCCATCGGGTTACTCCAAGCCTGCAGGACACAAGGTTCAGATATTCAACGTGGGTCTGTCTTACAAACCCCACCCGCTCGTAGCTCTTAAGGCAGACTATGTAAAGGAGGATTACAGCGACGGCAACGATGACAGAAACCTGTATAGGGCAGCTATAAGCTGGATGTTCTAAGCACCTCCTCAGGTAGCTCTTCTTCTCATGGTTGGGGCAAAAGCCCCTGCCTCCTCTCTTTTAAGTTCCAAACTCCCATGAAGAGAGATACTTAACCTGCTCTGGAGTCAACTCATCTATACGGATACCCATTGCGTTCAACTTGAGCTTGGCAACTTCCCTGTCTATTTCATCGGGGACTTTGTAAACATCCTTTTTGAGCTCTGTTGAGTGAAATTTTATGTATTCGGCTGAGAGAGCCTGGTTTGCAAAGGACATATCCATAACGGAAGCCGGGTGTCCCTCCGCGGCTGCAAGGTTGACAAGTCTTCCCTGGGATAGGACGTATATCCTCCTCCCATCTTGAAGTTTATACTCCTCAACCTCTTTTCTTATCTCCCTCTTTGATACACTGAGGCTTTCAAGAGCTTCAAGGTCTATCTCAACGTTGAAGTGCCCTGAGTTTGAGACTATAGCTCCGTCTTTCATAACTTTAAAATGCTCCCCCCTAATTACGGATGTGTTTCCTGTAACGGTAACGAAGAAATCTCCGAGTTTAGCAGCCTCTTCCATTGGCATAACAAGGAAGCCATCCATCCTAGCTTCAAGAGCCTTTATTGGGTCAACCTCAGTGACTATAACAGTGGCTCCCATGCCCCTTGCTCTCTGGGCGACTCCTTTACCACACCACCCGTATCCGGCGACAACGAAGTAGGAACCTGCTATAAGCCTGTTAGTAGCCCTCAGAATCCCATCTATCGTTGACTGCCCGGTGCCGTATCTGTTGTCAAACATGTGTTTTGTGTATGCATCGTTAACAGCTATTATTGGGAACTTTAAAACACCATCCTTGGCCATTGCCTTTAGCCTTATTACACCGGTCGTTGTTTCCTCCATACCTCCGAGAACTTTCTCGGACAGCTCAGGATACTCCTTATGTATAGTAGAGATGAGGTCTGCCCCGTCATCTATAACTATGTGAGGCTCTCTTTCTATTACAGCTTTAAGATGGGAGTAGTAGGTATCTCTATCCTCACCCCTTATGGCAAAAACAGGGATGTTGTAGTGTTTTACAAGAGCTGCTGCCACATCGTCCTGGGTTGATAGCGGATTTGAAGCGGTAAGGAATACCTCCGCTCCACCTTCTTTCAGGGTAAGTATAAGGTTTGCAGTTTCTGTTGTTACATGAAGACAGGCAGATATTCTTACACCCTTAAGGGGTTTTTCCACCGAGAACCTCTCCCTTATACTTCTGAGAACAGGCATGTCCATCTCAGCCCATTCAATTCTGTTCTTTCCCTGGTCTGCTAAGGATAGGTCTTTCACGTGGTAGTCCATTGAAACCTCCGTTCTTGTGTTTGTTGAATGGCGGAGCCGACGGGATTTGAACCCGCGCCCTCCGGCTTGACAGGCCGGCGTTCTGACCGGGCTGAACTACGGCTCCAACCGAGTTTAATATTATATTCCCTATTCACTCTCTTTTCAAAGGAACCTATTCTACATTGGCAGCTTGCTGTTTTATTCTGTCAATTTCCGTCTTTATCTCCACAACGTACTCCGAAAGATCTGGTATTTTATTGCCGAGGGTGGTTATCTCTCTGTGCATCTCCTGACCAAGAAACTCCAGCTTTTTCCCAACCTCAACACCTTCATCAAGCAAAGTTCTGAAGACCTTTATGTGAGTTTTGAGTCTTGTGATTTCCTCTTCAATATCCATTTTCTCAAGTAGGAATAGGAGTTCATTCATCACGGTTGGATGTTCCTCTGGTAGTTCCAGTCTTTTTGCCTTCTCAAGTATTTTCTCCTTAACCCTTTCCATTATCTGGTCTTTCTTCTCAACTATCTGATTTAAGAGGGACTCTATTCTATCCACCCTCTGCGAGAGGTCCTCTTTAAGGGCTTCTCCTTCTCTCTTTCTACTCGCTATTAACTCTCTGAGTGCGTTTTCCACACCCTGAAGCACAGTGTTCTCAAGCTCCTCATCAACCTCAGTAATAGCTTTTTCCGAATATTTCCAGGCGTACTCAAATACAGTATCATCTTTCACAGAGAGCTCAAGCTTTCTGGAGATATCCCGAACAAGTTCAACATTCTGTGTAAGCTTGTTTATATCAACGGGTGGGAGTACCGTCTTTGATTCAACATCTATCATCACATTAACTGTGCCTCTTCTGAGTTTGGACTTGACCGCTTCCTTAATTTTCGGTTCAACCGATAATAGGAAGGAAGGCATTCTGACTGATATATCCAAACCTTTACCGTTCAAAGAGCGAATGATAACGTTTGCTTTCCAGTGCTCACCCTCTGCCCCTCCCTTTCCAAAACCAGTCATACTCAGCATGTCTATAATTTTAAGGGTTAGGCGGGGTGGCGGAGCGGACGAACGCGGGGGATTCGAAATCCCTTGCAGGGTGGTTTAGCCCTGCCGTGGGTTCAAATCCCACCCCCGCCGTATAAATCTTTCACAATAGAGGGCAGTGAAATCCAGCCTGGAAGTGGGCTGTTGCTAATCCTTTTGTGGACAGTTCTACACTTTTGCCAGATCAGGAGATATATTCTCATTATGAGAAGAGGGATAGCTAATCTTCCACTACACTACGGTAAGGCACCACCCTGGCTTTTCAAAAGGATGGTAGAGCTCTCAAAGAGTATAGTTGAGCTTATCGTAATAGAGCATGGTAGGAGAACCTTTTTAGAGCGTCTCTCCGACCCATACTGGTTCCAGGCTTTTGGGTGTGTGCTTGGCTTTGATTGGCACTCAAGTGGCTTAACCACAACAGTGTGTGGTGCTCTCAAAGAATCTCTGAAAGGTCTGGACAGAGAGCTTGGTCTTTACGTGGCTGGGGGTAAAGGTAAGAGCGCCTTGAAAACCCCTGAAGAGCTTGAGAGAATAGGAGAAACTGTGGGGATAAATACGGAAACGCTTAAAGACATCAGTCGTCTTGTAGCCAAGGTAGACAATACCCTTTTGCAAGATGGCTATCAGCTTTACCATCACACCATTATCTTCACCGAAGAAGGGCTTTGGGCTGTAGTTCAACAGGGTATGAATACAAACAACAGATATGCAAGGAGGTACCATTGGTTTGGAGGGGGGCTGAAGAGCTTTGTTGAGGAGCCTCATAGCGGTATCTCTGCTCAGAAAGTCCATGAGAGGATAACCTTAAATATGACAGCTAAGGAGTCACGGGACTCCAGGGAGTCCATAACGGAACTCCTCAAGAATAAGGACATACTGCTTAGAGAAATAGAGAGTATAGAGACCCTCAACCTACCCAGAAGACACGATGTGAGGAGAGAAGATGTTGACCTAAAGAAACTCAGAGAAACTGTCAAAAAGGTCAGGGAGGAGGATATAAAAGAGTTTGAGGACGTGCTCAGACAGAGAGGAATGGGTCCTAAAACTATTAGAGCTCTCGCTCTGGTGAGCGAGCTTATATACGGAGCAAAACCTTCCTTCAAAGACCCGGCAAGATACTCCTTTGCCCACGGAGGAAAGGACGGTTATCCCTTTCCAGTACAGAAGGAGTTGTACGATGGGACTATAGATACTTTAAAGAGAGCGATAGCAAAGGCGAAGGTTGGAGATAGAGAGAAAGTGGATGCCATCAAAAAACTATCAAAGATACTCAATGACTGACTCAAGGTCTTTGAAGAACTCTGGATAGGAAACCTTTACACACTCAGGATCGTCTATTACAGTTTCTCCTTCTGCAAGAAGCCCTGCTATGGTAAATGCCATAGCGATACGGTGGTCACCGTAGGTTTTTATATAGGCTCCTTTCAATTTTCCTCTACCTTCCACTTCAAAACCATCTTCATACTCTTCAACCTTCACACCCATAGCTCTCAGATTTTCAACTATAGCTCTTATCCTGTCGCTTTCCTTCACTCTAAGCTCTTTCGCTCCTTTTACCGTTGACCTTCCTTCCGCCAAAGCCATGACAACGGCGAGAATTGGTATTTCATCAATCATAGAGGGAACCTCCTCGGGATGAACCTTTACACCCTTCAGACCACCACCGCCCCTTACGAGTATATCCGCCACAGGCTCACCGGACACCTCCCTTTCGTTTTCATAACTCACCAGGGCACCCATATCACGAAGTTTTCTGTAAAATCCGTCCCTTGTAGGATTGATAAGGACGTCCTTCAAGAGGAGCTCACTTTGCTCTGTTAATACTGCGAGTGCACACGCAAAAGCTGCAGAGGACGGGTCAGCCGGGCAGTATACATCTGTTCCCCTTAACTCCTGTCCGCCCTTTATCTTTATCAGATGTCCCCTCTCTTCCGGAACGCTTATAACCTCAGCACCGAAAACCCCTAACATTCTTTCCGTATGGTCCCTTGACATAACGGGTTCCACAACTTCGGTCATGTCTTCAGCCCTCAAACCTGCGAGCAGAAGGGAGGATTTTACCTGAGCAGAGGCTCTCTTGTTAAAGAAGGCTATCCCTTTGAGCTTACCTCCCCTGATGGCGATGGGGAGCTTGTTTCCTGACTCACGTCCGTCAAGGGTTGCTCCCATATCCCTGAGAGGTTCAACGACCCTGAGCATAGGTCTCTGCCTTAAGCTCTCATCTCCTGTCAGGACGCTAAAGAAAGGTTGGGTAGAAAGGACACCCAGCATCAATCTTGCCGTTGTCCCAGAGTTTTTTGCATCAAGAACGCCCTTCGGCTCTTCAAAGGAATAACCCGTACCCCTTATCTCAATGGAGTCCTTCCGTTCTTTAACTTCTGTGCCGAGAGCTTTGAGAATGTTAAGAGTTGCCAGGGTGTCTTCAGACTTCAGCCAGTTGTGTACTACGGTTATTTCCGTAGCAAGTGCTCCCAGTATGACCGCTCTGTGGGATATGGATTTGTCGGAGGGCACTCTTAACTCACCCTTGACATTCACGACCCTTTTCTTAATTCTTAGCTCTTTCATTCCAGACTCATCCTCCTTTGTTTTGCTTCTCTCAAATACTCGGTTAAAGCTGACTCCTCTTCCCTTTCAATGAGGTTCCTTAGCTTCTGAAGTGAATTGGAATACATATCTATAGCTCTTAAAATGTTGTCCTTGTTTTCCAAAAAGATGTCTCTCCACATCACAGGGTCACTGGCGGCGATTCGTGTGAAGTCTTTGAAACCACCCCCTGGATACTTGAAGAGGTCAACCTCATTGGACATCTCTATCAGGGCGTCTATAAGGGCAAAAGCCACCGCATGGGGAAGGTGAGAAACTGCGCCAAACACCCAGTCATGGAGCATCGGATCCATAAACTCTACCTTACCTCCTGTGAGCTCCCATAGTTTTACAACTTCGTCCAGAGCCCCTTTCTCGGTTCTTTCCGTAGGGGTGATGACTACTTTTTTGTTCTCAAAGAGTTCCGGAAAACTGTGCTCCACTCCAGACTTTTCCGTTCCAGCGATAGGATGGCTACCCACGAACCTGCCCCCTAAGATTCCCTCAAGGTCAAAGACGAGTTTCCCCTTTACACTGCCCAAGTCCGTAACTACGGTTTCTCTTCTTATGTAACCTTTTATCTCCCCTGCTATCTGCCTGAAGGTTCTCACGGGGGATGAGAAGATTACGTAGTCAGGGGAGAACCTTTTAGTTAGACTGAGCTCTGTTCCCCCCTCGTCTATGACTCCTAGCTCCTTCGCTCTATCTATTGTGACCGAGTTTATGTCTATGCCGTATATACTTCCTTGAAAACCTCCCCTGCGAAGGGCTAAGGCAAAGGACCCCCCCATGAATCCAACGCCCACGATTAGGAGAGATTTATCCATAGGAGAGAATATTAAAACATATCAAGGAGTTTGAACTCCTCGTCCACCTCCGGGGGTATCTCCACGTCCCTAACTTCGTTTCCTTCTATTATTACCGCACTTCCGGGCTCTAACTCAAACTCCTTTACAAACTCCCGGAACTCTTTCTCTGTTTCCTCTTTGAACTTTTCGTACTCCTTCCTCTCCTCCTTTATGCCCTCCTCTATACCCCTCTTGAACTCTTCGTACTCTTCCTCTTCTCTCTTCTTATACCTTATAAACTCTCCTACCGCATTCCTTACCGTTAAGCGCCCGTCTTTCAGGAATATCCCTATAGTGTCTCCTTTGGCATCCACTAAAAACCTTGTGCCCTTTATGCCTATAATTACGGACCTTACCCTCACCTTGAGCCCTTCGCTTTCTCCCCTTTTCCTTATCTGAAATACGACCCTCCCTTTATCAAAGCTCAATCTGTCTATCCCCTCTATATAGAGAACACTGTCCTCAAGTAGAGCTATCTTGTCTATTCCCAGGAGCTTTACGAACGCCATTGAACCAAAATCTGTCTTCAGTATATCCTTTACGAAGAGCTCCCTGGGTAACTCCGTTATCACCTCTCCCCTTGGATTTCCTTCCTTGAAGAGCTGAACCCTACCCTGCTTTTTGACCACCTCTCCCGCCTTCTCCTGTGAGAAAGCGCTCAAAACTAACACTAAAAGGACAAGAAGCGCTCTCATTTCCCTCCTCCTTTCCATCTTTTATAAAGTGAGTGCTCAACACCAAGCTGGTCTAGAACTTTGCCAACCACGAAATCTACCATCTCTTCAACTGAACGTGGTCTGTGGTAAAATCCTGGGCTCGCAGGAAGAACAATCGCACCTGCATCCGTCACCTTAAGCATGTTCTCTAAGTGAACCCTTGAGTAAGGCATCTCCCTGACCACCATAACAAGTTTAACCCTCTCTTTTAAGGCTACTTCACATATTCTGTGTATCAAGTTATTATTCACACCGTTTGCCACATTTCCGAGAGTGCTCATTGAACAGGGAATTACGACCACACCTCTGTACTTTACGAGGCTTGACCCGCTTGCCACAGGTGCCGTGAGCTCTCCCTCCCCATAAAAGTTGACAGAGGGAAACTCCTTCAGGAATTCCTCCCTTGATTTTCCCAGCTCCTCTTTAATGACTGTAAAGCCTGCACTTGATATGACTGCGTCAACCTGAGCTGCCTCTGACAAAACCTGTAAAGCCCTGTAACCGTATACCGACCCGCTCGCACCCGTTATACACAGAACGAACCTCTCACTCATAAGAGGCTCCCGATTATGCCTCCGAAGGTTTCAAAGAATAGCCTTACCTTTTCTTCCCTGCCTGGCAGAAGAATTACCAGCGTACCTTTATCGTCTCTACCTACCTTTATCTCCTCCCCAATTAGGTTTGGGCTGTTCCTAAAATCGTACAGGGCTATGACACATTCAAGGGCTTTAAGCTCCTCCTCTATATTGAAAGGTTCCCCTATAACAACCAACACTTGAGCATCCTTGGACTCTTGAGCTCCCAGTTCTATAAGGTAGGAAAGAGCCAGTTTTTTAAGTTCTTCCTTCTGGGATAGCACGTTTACCTTTACACCTGAAAGGTCTCTCTTCCAGTCAGATTTTCCACCGCTCTTCTCAGTCAACCTTATCTCTTCAATTACCATGCTGTCGTCCACGCCCTTGCACATATCATATACGTTTAGGAGTGCGGTTGATACTGCGGTTAGAGCTTCCATCTCGTAGCCCGTCCTTGCTATACCACTCACCGTTGAGAAAACCTCAATACTGTTGTCGTTCACCTTAACACCAACCTCTACAAAGTCAAGGGAGATAGGGTGGCAAAAAGGTAAAATCTCTCCCGTTCTCTTTGCTCCGAATATCCCTGTCAGCTTTGTAGCCTCTATCAAGTCACCCTTCGGAAGCTTCTTATCCCTTATAAGCTTAATGGTATCGGGACTTAGTCTTATCCTACCGTAGGCGGAAGCCCGTCTTAGGGTATCAAATTTTCCTCCCACATCTATCGTTCTCATGAGCTTTAATATAACTCAGATGAGACGTGTGCTGCTTTCCCACGGCTCCGGTGGTGAGGAAACCCAGAGACTTATAAAAGAGCTTTTCCTGAAATACCTATCAAATCCCATACTTGAAAGGATGGAGGATGCGGCTATCTTGGAGGTTGGGTCAAAGCTTGCCTTCACGACAGATTCCTTTACCGTTTCCCCTCCCTTCTTCAAGGGTGGAGATATAGGTAAGCTTGCCGTTGCAGGAACTGTAAACGACCTTGCGGTTATGGGGGCAAGACCCCTTTACATGTCCGCAGGCTTCATAATTGAAGAGGGCTTTAGCCTTGAAGAGCTTGAGAAGGTTGTCAAGAGTATGGGTGAGGAGGCAAGGCGCGCTGGTGTTTATATAGTTACGGGTGATACGAAGGTCGTCCCAAAGGGGCAAGTAGACAAACTTTTTATAAATACCTCGGGGATAGGAGAGGTTGTGTACGAGGGTTTGTCCGCCCACAACCTTCAGCCCGGTGACGTGGTCATAGTCTCAGGTACTGTTGGAGATCACGGAGCCTGCATCCTCGCCGAGAGGGAGGGTATGGAGTTTGAGCTTCCCCTGGAAAGCGATTGCAGGAGTCTATGGAATATGATTGAGAGGGTTCTGGAAACAGGAGCACAGATACACGCTATGAGGGATGCAACGAGGGGAGGTTTGGCTGCTGTCTTAAACGAGTGGGCTCAGCAGTCTGAGGTTGAGATTGAGGTTGACGAGGAAAGTATACCGGTCAAGGAGGCTGTTCAAGGACTCTGTGAACTCTTAGGTTTTGAACCCACTCACCTCGCTAACGAGGGTATGGTTGTGTTCGCTGTGGCAGAAAAGGATGCAGGTAAAGTTCTGGAAACCCTCAGAGAGCACCCATACGGTAAAGAGGCTGAACTTATAGGCTCCGTGACTGGCAAGGAAAAGGCAAGGGTTGTTCTAAAGACACCTTACGGTGTTAAGAGAATCATGGAGCCTCCATCAGGGGAGTTGCTCCCAAGGATATGCTGAGTCATTGTTTTTCTCTCCAGACTTAAAAGATTAAGTTTATGGCTTCTTTAAAGAAAAGGCTTTCTTGCAATACACCGGGTGAGTTCTTTGTGGACAGAAGTTGCATTGACTGTTCCGTTTGCAGGGAGATAGCCCCTTCACTTTTCGGGGATGGCAGAGAAAGTGCCTGTGTTGTGAAGCAACCGGAGAGTGAAGAAGAGGAGCTTTTAGCCTTTCAGGCTCTCGTGTCCTGCCCAGTTTCCGCTATTGGAACTGTCTCTAAGAGACCACCTCCTCAGGTATTTGAGAGATTCCCTATTCTTATAGAGGACGATGTCTATCTCTGCGGGTACGCCTCTAAGGGTTCTTACGGGGCTCTGAGCTATTTTATAAAACACGCAGAGGGTAACTGGCTGGTGGACTCACCGCGCTTTAGCCCTCAGCTGGTAAAGAGGTTGTGGGATATGGGCGGATTGAGTTACATACTCCTTACCCATGAGGATGACGTTGGAGATTGTGATAGGTACGCAGAGGAGTTCGGGGCTAAGAGGATAATTCACAGGTATGACTCCCGTGCGGTTCCAAAGGCTGAAATCCTTTTACAGAGTTTTGAGCCTTTCCCCTTTGGCAGGGACTTTCTTGTAATCCCAACCCCAGGCCACACCAAAGGGCACGTTGTCCTCCTTTACAAGGAAAAGTTCCTCTTTACAGGAGACCACCTCTCCTGGAGCAGGAGGAGAAATGGACTTGTTGCCTATAAAGATTACTGCTGGTATTCTTGGAATGAGTTAAAGTCCTCAATGGAGAAACTTCTTGATTACCCCTTTGAGTGGATTCTGCCAGGGCACGGCTACAGGAGGAAGGTAAGCCGTAGGGAGTTTGAGGAGTTTGTACGCCAGCTTCTCAGCTCTTGAGAACTCCTAATATCCTTTCTACCTTCTTGAGGTCCTCTTCAAGCTCTTCCTTTATCCTCTTTTCTTTCTCTACCACATCAGGAGGTGCCTTTCTCACGAAGTTCTCGTTGGAGAGTTTTCCTTTGACCCGTTCAAGCTCTGCGAGAAGTTTCTCCTTTTTCCTTTCGTAGCTTTCCGTAAGTTTGTCTATATCAACGTGCCCTTCAATGGAGATGTATATCTCTACATCCTTTGAGAAGGTGGCAACCGTGTTCTCTGGTCTCTCAGAAACCTCGGTAAACTCCTCAAGCCTTGCGAGATTAAGTATGTGGTTCTTAAACTCTCCTACAACTTCCCTTGAGAGGTCTTTCCCAGCCTTGTAAAAGGCTCTCAATCTCTTGGAAGGCTCTATCTGTAAGTCTGACCTGAGGGAGCGAATAGCGCTTATTATCTCCTTCAGCCTCTCTATTCTTTCTGTTTCTTCTGGGAACAATTCCTCCTGTTTTTTCTCTGGGAAATCCTTTAAGGAGATACTTTCCCCATCGCTTGCAGGAAGTTTGTGCCATAGCTCCTCCGTTATGTAAGGCATAAAAGGGTGGAGAATTCGTAGGGCTTTCTCAAGAACGTAGTGGAGTGTATACAGAGCTGTGGTTCTTTCCGATATTACCTTTGCCTTCTCTTTCTTGGTATCTTCATCTTCCCCTTCTGGAGTTTCTCTGTATATCCTCTCCTTGGTAAACTCAATGTACCAATCACAGAAGTCCGACCAGAAGAAGTCATATATTGACTGGGCTGCCTGTGAAAAGTCGTAATTTTCCAAAGCTTTGCTAACCTTGTCCGCAGTCTCATTTAGAAGTGTCATTATCCACTTATCCTCAGGTTTAAGGGGAGCCATGTAGGGGAGTGTGCTTATGAAGTCTTCAGGTGTATTCATGAGAACGAAACGGGAAGCGTTCCATATCTTGTTGGCAAAATGTTTATAACCCTCAAACCTCTTCTCTGAAAGCTTTATATCTCTTCCTTGAACTGTAAGTATCGCCAGGGTAAACCTTAGAGCATCAGCCCCGTACTTATCTATTATCTCAAGCGGGTCTATGACGTTCCCTTTCGTTTTGGACATCTTCTGTCCCTTCTCGTCCCTCACAAGTGCATGGACGTAAACATCATGAAAGGGTATGTCTTCCATAAAGTAGGTTCCCATCATTATCATCCTGGCTACCCAGAAGAAGATGATGTCAAAGCCTGTAACTAGGAGGTCTGTGGGGTAAAGGTTCTTGAGGTCTTCCGAACTTTCGGGCCAACCGAACACACCAAAGGGCCAGAGGGCTGAGGAGAACCATGTGTCAAGAACGTCCTCTTCCTGTTTCAGATTTTCAGACCTGCACTTCTTGCACTTTAGAACCATTCTCCACTTCTTGGACTTAGAGTCGTACCTGTATAGCCCCCTCGTGGAAACTCCTGGGGTAAGCATAGCCATAGGGTTGGCTTCCTGTGTGAAGAAGAGCCTGAGGGAGTTGGCATCTACGTTCGTTGAATGGTATCTGTGAAAGACAAACTTCTTGTAGAAATCCAAAACGGTCATCTCGGGATGGACAAAGTCCGGGGAATGCAGTATCCCCTCAATCTCTTCAGGGGTAAACTCTGTGCCAACCTTACCGTCCGCTATGAGGTTGAATATCAGCTTATCGTAAACTCTGTCAAAGTCATCATCAGTGAATACGTTAGCTTCTCCACATTCCTGACAGTACCATACAGGTATCCTGTGTCCCCACCATATCTGACGGGATATACACCAGTCCCTTAGGTTGTGCATCCAGTCCAGGTAGAATTTTCTCCACTGTTCCGGTATAAACTTTACCTGCCTTTTGTGGACTTCCCTTCTCTTTTCCCTCTCAACCTTAACCCTTATAGACTTCTGGACAGGTTCAAGTCTTGCCTGTCCGCTCTCCAGCATCTGAAGGTACTCATAGCCTTCCGTTCCCCATCTGTAAAGGTTCAGTCTGTTTCCTTCAGAGGCGATGAGGTACCTACCTCTCTCTACTCTGCTTTCAATACCCTGCTTTATAACCGAAATCTCTCCGTCAACACCTATCAGAAACTCAAGCCCATAAGGCTTCTTCATAAACTCGTAAGCCAACTCTTTAGCTTTACTGATGACCTCCTCTCTGCCTGAAGGGTAGTAGACATAGGCTAACTCTCCTTCTCTAACACCCGCGAGGAATTCAATACCCTCGCTCAGTATGACCACAGACCTGGTTCCCCCACTTATTTCATCGTTTACGGGTATGGTTATAGATAAACCTTCAACCTCTGCAAGCTGGAGGAATACCTCCTTTTCCTCCTCCTCTTCAATACCTTCTTCCACAACCTTTATAGATATGTCCTTTATGGCAGGGTCGGAAACCTTCACAAACCATTGCTCAGAAACCATGGGTTCAACCACTGTTTTACATCTGTAACACTTGCCTACGGCATGGACATGGTCTTCTTCCTTCTCCAGGAAGCCCTCCTCCTTAAGCCTTTCAAGTATTCTCTTCCTTGCTTCATACCTATCCAGACCTGCGAAATCTCCTGCGTTCTCGTTCATGTGAGCTCTTTCGTCCATAACCCTCACAAAGGGAAGAGCGTGGGCTTTTCCTATCTCAAAGTCGTTGGGGTCGTGGGCGGGGGTAACTTTTACAGCTCCCGTCCCGAACTCGGGTTTTACTCTCTCATCGGCTATTATCGGTATGAGCTCGTCTATCTCTTCACCCGTAAGGGTCTTTCTCTTCCATCTGACAAGGGGAAGCCTTAGCCTCTTACCTATAAGGTTCTTGTACCTTTCGTCTTCTGGATTGACAGCTACCGCCGTATCTCCCAGCATGGTCTCTGGTCTTGTAGTTGCAACCGTAACGTAACCAGAACCGTCCTCAAGGGGATACTTTATATACCAGAGCTTACCCTTTTCCTCTTCGTGTTCTACCTCCAGGTCGGATAGGGCGGTAAGGTCCTTGGGACACCAGTTTATAATGTACTCGCTCCTGTATATGAGACCCCTTTCATAGAGCTCTCTGAAGGCTTTTCTCACCGCCCTTGAGAAACCCTCATCAAGGGTGAACCGCTCCCTCTTCCAGTCAACGGAAACACCGAGCTTCTCAAGCTGTGTCCTTATGGCGTTTCTTGATTTGGGAACCCACTCCCATACCTTCTTTAAAAACTCCTGTCTTCCAAGCTCAAGCCGGCTTTTCCCTTCTTCCTGAAGTTGTTTGTCCACAACGTACTGGGTGGCTATCCCCGCGTGGTCAAAGCCAGGAACCCAGACAACTTGCCTCCCCTTCATCCTCTGCCATCTTGCAATTATGTCCTGGAGTGTAGAGTTCAGGGCGTGACCCATGTGCAGTGAGCCGGTTACGTTCGGAGGGGGTATCACTACCGAGAATTTCTTTCTCTTGTCCGGTTTCTCAACGTGATATATAGCCTTCTCTATCCAAAACCTTGACCACTTCTCCTCAATCTCTTTAGGGTTGTACTCCTTAAGCTCTTTCATGGGAGGATTATTATAACTTGGCACAGACCCAGTTATGTCTCCCTTACTAGCAATTGCACCTTTCCCTTTTAAAACTTCCCTATACCCAGGTAGCCCACCAAATCAATCTTTTATACCCCTGAGCTCCTTTAATATCTCAAACTGCCTCTCCATTACATAATCGCTAACTATCTCCTCTTCCCTTATACCTAAGGAGTACTGGATACCTGCCCTGAAGCCCTCACCATAGGGGATAACGTAGCAAACCTGTCCCTTTGCCTCTACCCTTCCCTTCGGTAAGATGAACTTAACACTAACCATGTCTCCTCCCTTCAGATCGCCCATCTCGCTAAGGTAAACACCTACACCACCGATTGAAACGTCCGCCATCCTGCCGACTATTTCTCTGCTCTCTTTGACTATCTCAACGGGTATCGGCTCTTTTGGAGCCACCCTCACGTACCTTCTCCTCTCCTGTGGGAGTTCCACGAAGGTCAGAACTTCAAGAAGCAGCTCTTCCTTCGGCACATCAACCTCTATTATCCTGGTTGCAACAGTCTGAGGAATGTGTCTGTGCTTTAGGTATATCTCCATTTCAGGCTTAAAGATGTTTATGTGGCATGTCCTCACCCTGAGTTTATCCTCCTCAAGTTTTAAAATCTTTGAACGGCAAACTATGGGAACCTCTTTGTAGTAAGTGAGGAGTTCTATCTCCCTTTCCCTCTCCTCCTGTAACTTCTCAAGGAACTCTAAAAGAAGCCTTCTCTCCTTCTCCTCAGCTTCCCTTCTTTCTTCCTCAACTTTACTTCTCAACTCCTCTATATACTTAGAAGTAGCGTCTTCAACGATTGAGAGATAGACGTCCATCAGCTCTATAAGGCTGTTTATCCTGTGGTAATCCCTCTCGGAACGGACGATGTAATCAACGTAATCTCTAACAAGCTGTAAGGAAGCCTTCAACAAAGCCTTCTTCAGGTCTATCTCAAGCTGGGAGAGCTTGTAGGCTAATGAAAATAGCTCTTCCTTTGGGTCTTTCTGAAAGGAGAAGAGAAGAAGGTAAAGGCGGTCAACGAGAGCCCCCATGCCGGGTGTGCTCAACACTTTGGGCTTGCTTTCCCTTAAAGCCTCAAGGAAGTTTTCTCTGAAGCTCTCCTTCTGGGAAATGAAGAACTCAAAATCCTCTACGAGGTCCTCCCATATGTGCTCAATTCTGTCCTTCTCCATGTTTAAAATCTATATTATTATTCTTCCATGAAAATCGGAGTTATAAGTCTCGGTTGCTCTAAGAACCTTGTGGATTCAGAGATACTCCTCGGCAAGTTAAAAAGTGCCGGAGTGGAGCTAACATCAGACATAAATTCGGCAGACTACGTGGTCATAAACACCTGTGGTTTCATAGAGGATGCGAAGAGCGAATCAATAGACACAATACTTGAGGTTGTTGACTCAGGCAAAAGGGTTCTCGTGATGGGCTGCCTTGTGGAGAGATATAAAAAAGAGCTTGAGAGAGAAATTCCCGAGGTGGAGGCTTACTTTGGAACCCAGAGCTGGGATGAGATACTTGCACATCTCAAGCTTAAGCCCAAGTACAGCAGGTCTCACAGAGTTCTCACAACCCCTGGGGCTTACGCTTACCTGAAGATAGCTGAAGGATGCAACCGCCTCTGCTCTTTCTGCGCTATTCCGAGAATAAGGGGGAGGCACGTATCAAGACCCATAGAAGACGTGATTTCTGAGGTAAAAGACCTCGCGGAGCGAGGTGTTAAAGAGATAAATGTAGTTTCCCAAGATACCACCTACTACGGCAAGGACCTTTACAGGGACTTCAAACTGATAGACCTGCTGCGGGAGATTGAAAAGGTGGAGGGTATTGAATGGGTTAGACTCCTGTACCTGTATCCAACCGAGGTGAGCGATGACCTGCTCTCTCATATAAAAGACTCCGAGAAGGTTGTTCCTTACTTTGATATGCCAATTCAGCACATTTCGGACAGCGTTTTAAGGAGTATGAGGAGGGGCTACGGAGAGAGATTTGTAAGGGAGCTTATTGAGAAGATAAGAAAGAGCATACCCGATGCTGTTCTCAGGACTACGCTTATAGTGGGGTATCCTGAAGAGAGAGAGGAGGACTTTAACAGACTCAGGAATTTTATGGAGGAAGGGCACTTCCACTGGTTAGGAGTCTTCACCTACTCTCCCGAGGAGGATACCCATGCCTTTCACCTCGGGGACCCAGTACCGAGGGAACTAAAGGAGGAGAGGAAAACCGCACTTATGGAAGTGCAAAGAAACGTGACCTATCAAAAGAACAAAGGGTTTGTGGGGAAGAGGTTAAAGGTTCTCGTTGACGGCTTTTCCGAGGAATTTTCCTTTGTTCCCAGAGGCAGGGTGTACTTTCAGGCTCCTGAGGTTGACGGTGTAATTTACATAGAGACCGAGAAACCCGTGAAGGTGGGAGACCTCGTTGAGGTTGAGGTTACCCAGGCGGCGGACTACGACCTTGGTGGCACAGTTATAAGAAATTCAGAATATATTGATATAACTTAACGTTCGTTTCGTATAAGAAATTGAAAAGCATCAGCGATACAGTTCCGGGGTTAAAATTCTTACGTAAGTAATCTTTTAGGGAGGTAGGAATATGAGAAAGGCTTTGCTAATAGGTGCTCTCTTTTCAACGGCAACGTTAACCTTTGCAACCAGTGGGGATAACATGATAGGGGTTACCCCAGCGTCAAGGGGTATGGGTGGATTAGGTGTCGGTATGCCCGTTGGACCCGTTGACTCCATATTCAGAAACCCTGCTTGGATGGGCGTTATGGAGAACAAGTTCACCGTCCAGTTCGGTGGAATTCTGTTTATGCCGAAGGTGAAAGCGAGAAATAAAGGCTATGTAGATAGCAATCCTGGAAACAATGCCTCAGATCCTATGCCTTATGACACAGGGTATGTTAAAAGCAGAGCAGACACGTTTGTTGTACCTGAGATTGGGATAGTCCACAAGATAAGTGACAGACTTGTTTTCGGTCTTGGGGCTTTTGGTGTTTCAGGTATGGGTGTTGATTATAGAGACAAAGATGGTGCTCTTGCTCAGATGCATACCACTTTTCAGTTTATGAGAATAATTCCGGCGATAGCTTTCAAAGTTAACGAAATGATAACTGTGTCTGGTGCACTTCATGGAGCATGGGGTTCACTTGATATGGGAGCTGTCATGTGTGGAGATCCGACTGATGATTCTACATGTTGGAATGCAAGCGGAGGACAGTCTCAGGCTTTAGGTATAGGGTTTCAAGTTGGAGCTTCACTTAACTTTGGAGACTTCCTATATGCAGGTATAACCTATCAATCCCCGGTTTCAATGACTTATAAGAACGTGTTTGATGCTGATAATCAGATGGTTGACCCTAACAATATATATGAAGACTTGAAACTCCAGCAACCACAGGAAGTTGCCCTGGGTATCGGTGCTGCTCCACTCAATGGTTTAAAAGTTGGTCTTGATGTGAGGTGGATAAATTGGAAAGATGCTGATGGATACGGGGACTTCAAGTGGGACGACCAGTGGGTATACGCGTTAGGTGCAGAGTATAGACCTATAAGCAATCTTGCTCTTAGGATTGGTTATAACTATGGAAAGAGTCCTATAGATGGAGGGAGCAAAAATCTGACAAGACCTTCTTCACCAAATATACCTAATCTAAATGCTCCTTTCTCGGAGTATGATATAGCATGGTTTAACTTGATAGGTTTCCCCGCAATTACAGAACAGCACTTAACTTTAGGTGTTGGTTATGAATTCTCCAAAACCTTTGGCATAGATGTATCTTATGTCCGTGCCTTTGAGAAGAAAGTTGAAGCTAAAGCTACTATGATGTCTCCAGACGATTTAACCGTCGGAGCCAAAAACGCCCAGGATTCCATCTCTGTAGGTCTGAACTGGAAGTTCTAAAAACCTGTGGGTCCCCTTCCGGTCGGGAGGGGGTCCCCTTTACTCTCCTATTATCTTTATAATTACCCGCTTGGGTCTCTGACCATCAAACTCGGCGTAAAAGATCTCCTGCCAGGGTCCTAAATCAAGCTTTCCTTCGGTTATAGGTAAGACTACCTGAAGGTGAACGAGAAGATTCTTCAGATGGGCATCAGCGTTGTCCTCCCCTGTAAGGTGATGTTTGTAGTTTTCCCTAAAGGGCGCAAGCCTCTCAAGCCACTCCCATATATCGTCGTGAAGTCCCTCCTCGTCGTCCTGAACTATAACCGCCGCCGTCAGGTGCATGGCGGAAACCAGACATAAACCTTCCTTTACGCCCGATTCTTCAACAGCTTCTTTCACTGTGTCTGTGATCCTTATAAGCTCTCTTCTCTTCTCAGTCTTAAAGGTTAGATACTTTGTGTAGGCTTTCAATCTACCTTGAGCTCCTCAAGTTTACCTTTTATCTCCCCGAGCTTATTTTCAAGCTCTTTGACTCTCTCAAGGGTTTTTTGGCAGTAAAATACCTCTCCCTTTGAAATATACTTTGCCCTTCTCTTTAGCTCTTTAACCCTCCTGTTTATTCTCCTGAGGTCCCGGAGATAGAACCACCTTGCTACAGAGCTTGCCGTTTTTAAAAGGTCTCTCCCGTTAGCCCTGAGCTCTCTTTTGAGCCTCCTTCTCTCCTTTTGCCCTGCATGGAAAGAAAGGAGCTCAACGGTTTTCTTCCCTTTAGCTTCCTTTACTATGCTCTCCATAACGCTCCTGAAAGAGCCTTGAAACTTCTTGTTCGTCCTTCCTATCTTTACCCAGAGCTCCATCTCCTCTACCTCCTCGGAGAGAGTGCATATTATATCACATTGGTTTATCATACAATTCATGGAGCTCAATCTTTCTAAGGAACAGGTAAAGAAGCTTTCACAGAATTACAACGTCATACCTCTGTACACTGAAATACTTGCAGATGTGGAAACGCCTCTGTCTATATTTTTGAAACTCCAGAGGAGCGACCGCTTTAACTTTCTCCTTGAGAGTGCTGAGGGAGGGGAGAAGTGGGGAAGGTTCTCCTTCGTGATAACTGGCTCTTCCTTTTATGTGAGAACAAGGGGAAGGTACGGAGAGATATATAACAGGGGTAGAGTTGAGTTCTTTGAGAGTGAGGACCCTTTAGGGGTTATAGACAGGATAATACGTGAGTACAAGCCCTACAACGACCCTGAGCTTCCCCGATTTTGGGGCGGGCTTGTGGGTTACTTTGCCTATGATATTGTAAAGTTCTATGAACCTATAGAGGATAATAACCCCGACCCCATAGGGACCTATGACCTATACACAGTTCTTACCGACGTTGTTGTGATACACGATAATCTTAGGGGAAAGATAAAGGTTGTTTACCCGCTCCTAACAGACAGAGGGGTGGAGGAGGAATATGACAGGGCTGTAAACTGTATAGAGGAGACGGTAAGCAGACTTGAGGAGCTGAAGGCGGAACCTATAAGCTTCTCAGAAGCAGAGCCAGACCTTACCCTGTGGGAGTCCAACTTCACAAAGGAAGAGTTTGAGAAGGTCGTGGAGAAGGCAAAGGAATATATAGCCAGGGGGGACATAATACAGGTGGTTCTCTCCCAACGTTTTAGGAGGCTCTTTGATGGCTATCCGGAGAACATATACAGAGTCCTGAGATACCTGAATCCTTCTCCCTACATGTACTATCTTGATTTCAGAGAGCTAAAGGTTATAGGTTCTTCGCCGGAGGTTCTTGTCAGGGTTGAAGGCAGAAGGATAGAGACAAGACCGATAGCGGGTACACGCCCTAGAGGAAGGACTACTGAAGAGGATAAGAGACTTGAGGAGGAACTCCTCGGGGATGAAAAGGAAAGGGCTGAACACCTTATGCTTGTTGACCTTGCAAGGAATGACCTTGGGCGTGTTTCTGAAACCGGAAGTGTGAGGGTTGAGGATTTTATGAGGGTGGAGAGATACTCCCACGTGATGCATATTGTAAGTGACGTGGTGGGAACGCTCAAAGAAGGATTGTCTGCCCTTGATGTTCTGAGAGCTGCCTTCCCTGCGGGGACGGTTTCGGGTGCACCCAAGGTTAGGGCTATGCAGATAATAGAAGAGCTTGAGAAGGAGAGGAGAGGTATATACGCTGGAAGCGTTGGATACGTTTCCTTTCAGGGGAACATGGACATGGCTATAACTATAAGAACTGCGGTTGTCAGAGACAGAGAAGTCTTCGTTCAAGCCGGAGCAGGTATAGTGGCTGATTCAGTGCCGGAGAGAGAGTGGGAGGAGACAGTCAACAAGGCAAAGGCTCTCATCAAAGCTGTAGATATAGCCGATAGATTTGCTCCCTAATCTACGTAGAGTGAGAGTGGAGGTATTTTGAACTTCTTTTGCAGCTCTCTCTTTACAAGCTCTGCGAACACCTCTTTATTGTCCCTAAACTCTCTGTATTTACGTCCAATGCTGTCCCTCTCTTCCTTGCTTAGCTGTTTCCAGAGTTCCTTCATTATTCTGCTCTCTATCTCTTTTAGAACCTTCTGGGCGTCCTCTTCGCTTTCTGGCTTTTTTATTTCAAAATTCACAAGCTCTTTAACCTTCTTTACTTTTTCTTCAAACCTGTGCTCCCAGTCTATACGGACCTTTTGGGCTTCAATCCTTAGAAAATTCTCATAAACATCCATAATGCTCCTGTAGCATAGGAAGACCGGGTGTTTGCTTCTTCTCCTTGGGTTTAAAGCTGTGTAGCACTTTTCAATTCCTTCCTTTACGATGCTCTCAGGTATGCCAAGCTCCTCAAGGAAGTTAAGGAAGAGTTTTTCTCTCGGTGACAGGAAGAAAACACCACCTTTGAACCTGAGTATAAACTCTTCAAGCGCCCTGGAGTAACTCATTTTATGCAGGCAACCGCAACTGAGTAATCCCTTTCGTGGGATAGAGAAACGAGAAGCTCTCTCCCTTTGAGAAATTCTTTGGCTTCCTCCCTGTGTATGATAACCCTTGCGGGTTTTCCTCTGTCACCCAGAACTTCAATCTCCTTAAACCTAAGCAGAACTCCAAACTCCATATAGAAGGCTTTCAGCACAGCTTCCTTGCACGCCCACCTTGCTGCAAGACAGGGTACCCTTGCCTCTTGAGAGTTGCAGTAATCAAGCTCTTTATCGGTGTATATCCTGACCAGAAACCGCTCTCCAAACTTTTCAATAGCTTTTTCAATTCTTTCGTTCTTAACTATATCTACACCTATCATTTACCAGCGGACAATTTTATCACCTTCAGGAGTTTATCTACATAAGTGCGGGTCTCTTCCGGTAAAAGGTTAAGGTCTTGCAAAACTTTTCCCGCTCCGAGCCTGTCCAGGTTCCCCTCTCCCCAGTTGTAAGCTATAAGTACAAGAATCCAGTTCTTATATTTACCGTAAAGATTCTTCAGGTGTCTCACTGCGGCACGCGTTGATTTTAAGGGATCAAACCTCTCATCAACATCTTTATCCACCTTCAACCCAAGCTCCTTTGCAGTTTCGGGCATAAGTTGCCACATACCCGCTGCCCCTTTTGGAGATACAGCCTTAACTTCGTAGGAGCTTTCTATCTCTGGAATCACTGAGAGCCACCCTGGAAGTCCCTCCTCCTTTAAGACCCTTTTAACCATGAGTCTCAGCTCCTCTTTGCTCTCAGGTTGGCGGGCGTTCTTCTCGTAAGTTTCTACGATAAACTTCGCTATTCCAACACCTCCAGCTTCCGCGAGTTTTTTGCTGACCCCCTCCAGAAACATGTCGTGATAGAACCTCTGGTATATGCTCTTGTCTTTGAGAACAGACCTGAAGGCTTCCTTCAAAACTTGCTTTATAAGTATGGATTCAAACTCCTTTGCAACGCTCTTGAGGTCCTTTTTTACTAATTCTCTGTAGTTATAAGAAGGCTCTGAGAATGTAACCCTGTTCATAACACTTCCAATTTAGCCTTTAGAGCCCCGGCTTCTTTTATAGCTTGAAGGACAGATATTATTTCCCTGGGTGTGGCACCTATCTTGTTAAGAGAGTTTACCAGCTCCTGGACGGTTGCTCCCTTTATAGGGACAAGCCTTCTGTCCTCCTCAACCACCTCTATCTCGGTTCTCGGGACAACCTTTGTCTCACCCCCTGAAAAGGGAGGTGGTTGGGATACTTCCGGCATTTCCTTGACCTTCACGACCAGACTCCCAACTGCCACTGCAACAGGGTTTATTCTGACTCCTCCCCCGAGCACTATCGTTCCGGACCTGCTGTCTATAACAACCTTTGCAACTTGAGATGTGCTTACCTCAAGGTTCTCAACTTCAGCAAGGAAATCAACCGGATTTAAACCCTCGGGCACGTTTACCTTTACTGTCGCGCTGTCAACAGCTGTAGCTATGGGTGCGCCAAACCTCTTGTTTATGACATCCTGTACCCTTTTGGCTGTCGTAAAATCAGGTATATCAAGGATTATGTTTATCTCTGTTACCTTCATATCAAAGGGGAGGTCCCTTTCAAGTACTGCCCCGTTCGGTATTCTTCCAACGGTTGGCACGTTTTTAACCTGTGTTGCCCCCCTTCCCCTCGCTTCATACCCTCCGACTATCAACTGCCCCTGAGCAAGGGCGTATATGTTACCATCAGGTCCTCTCAAAGGAGTCAGAAGTAGCGTTCCTCCTTCCAGACTCTTGGCATCACCAATTGAGGATACGTCCACATCAACCCTCATGCCAGCCTTGGCGTAAGGGGGGAGTTTTGCGGTGACCATTACCGCTGCTACGTTCTTTACAGTTATTCTGTTAGGGTCAACAACTATGCCCATCTTCTGAAGGGCGTTTGCCAAGCTCTTTACTGTAAACTGAGTTGCCTTTCCGTCTCCGGTTCCCCTGAGTCCCACTACCAACCCGTAGCCTTGGAGGTAGTTAATCCTGTTGCCCTCTATGGTTGCTATATCCTTTATCCTCTCGGAAAAGGTAACGGATATAAGGAGCAGTATCAGAAGGGGAATATTAAGGCAAATATCCTTGCAAGCCATCCGGGCTTACCTCCCTCAGCCATGTAACCCTTACCGTCTAAAAAGACCTCCATGTTGGCAATTTTCTCGCTGGTTACCGTATTATTGCTGTCTATATCCTCCGGTCTTATTATGCCCCTCAGGACAAACTCTCTCTTCATACCGTTCACCACTATATACTTCTTCGCTTCTATTAACATCGTCCTGTTCGGGTAAACTTTTACCACTCTGCCTGCGAGTCTTGTAGTCAGTACACCCTGCTGTTGCACCTTGCTTGAAGCTTTAGTATCAAACTTACCCTCTGCCTGGCTACCTAAGTTGGCAAGTGTGTTCTGGGGCACACCAAAGAAGGAGCTAATAGCGTTGGAGAACGCTGTAGACCTACCTGCCTGATTGGATAAACTCTCCACGGCGTTCATACTCTCCACCACGTATATAAAAATGAGGTCTCCCGGTTTTGCTGCCCTGTTTTCCCCGTAGAGGTCAACCCATCCTCCCTTTGAAAGCAAGCTACCGCGCATCTGTTTCTCCTTATACTCTTCTTGAGGGAAGGGGTTTTCCCGTTCATAGGTTGCCAGGTCCCTTGGTTTTTCAGAGCAGGATAAAAGGAGGGTTGTGAAAACCACAATAAATGAAGCCAAAAAAGCCCCCATTATCACTAATATAGCAATTGGGAGTTAAATCTGCTATAATTTGTAGCCAATTATGATAAGTCTCTCTGGGAAAATAGCTCTTGTTACGGGTTCAACTCGCGGTATAGGCAAGGCTACAGCCTACAAACTCGCTGAGGCTGGAGCTACCGTAATAGTTACGGGTAGGAGTGAGGATAGGGCTAAGGAGGTTGCTAAAGAGATTGCAGGGAACACAAAGGCTAACACCTACGGGGTAGGCTTAGATATAGGTTCAAAGGAATCCATAGAAGAGGCTTTAAGGAAGATAAACGAAGAGGTTGGGAGCGTTGATATCCTTGTGAACAACGCAGGAGTTAACAGAGACACGCTCTTTATAAGGATGAAGTATGAAGACTGGGACGAGATAATAAGGGTTAACCTTACGGGCACCTTTCTCGTGACTCAGTTAGTGGTAAAGGGTATGCTCAAGAAGAGGTGGGGCAGGGTCATAAACATGTCCTCGGTGGTTGCCTTCATAGGCAACGTTGGCCAGGCAAACTATTCAGCGGCAAAGGCAGGACTTGTTGGCTTCACCAAAACCCTTGCAAAGGAGCTTGCTCCAAGGAATATAACCGTGAATGCGATAGCACCGGGGTTCATAGAGACAGACATGACCGAGAACCTGCCTGAGGAGATAAAGCAGGGTTTTCTCAGCCAGATACCTATGAACAGGTTCGGTACAGCTGAGGACGTTGCCAACGTTGTTCTTTTTATAGCTTCGGACCTGTCCAGTTACATGACGGGTGAGGTAATACATGTCAATGGCGGTCTTTTTTAAATAAAAATCCTGAATGGAGGTGAAAGAAATGGCTATTGAGGAGAGAATCAAGGAGATCATAGCTGACCAGCTTGGCGTTGAGCAGGAGAAGATAGTTCCCGAGGCTAAGTTCGTTGAGGACCTCGGAGCCGACTCCCTTGACGTTGTGGAGCTCATAATGGCTTTTGAAGAGGAGTTCGGTATAGAGATACCCGATGAAGATGCTGAGAAGATACAGACGGTGGGGGACGTGATTAACTACCTTAAAGAAAAGGTGGGTTAATGAGAAGGAGAGTAGTCGTAACCGGACTCGGTGCTGTTACCCCTATAGGTACGGGCGTTGATAAGTTCTGGACTAACCTTGTGAAAGGGGTAAGTGGGATAGACCACATAAAGAGTTTTGACCCGGCTGAGTTTGGCTTGAACGTAACCATAGCCGGAGAGGTCAAGGACTTTGACCCTATGAACTTCCTTGATAAAAAAGAGGCGAGCAGGCTTTCCATATTTGTCCATTACGCTGTCGCTGCGGCGGAAGAAGCCATACTGGATAGCGGAATAAAGGAAGCTGGCTATGACCCACTTAAGATAGGTGTAATAATCGGTACAGGAATAGGAGGACTCAGAGACATAGAGAGGGAACATACGGTTATCACCCAGAAGGGGGCAAGAAGGGTGTCCCCCTTCTTCATACCTTACGGGATATCCAATATGGGAGCCGGATACGTAGCCATAAGACATGGCTTTAAAGGACCTAACTACTGTGTCGTGTCCGCCTGTGCCACGGGAAACCACTCAATAGGTGATGCCTTCCGTATGATACAGGCAGGTGATATTGATGCCGCTATAGCCGGTGGAACGGAGGCGGCTATAACCCCCCTTGGAGTAGCAGGTTTTGCCGTCATGCGAGCACTCTCCACGCGGAACGATGAGCCTCAAAAGGCTTCAAGACCTTTTGATAGGGACAGGGACGGATTCGTTATGGGAGAAGGGGCAGGGATTCTCGTGCTTGAAGAGTATGAGCGTGCAAAAGCCAGGGGTGCCAAGATATACGCCGAACTCGTTGGCTACGGTGCAACCGATGATGCCTACCACATAACAGCACCTCATGAGTGCGGAGAGGGTGCCTATGAATGTATGAGACTTGCCCTTGAAGACGCAGGTCTGAATCCGGATGAGATAGACTACATCAACGCCCATGGTACTTCTACGCCGTTGAACGATAAGATAGAAACTCTCGCGATAAAACAGCTCTTCAAAGAGCACGCTTACAAACTCAAGATAAGCTCCAACAAGTCTATGATAGGACACCTGTTGGGGGCTGCCGGAGCCGTTGAAGCGGTTGCTTCGGTCAAAACCATTGAGACAGGACTGATACCGCCCACCATAAATCTGGAAAACCCAGACCCAGAGTGCGACCTTGACTACGTTCCGAACGAAGCCGTTAAAGCTAACGTCAGGACGGTCCTTTCCAACTCCTTTGGTTTCGGTGGGACCAACGCCTGCCTCATATTCAAGAAATGCGAGGATGTTTGAAGAGATTGAAGAGCGTATAGGTTACACCTTCAAAAACAAGGAGCTCTTACAGCAAGCCTTCACCCATGTTTCCTACGCCCGCGATACAGGTTTACCCCATTACGAAACCCTTGAATTCCTTGGGGATGCCCTTCTGAATTTTATAGTGGTTGATATGCTTGTAAGAGAGTTTCCAAGAAAGAGGGAGGGGACGCTCGCTTCCCTTAAAGCCTATTTAATAAGCGAAGAGTTCTTTAACGAGCTTGCCAACGAACTTGAGCTTCCAAAGTACATACTCATAAGCAGAGGGAAGAAGAACGTATCAATAGTTGGGGACGTTTTTGAAGCTCTGTGGGCAGCGGTGTATGTGGACAGCGGGAGGGACTGCGGTCTCGTGAAGGAGCTTTTTAACAGGCTTTTCAGAGATAGGATTGTAGAAACGGTTAAGAGACAGAAGATAAAGAAGGATTACAAAACAATGCTCCAGGAGATAACCCAGAAGATGTGGAGGGAGAGACCAACCTATAGGGTTGTGAGCGTTGAGGGACCTGAGCACGCTAAGACCTTCACCGTTGAAAGTTCAATAAAAGGTTTGAGTGCCATAGGGCACGGTAAGAGCAAAAAAGAAGCTGAACAGGAAGCTGCAAAGAAGCTCATGGAAAAGCTTCAGAACGAAGGTTGAGCTCCTGATAGTTTTAGGAGTTCAGAGAATACACCCTCTACAAGTTCACGCCCACCTTCGCATACCTTCCTACCCTTTTCCATGATAAAAACCTTGTCGGCAAGAAATAGAGTCTCAAAGGGGTCATGGGTAACTATAACCACAGGGATGTTAAATTTTAACCCTTTCAGGAATTCCATAATGCTCATCTTCCTCCTGAAATCCAGGGAAGAGAAAGGCTCGTCCATGAGAAGCGCTCTTGGGTTGGAAGCCAACGCTCTGACTATGGCTACCCTCTGTTTTTCTCCTCCGGAAAGCTCCTTGGGTTTCTTATCCTTGAGTGCTTCAAGTCCGAAGTGCTCTATAAGCTCATCAATATTCTCCACTTTGCCCCCTGCCTTTCTGGTAGCAAACTCTATATTCTCTTTAACGCTCAGATGTGGGAGAAGGTTATCCTCCTGAAACACGACCCCCAACCTCCTCTTCTGAGGAGGCAGATAGATGTCCTTCCGTGTGTCAAGGAATACTTCCTCACAGCATCTTATAAACCCTTCATCGGGATTCTCCAAACCGCATATTATGCGGAAGGTTGTTGTCTTTCCACATCCGGAGGGTCCAAGTATAACGTTGAAACCCCGCTCAAATTCAAACTCCCCCTCAATTCTAATACGCGGAAACTCTTTCCTGAAACTCACTATCAGCTTAGCGTCCATCTCTTCCTCAAAAAGGATACTATGCTCAAAGAGATAAAGGATACCAAGAGAAGCACTAACGAAGCCCTGTGCGCCTCCAGGTAGTTTAGCGATTGAACTTCATCGTATATATAGATTGACAGCGTCTGGGTTTCCCCAGGGATGTTACCTCCCACCATGAGAACAACCCCAAACTCTCCCATCGTGTGGGCAAAGACAAGCGCACAGGCTGTAAGAATACCACCCCAACTCTGTGGCAGTATCACCCTCATGAGGGTCTCGTACTTTGAATACCCAAAAACGTAAGCTATCTCTATGTGTCTTCTGTGGATACTCTGAAACGCGTCTCTTATAGGAAAAACCCCGAACGGCAGGGAGTAAACCAGGGAAGCTACAAGTAATCCTTCAAAGGAAAAGAGAAGAGATTTTCCAAAAAGAGTTTCAATAAGACTTCCAATAGGAGACTCCCTGTTAAATATGGAAAGCAGATAAAAACCGAGTACTGTGGGTGGTAATATTATAGGGAGTAAGACCAGAACTTCCACGACACCCTTGCCGGGGAAAGATAGGAAGGCAAGGGCATAGGCTATTCCAAAGGAGATGAAGAGTAGAAAAAGGGTTGTCAGAAGGGACAGTTTTAAACTCAGCAGGAGTGCGTCTTCCATCACGGCACCTCAAAGCCGAACTCTTTAAGGAGCTCTTTAACCCTATCTGAGGTTAAGAAACTTAAAAACCTCTCTGAGAGTTCATTCTTGCTGCCCTTATCGGTTATGACCGCCACATGCAACACCGGGCTGTAAGTGTTTTCAGGGACTAAATAGTAACTTCCCCTGCCGTAAGCAAGTACAAGAGATAGGGGAACTATTCCGGCATCTGCTCCACCGGAAACCACGAACTGAAAAGCCTGTGCTATGTTTGAACCGTACACAAGCTTACCTTTAAACCTGTCGTACAAGCCTGTGTTTTGGAGGAACTCAATGGCTGCCCTTCCGTAAGGGGCGTATTTTGGATTTGCTACAGCAATATTTTTAGCCAATTCAAGGCTTTCTATATCCTTAACTTCAAATTTTAAACTTATAAGAACCAACTTACCCTTTGCAAAGATGACAGGATTAAAAGCTTTACCAGCTTCTGAGAGCTTTTTGGGGTACAACTCGTTTGCCGATATAAACACATCGTAGGGTGCTCCTGCCAGAATCTTCCTGTATAAATTTCCCGAAGAACCGTATGATAGTTTAAGTTCTACGCCAGGGTTTTCAATCTTGAAGAAGTCGGCTACCCTCTCCAAGAAGTGCATCATACTGGAAGCTGCGGCTATATGGAGAGTTTGGGACAAACCAAGGGAAGTCCATATAAGTAGCGTTATTAGGAGTCTCATCCTGACCACTATTATATGACATTTATGTCATATAAATCAATCCAACAACCCCTTTTCTCTAAAAGATAGGTAACCCTCCGGGCTAAATATTATGTGGTCAACAAGCTCAAATCCAAGTATTTCGCAGGCTTTGCTCACCCTTTCAGTGAACAGTAGGTCCTCCTTTGAGGGTTCGGGGTTTCCCTGGGGATGATTATGAGCTACGAGAATTCCATAAGCTGAGAGTTCTACCGCTGGTCTGAGAATCTCCTTGGGATCTGCGTAAACTCTATTCACAGACCCAATTGCCACGGTTTCTATATGCCTCACCCTGTGGCTTACATCAAGGTAAAGAGCTACGAGAACCTCCTTTCTATTGTCAAAATATCCCCTGAGTAACCTGTAGGCGTCCTCCGGACTCAAAACTTGCACGCTGCCCATGGGTTCCCTTATCCTCTTGGAAAGCTCTATAAGAGCCTTTATCTGAGCTGCCTTCACTAGACCTAAGCCTTTTAGCTTAGTTAACTCGGAGAATTCAACTTCTTCAAGTCTTTTCCATCCCTGCTTAAGGACATTCCTTGCCAGAGTTAACACGTCCATGCCCTGGCTTCCGGCTCCGAATATGACCGCCAGCAACTCCTCATCGGAAAGGCTTTGGGCTCCGTGCTTTCTGAGTTTTTCCCTTGGTCTATACTCTTGGGGAATCTCCTTTATAGAGCGATACCTGTACCTCATTTTTCCTCTTTGCTGAGTTTCTCAACGAGAACCTTCTTCACCTTCCTGTTATCTTTTGATACAACCTTGAACATAAAGTTTTCCACCTTGAAGGTTTCCCCCTCTTTAGGAATCCTACCAGCGAGGTAAGAGAGGAAACCTCCGAGGGTGCTGTAATTCCCCTCCGGAATCTTCACACCCGTTATCCTTGCAAGTTCGTTGAGCTCCAATTTGCCGTCTGCAATCCAGACATCTTTTGATATCTCTCTGATAAGCTCCTCTTCCCCTTTGTCTGTCTGTATACTTCCAACTATCTCTCTTAGTATATCTTCAAGAGTTACTATGCCTATAATTACCCCTCTTTCATCAACCACAACCCCTATGTGTTCCTTTCTCTTCTTGAATTCACTTATAACCTCTGGGAGAGGAGTGTATTCAGAAAATACAAGGATTTTGCGAATATAACCCCTCAAAGGCTCTTCCGGCTGGGCGTCCAGCAGGTCGTAGGCGCTTACGTATCCTACGATGTCATCAACCCTCACCCTGTAAACGGGTATCCTTGAATATCCGCTCTCCTTAATCTTCTCAACAGCCTGAGCCACATTTGTATTCTCGGCTATCATCACTATTTCATACAGGGGTTTCACTATTTCGCCAACTCTTCTGTCTTTGAAGGATAGGATGTTTGAGACTACCAGACCTTCGTACTCGGCAAAGGTCTTTTTCTCCCTTAAAAGCTCTATTATGTCCTCTCTTCTCACACTCACATGGGTTCTTGCAAATCTGCTTGATATGGCTCTACTTATCACCTTAGCAAGAACTAAAAAGGGTTTGAGGGGAATCCTGAATTTGTCCAGGACAAACAAACTTGGGATTACTAGCTTGTTGGCGTAGTGCTGGAAGAAGCTTTTAGGGATTATCTCACCGAATATTATTGTGAATATAACAAGGGTTTCAGCCAAAAGTACCTCGTATCCGGATATACCCGGCAGATACTTGGTGGCGGACATCAGAGCCAGTGTGTAAAGGGTTGCAGCAAACACTATGCTTACCGTATAGCCAAGCATGGTCAGGGTTATGTACTCCTCCGGGTTTTCAAGAAAGTGGGCTACAAAACTGTATCTCTTCTTTCTCAAAACGGCTCTGAGGGCACCCTTGTCCGCGCTCAAAAGGGCTATCTCCGAACCTGCGAAGAAACCCTCAAGGGCTATGAAGAAAGCAACGCCTATAAAGAAACCTATCAGCTCCATCCTACGGCTACCCTGTCCTGTCCGGAAAAGTCTTTATATATGATAACCTCTTTAAACCCAGCCTCCTTTAAAAGCTTGAACACAATTTCCCCCTGGTCATGTCCTATCTCAAGGGCTACAAAGCCCTTATCTTTAAGATAGTTCCCAACCTCTTTGGCGAACTTCTCATAAAACTCGTACCCTTTCTCGCCACCTATCAGAGCTTCTCTTCCTTCCCTTTTTACTTCACTGGGGAGGCTCTCCCACATACTTTCTGGTATGTAAGGGGGATTTGAAACCACGAAGTCAAACTTCCTCCCCCTTACCGGTTCAAACATATCACCCCTAAGTATCTCAAGTCTATCCTGCACACCGTGCAACCTCGCATTCTCCTTCATAAGCTCAACCGCCTCTGAATTGATATCGTCTACGGTCATTCTCAGTAGAGGTCTTTCAAGGAGGAGCGTTATTGATATACATCCTGTCCCGCCGCCAACCTCAAAACCCTCCATCTTCCCATTCTCAGGTATAAGTTCAAGGACTTTTTCCACCAGGAGCTCCGTTTCCGGTCTCGGGACGAGAATACCACCCTTAACCTTAAAGGTCCTTCCGTAAAAGTCCCATTCCCCTATGATATGTGCTACCGAAACACCTTCCTGCCTTATTTTTATAAGCTCCGTGAATTTCCTCTCTATATCCGGAGGTGTTTCTTCCTCAAATATTAGGGGAAGTTCACCTGGCTTTCTCTTGAGAAGGTGTGCCAGTATCAGTTCCCCGTCTCTCCTGAGCTCCACCGGAAGGCTTAGCAGGAGCTGTCTTACCTTCATTTAACTCCTTTTCCAGGATAGAACCCTTCTCACCCTTAGGTACTATGGAAAGCAGTACGGCTAGGACAAGGAATATTCCACCAAGCCAGTAAGTCGCCTTAGTGAGTATGGTATCCACACCGCCGGCTCCGAATATGGATTGTCCCATGCCTCCGCCGAAGGCTGCTCCAACGTCACCCCTTCCCTTCTGAAGAAGGGCAAGGATTATCAGCAGCACCGCAACTATCACAAAGAGCGTTAGAAGGGCATAATACATGGCTATAATTCTACCTTTTTATAAGAACCTTAGCAAGGTTATGGTTTATCTTACAAGCTTGAGAAACTCCTCCCTCGTTTTCATATCCTTAAGAAACACACCCCTGAGGGCGGAGGTGACTGTCTGGTGTCCGGGAGACATCGCACCCCTCATAGACATGCAGTTTCCCGATATGGCGGTTCTTCCTTCCCTTCTCACTAAGATGAATCCTGAAGGCACGGTTACAGAGTAAATATAGCCTTCGTAAGGTTCTTTCAAAGATTCCCTCACTTTAGAATAAAACTTATACCTGCCTTGTTTATCACCTCTTGTTTCCAGTCTGTAATAAACTTGGTCATTTGTATAGCTTTCATAAACCGTAGTACTTATACCTATGGTAACTAATAGAGCTTGTATATCATCCATGAGTTTTTTAGACTTGCTTACAAGGTGCAATTTACCGTTGGGTTTTATATAACCATCTCCTAAGGAATAGTATTGTAAGAATAGAAGTTTTTGATCTGGTGAAAGGTTAAAGATTTCCTTTGGTAATCTTTTATCTTTTGACTTACCTAACGGTGACAGGAAATTGCACAGAGCTTTTGAATTTATGAAAAATTCAACAACACCGTTCGTTCTCCTGTGCTTAAATACCTTAAAGGGCATCTCTCTTAGCACGCTTTCCATCAATTCTGCTTTATATCCCTCTTTCTGGACTATCCTGACCTTGTGCATCCTATAATTTGGATTTTCATATACACAACCTTCTGCAAGGTACATACCAAGGAATTTTAAAAATGTATTAGCATTTACTTTTAAAGCTCGGGTCTTTAAAGCTGTGTTTCCGTAGTAGCTCACGCTATCTTCACTTTCTATTTCAAAATATTCCTTCTCTTTACCTTTCATAATGCCAGCCTGAGGTACTATAATAGTCCGACCTAACAGCTTGTCTGCTCTTTCGGTGAGCCATACATTTTCTCTTCTGGATTTAGAGAATATCCAGTCTGTTGAAAATAACATTTTGTGGTCAGGGGATACCAGCAGATTTAAAGATTTGTTCCTGAAGTTTATCATGTAGCCCTTATACGGATATCTATGGTACATAACAGGCTCTGTAAACTCTATTTCCAGTGTATCCGGATACACCTGAGCAACTTTCTCGGTACCGTTGAGCTCTTTAAATAGCTTCCATCCTTGATCCGTTAAGATTTCTGTATCTTCTGAATAGCAAAGATGTTCCGCCGACATGACCACAGCCACCCCTTTAGGTTTCAGTTCACCCTCCAGGAAGTCGGCTATCTCCTCCGTGAGCCTCTCCTGAACCTGAGGGCGTAGGGCGAAGGCTCTGACTGTTCTCACGAGTTTGGAAAGTCCGCAGATGACCCCGTCAGGTATGTAGGCTATGTGAACTTTTCCAAAGAAGGGAAGGAGGTGATGCTCACACAGGGAGTAAAAGGTTATATCCTTGACCAGTACCATCTCATTATACTCGCCGAACTCTTCAAAGAGCTTCATGTCAAAGGAACGCATGCTTTCAAATTCTTCCCACATACGGGCTATCCTATCGGGAGTTTCCCTTAAACCTTCCCTGTCGGGGTCTTCCCCTATTCCCTCAAGGAAAAGTCTGATAGCCTGTTTTATCTTCTCCTTGTCTACCATAAGCTCCTCCGCTGGACAGGATACAACAGCCTATCCTTATTTTTTATGACCTCTCGCATTCAACGAGGGCGTTCCACAGCAGGCTGGCTGTTTTCTCTTTCACTTCCTTCTTACTATCTTTGAGGATGCCCATACTTCTGTACAGAAAGACCCTTTCCAGCGTTCCGGTGAGCATGGCAAGAGCATACTCAGGCTCTACTTTAAGGATTTTCCCCTTATGAAGCTCCAAAACCAACTCCCTAAGCAGGGCAAAGGGTATCTTCTTGAACTTCTTCACTTCCTTACCCCTCAAGTAATGGAAGATATTCATATACCTGAAAGCGTCGGGCTTCTTAAAGGCAAAGTCTAAAAATACTCCCACCATCTTCTTGAATCTCTCCTCTGTACCTGTGTGCTTTTCCAGGACTTTTTTAAGGCTTTCATAGAGTTCATCGGAATATCTCTCAAAGAGCTCGTAAACTATCTGGTCTTTGCTTTCAAAGTGCCTGTATATAGCCCCTTCGGTTATGCCTACAGCTTTGGCTATATCCCTTATTGTGGTTTCCTTTATACCCTTTTCGGAAAAGAGTTTAAGTGCTTCATCAAGTATCTGCTCTCTCGTCCCCATCCTGTAAAAACATTGTAATACCGGCAACCCCATAAGCGCCGTTTTTGTAACATTGCTTTATCCTTTCCCATGTTACACCACCAAGTGCGTATATGGGAATGTTCACTTGCTCAGAAACCTCCTTCAACTTCAAAGTCCCCAAAGGTTTAGCCTCAGGATGGGATTGGGTCTTGAAAATAGGACCAAAGGTTACGAAATCTGCCCCTTCTTCCTCAGCGTACTTTACTCCCTCCAGTGAATGGGCAGAGTAGCCGACCAATAACTCTGGGAAGAGTCTTTTGATGATGCCTGGTGGAAAACTCTCCTCTGGCAGATGAACACCGTCAGCTTCAACAGCAACTGCGATGTCAAATCGCTCATTTATTAAGAGTAGGGAGTTGTACTTTTTAGTTATTTCTCTCGTTTTAAGAGCCAGCTCGTAGAGTTCTCTTCCCTTCAAGTCCTTCTCCCTAAGCTGGATCATCTTTATCCCCTTCTTAAGAAGGGTTTCTACCGTTTCCAGGAAGTTAGCTCCGTACCTTCTTCTATCCGTTATAGCGTAGAGTCTTGGCAGTGTTCTCATCGTGGTATATAATATAAACTTCCTCAAAGCCGGAGTGGCGGAACTGGCAGACGCGCTGTCTTGAGGGGACAGTGCCCTTCGGGGCGTGCGGGTTCGACTCCCGCCTCCGGCACCAAAAACTAAGCTTTCAGAAACTTGTAAGATAACCGTAAAGAGGGTAACAGGAATAGCATGATACCCAAGGCATAGGTGATAGAGAAGAATATTTGAACGATACCCTTAAGGAATAAACTGCCAACCATACCAAACAGGGAGAAGGATATTAAAAGGAGGCTAATCTCCAGAAACTTTTCGGGGAAAAGCTCCTTCAGTGTGGGCACCTTTTCCTTTCCAAGCTTTGGAGCGAACCCCTTCCACCAGAGCATGAAGGGAATTATGTGATAGCTTGCGCCGAGAGTAAGAATCGGAAAGAAGCCGTAAAGCAGGACGTCAGAGTGTAGTTTTAGAATTGAAAAGTCCTGACTTCCCGCAGAAAGGACACCAACGACAAGAGCCGTTGTAAGCATTATTAGACTAAGAAGGAAGGCTCTTATTGATGGGTCAAGACCCTTGAGCGGACTCTCTCTCCTTGAAAGGGTTTTGTAAAGGATAAAGAGATGGAATAAAAGAGTAGCCAGGATGAGAAGTCCGGAGATGTATATGTGCTGGAAGGAAAACCTCTTCCAACTTATAAGGAAGTCTATGGTGAAGAAGGTATGAAAGGAAAGGTGAAGCCAGATGTTATTGGAGAAGTAGAGTCTTTCCAGCTGGAGCATGGGGAGTAGCAGGTATATACCTCCGAAGGAGACGGTGAGTAGAAAACCCACCGCAAGGGTATGTTTAACCAGGAATTGGTTTGTTTCACCTACCAGAATAAAGTAAGAAGCCAGCAGATAGAAGACAGACCCTACCAGAAAGAAAAGCTGAACTTGCCCGCTGTATCTCCGTGTATTGAAGAGAATGTACACCATGTAAATCAAGGAGGATAAAAAGTAGGGCACTCCAAAGCTGAGTTCAAGAATATACAGGCAGAAGGAGGATAGAAATAGGAGAAGGTGAAGGTAAGTGAGGGCTTGAAGCTTAGAAGGTATCCCCTGGAGAACAGGGTACAGCTGGAATAAGACTCCAACAACCACAGAAGGAACGCTGAAGTAGAGCACGGTAGCCGTGTAATCCCCCCAGCCTATACCCCTCTGGGTCAAGGACAGGAGCAGGAAAAGTAAACCGAGAATTATATACAAGGGTGTAAGTTTCACAAAGGTAGTTTTTTCTGTAACTTCTATCATCTCCTGCCCTCAACTTTGTATATGAGCCAAAAAACCACACCGAGGGCAAGGGTGGTTATAGATAGGGTTATAAGCTCCTGGAACTTCTCCGGAGATAGGGATATTATCAAAACCTTTCTTATCAGAGCAGCTAAGGCTACCCCTACGAAGACCTTTATGCTTATGGCACCTCCCCTTATATGCTTGATTTCTTCTGACAGCAGCTCCGATATAGCGTAAAGGATGAGGACAGAACCTAATATCCCCAGCCCACCCCTTTCCAGGGGGAGCTCTCCTGTAGCAACCAGAAAGAACTCATACCCTATCCAGAGAATTAGGAAGAGCCCGACTCCTGAGAGCGCAGTGATTATGAATATGTCAAAGAACCAGGATACGCGTCTTATGTTCTCAATAAGCACCCTCTGTAGCTTTCCTGAAGAGAGGTAAACTTTCAGCTCCTCCTCCCTGAAGGAGTTCACCATAACATCAAGGTTAAGGTCTAAAGCCTTGTTTATGGAGGCAATTATCTCGTCTCTTTCAGGAGAACACCCCATATGCTCGGTCAGTTTTTCCGCTATGAAATCCCTAACAAAGTTCATGGAGGCTTGGACGTAGTGGGGAGGGAGCCCTATCCTGAGGTGTACCTCTCCTATTCTGTATAGCCTTCTAAGGTATTGGGCGTCGTATTTAGAAAGAAAAAGCTCTGCGAACCACCTCTTAACTTTATCTTTGTGTCTCTTCCTGGTTTCCTCATCTGGTAAGTAAAGGCTTGTATCCCTGAAGTTCTCAAGGTAGTTGTAAAAACGCTCTATGAACTCGTCAGCGTAGCTCTCACCAAGCCAGGCTACCTTTCTCAGATTTTCCTCGTCTTTTTTACTCCACCGGTAATGGACTTTCAGTTCCTCTATCGTTTCCATTCTTCAAGCTCCCTCAGTCTTTCAAGGAGTTTACCAAACTTATCATCAGACATCCTCTTTATTTTCTTCGCCTGACCAAGCGTGACCGTATAAGGGAGTATCCTCCTAAGCAGTGGATTTTTAAGGGGAGTGAATCCAAACTCTATGAGTACGTTCAGGGCTTCCGGATACTTCTCTAACAGCTTTCCGACGTTTGTGTTTTCGTCTATTCTGAACTCTTCCTCCTCTTTTGAGACCCTCTCCTCTCCGGACCTCCATATCCTTAATAGATATCCTTCCTCCGTTTCCTTAAGCTCGTAAGAGTATCCGAGCTCCTCAAGCCTTGGGAGGAGGTGTGTGAATGGCCTTGAGCCAAGGACCTCAAGGGTTTCTCCCTCTTTAAGCTCCTCAAGAGCCTTTGCCACCTTTACCATAGGCTGGGGAGGCTCTAAATTCCTAACATCAATAAAGGGCATCTTCCAGCTCCACCTCTATACTTTTAAATCCTAGCCCTCTCAGCTTCTCTCTGACCGCATTCACGAGATAGTCCGTTATGGGACAGAAAGGGCTTGTGGGTCTCAGGGATACATAAACCCACTCCCCTTCAGTCTGGATGTGCTGGACCACACCCATATCCACCAGGTTCATGCCAGTGTGTGGGTCTATCACCTCCCTGAGGGCTTCTCTTACCTCTTCCATTATATTGCCTCCGGCTTGCAGGCGTTTATAAAGCTTTGAAGTAGCTCCAGAGTCGGTTCTTTCACTGCCTTATACCGCTCCTTAACCCTGCTGACTCTGTCCTCGTAAGTCTCCTCCTCCTTTCTGTAAAACACACCTATTGGAACCGGAGCGTTGGGATTGTAGTAGTGGTCAAGGTCATGTAGAGCCAGCTCAAGGGCGGTTTTAAAGTCGGAGGGGTCGTGTCCTTCCTCGTTTATGTTCTTCTCCTTGACAAGAGGATATTCAAGGAATGGAAGCTCTGAGTTCACATCCTTTACCTTCTCCCTGTAATACTTGAACGTATCAACTTTGTTGAAAGTAGGACACGGGGAGAGGACGTTCACAAAGGCAAATCCCCTGTGAGATATAGCTTCTTTGAAGACCTCTGTCATGTGCTTCGGATTTCCTGAGAAGGTTTGAGCTACGAAGGTGGCTCCAAAGGACAGCATTTGGGCTACAGGATTTATAGGTCTGTCTATGTTCCCGTAAGGTGTGAGGGAGCCGTAAAGTCCCTCCCTTGATGTGGGAGACACCTGATTTTTTGTAAGCCCGTAAACCTGGTTGTCCATACAGATTACGGTTATATCAATGTTTCTCCTGGCCGCATGAGGGTTGTGCCCCGCGCCTATTGAGAAGAGGTCTCCGTCTCCCACATTGCATATGACGGTCAACTCGGGATTCGCGAGTTTCACCCCTATGGCAAAGGGTATGGCTCTCCCATGAAGGGTATGAGTGGCGTAAGTCCTCATAAAGAGAGGTGCCCTTGAGGAGCATCCTATTCCGGAGACCTGGACTATACTTTCCGGAGGTATCCTCAATTCTGAGAAGACCTTGGTGAGAGAGGATATAACGGTAAAGTCCCCACAACCTGCACACCAGGTAGGCTCTATGTCGCTCTTGTAATCTACCGGTTTTAGTTGAGCTTCAAGTCTCCTATAAACACCCATACTGTACCTCCTATTAAATTAGTCCGTAAACTCTTTCTTCCCCGAATATGTCCGCCGCCGTGAACCTTCCTTCCCTGACCTCTGGGTTCTCTATCAGGAACTCCAGGAATGCTTCCACCTCCTTGGGAATCAGAGGCTCACCCCTGTAGATATTGAAAGTTATTGGCCTCAAATGGGTTTCCTGCTTGAGTATGGAGGCAAGCTGTCCGCTCCAGTTGGTTTCGGGTACAGCTATCCTTCCGCAGCTCCTTGCAAAAGATTCAATGAGGTCAGCTCTCACAGGCCACAGGAGTTTCATGTAAAGGGCGTTTATCCTTGCCCCCCTGCTCCTGAGCCTTTCAACTGCCTCCTTTGCCACCGACGCAGTGAGTCCCCATGTGATAATTCCTATGTCAGCCTGCTCATAGGGGCAGTCAAACTCATAAAACCTCTCTGCATCTTCCTTAAGGAGCTTCTCAAGTTTTCTCATTCTCTTTTCCATCTGCAGGGTTCTTATGTCCGGTCTGTTCCTTGGGTCTGAGTTTTCCTGATGTTCAAGGCCGGTTATGGCGTGGATGGCATTCGGGTCTCCGGGGATTCCTACCGGCGTTATACCATCTTCGGTGAACAGAGCGTACCTCAGGAACCTGTCGTTCCTTATGAACCTGCCTTCTGGGTCATCCTCCCTTCTGTAAACCCACCTGTTTATGACCTTTATGTTCTCCACCTTTGGTGTTGGGAAAGCCTCCGTCCTCAAGGATAGGGAGGCATCAGAGAGCAGGAATACTGGCATCTGATACTTCTCAGCAAGGTTGAAAGCTTCCACGGTCAGGTAGAAACACTCCTCAACGTTTGTCGGGGCAAGAACTGCTTTCGGATACTCTCCGTGTCCACCGTAAACCGCATGGTAAAGGTCTCCCTGCTCGTGCTTTGTGGGCATACCCGTGGCTGGACCAACCCTCTGAACATCCACTACAACTATTGGGAGCTCTGTCATGCCTGCATAGGAGAGGAACTCTGTCATGAGACACAGTCCAGGTCCTGAGGTTGCTGTCATAGCTTTCACACCTGCAAAAGAAGCTCCGAGAGCCATACCCAGCGAAGCTATCTCATCCTCAGCCTGGTAGAGCCATCCTCCTGCCTTTATAAGGTCTTCAACTATGTAGTTCCCAACGGTGGTTGCAGGAGTTATAGGATAGGCTGCGTAGAATTTACAGCCTGCAACAACGGCACCCTTTGCAACAGCCTGGTTTCCTTCCATTATCACCACGTCTTTGGGTTCCAGAGGAGGAGGGAATATGTAGGGGTCTGTTTTCTTGAGATTCTCTCTGACGTAGTTTATACCTGTTTCAAGGGCTCTGTAGTTCATAGCTACTATCTCCTCACCCTTTCTCAGGAACTTTGCCCTTATTGAATCCTTTATGGACTGGTCAGGTATCTTAAAGAGTTCGCAAAGCACACCGAGGGCAATAACGTTCTTAGTTATGTATGCCTTCATCACATCCCTGGCAAGCTCGGAGAGAGGAACCGGGTAGAGGTAAACTCCTTCGTGCTCTTCAGGCTCAAAGTCTGAGGAATCATAAATAAGGACGCAACCCTCTTTAAGGTGTTTCCTGTTGAACTCGTAAGCCTCCCTGTTAAAGCAACACAGAATATCAAAACCATCTCCCGTTGAATATCTCTTGATGTCTGATATCCTCACGATTGACTGGGCGTACCCCCCCTTTATCTCCGCCGGGAAGCTCTTAAAGTTCACCACCTCATACCCAGCCCTAGCGGCAGCTTCTGTAAGGAAGTCCCCCGCTGATATAACACCTTCACCACCTTCACCACCTACTTTGATTACAAGGTCAAAACCCATTTTCAGACCTCCTATTCATAAATATAGGCTCAACCCTCACCACCTAAATAGGGTTCATGTCCAAGCATCTCGGGGAAGTAGATGTTCTCCTCCTCCATGAAATGGCTTTTAAGGACGGCTATAGCCCTCTTTGCATTGTTCTCGTTAGGAGATTCCTTTAGCTCCTCAAGGGCTTCCCTTACCTGTTCATGGGCAAACTCAAGAACATAAAAGTCAAACCTCCCCTCCGCAAGTTCCCTGAGTTCACTCTCTTCCTTAAGGGCGTGCCTTTCAACCTCATGCTCCATAAGCTGGATTAGCTTCTCCAGATTATCCTCAAGGTTCTCCTCAACTTTTTTTAGCTCTCTGAGGATACTCCTGTGCTCCTCAACTAACTCCTCTATAAGAGCTCTCAACCTCTCCACTTCTCACCTCCCGTCTCTGAAAATACGGTGGCACGCTGTGCATCCCTGGAGAACCCGAAAGTACTCCTTAAAGGCTTCTTCTCTCTTACCTTCCTTCATGAGCTCAATTATCCTCTGTGAACCTCCGTGCACCTGTTCCTCAAAGCCTCTTACAAGCTTGACAAACTCCTCTCTCTTTGAGGGTTCTATGTACCTCAGAGGTCCCCCTGCGGGTTTTGGATGTTCCGCTATCTCTCTCGCACCCTCTATTACCATCCTGTCGTTGTTCAGGAGGAATCCCTCAAGAACTTTCACCGCCGACTGATTTACCAACTGCATAACCTGTTTCATGGTGAGGTTCTCCTGGGCGAAGAGGCTTATTGAGCTCAGCAACATAACTAAGAGAAATCTCATCTACCACCTCCCAGCTTTTCAATCCGGATTATCCAGCGATCTCCATTGCCTTCCACATACTCCCATCCCACCTTTCCTGGAAAGAACATATTCATCTGGAAGTAGAGAGGGAGCGGGTCATGGTCGTTCACAATTTCAAACGCCTCCCCCTCTTTAAGTTCTTTGAACTTTTCCATAACGAGAGGGTGTCTTCTTGCAGGCTCCATTTCTCTGAGTTCTATCCTTTCTAAGGGTTTTTCCTTTTCTGTCTTTGTGGATATCTCCAGCAAGGTTGCGCTGCCCTCAGGGATAAATCCGAAGATCTCACCTGGCTCAACAGATATCAAGGCTTCCCCTTCAATATCTCTGAAAGACTGTCCCTTTATAAGCTTTCCCCTTCCAGATAAGAGGACAAAAACCCTTTCAGAGCCAGTTGCGGAAGGGTAAATTTTACCCTTTAACTTTCTGACCTCAAGTTTGCCCGCTTTTATCTCCTGTACTATATCAACCATGATACCTACCTCCATAAGTAAATGTTTGTTTATCAGGCTCCTTTTCCATGATACATATCACCGATTGGTCTACTGATGTTTGTGGTTTAAGATATCTAATCATGCATGAGTGCGAACGCTTGAAGTCTATAATGAAGCTCATAGAGAAAGCGTGTAACAGGGTGGGTAGAGACCCGGAAGAGGTTACCCTTCTTGGAGCTTCAAAGACAGTTCCACCTGAAAGAATAAGGGCTTTTTACGGTTGTGGTTTGAGAACCTTCGGTGAGAACAGAGTTCAGGAGTTTTTGAAAAAGTACGAGGCTCTTGCAGGACTGACTATAGACTGGCACTTTATAGGAAGACTCCAGACTAACAAGGTCAAACACTTAGTTGGTAAGGTGTCCCTAATACATTCTCTTGATAGGGTATCATTGGCAGAGGAGATACAGAAAAGGGCACAGAAGGCTGACCTTGTCCAGAGAGTTCTTATAGAGGTAAACATGGGCGGTGAAGAGACAAAGGGGGGTGTGAGTCCGAAAGAGGTCTTCGGCCTGTTTACGCACATTCAAAACCTTCCCAACCTTAAAGTTGAAGGACTCATGACCATACCTCCGTATAGGGAAAACCAGGAAGAGGTCAGACCCTTCTTCAGAGGGTTGAGGGAGCTTAAGGAGGAGCTTGAGCATAGATTCGGAGTGAGGCTCAAGCACCTCTCAATGGGAATGTCTCATGACTTTGAGGTGGCTATTGAAGAAGGTGCAACTATAGTCCGCATAGGGACGATGCTCTTTGGAGAGAGAAATTGATAATTAGGTTCAAGGTGTGGCTGGAATTGGACGGAGAACCGATAATAAGCGAGGGTAAGTACCAACTCCTCAAAGCGATAGAGGAAGAGGGTTCTATATTGAAAGCGGCAGAGAAACTCGGACTTAGCTACAAAAGGGCTCACAGCCAGATAAAGGCTATGGAAGAGAGACTCGGTAAGCCTGTGGTTAAACGAAGGAAGAAGAAAGGCGCTGAGCTTACGAAATTAGGTAGGAAGCTTATCTCTGAGTATGAAAGAGTCCTTAAAGAGTTTGAACGGCTCGTATCAGGCCTCCCCCCTCTCAAACTTAAGGAGTAAGGCTTTCAGCTCTATGCCGTAGGAGAAGCCCCCCAGACCAAATTTTGAAACCACCCTGTGACAGGGGACTATTATGGGAAACCTGTTTATCTTCATACAGTAAGCTACAAACCTCGGATGTTTCCCTGTAAGCTTTCCAAGTTCACCGTAAGTTATGGTTCTTCCAAAGGGCACTTCTCTTCTTAAAACTCTGTAAACCTCAACAACCTCCTCGGTATAACCGGTGAGGTCAAGTCTATCAAACTCTATTTCCGCATCACCCCTTTTGCTTATATACTTATCAAAAATTTTGGAAAGAATGGTGTTTCCTTTTGAAGGAGCTACCCTACCAGAGTTAAAGGTGCATCCCCTTACTAAGGGACCTTCTAAATGAACTTCAAGGTAAAGGTTTCTGGTAATTTTCACACTAAAACTTGACATTTTGAAATTGAATATATACAAGAGGAGGTTAAAATGAAAAGTAAGAAAGCTCTAAAGGAGGGGTAAAAATGAGGTCCAAGAAGATTTTAGTGGCAACTCTGGGAGTCATGCCTGTTATTCTCGCCTGTGGAGCAAAAACGTCACAGATTGACCCAACTGCGTATCCAATAACACCTTTAGACCAGGTTAAGGTTGAAATACCGGACGCCTGCCGGCTGGCTTACGAAAACGCTGTTCCGAAGGTTGCCGTGGTAGATTTTGCTAACAACAGTACCTTTGACCTTGCAAACGCTATACAGACAGCTTCCGCGGGAACAGAGTCAAGAAAGTACGTGAGAGGAGGAGCATGGGGTGTCGGTGTAGTTGGTCCAGGAGTTATAGGAGTTGGGGGAGTGTCCGCAGGAGCAAGCAAAAGGGACTGGAGAACCCAGTCTGAAACCATATCAAGGCAGATAAACGCAAAGATAGGAGAGAGTGTAGCTGAAGCTGTGGTCAGCGAAGTGGCAAGCATAGGAGGGATGAAGGTTTACACCCGAAGGGACTTGCAAAAGGTGCTTGAAGAGCAAAAGCTCCAGATGTCAGGGCTTATTGACCCGAACACCGCCGTCCAGATCGGTCAGCTCGCCGGTGTGAAGTACATAATTACAGGGGCGGTTAATAACGTAAACCTCAAGTGGGTGTCCCTTGAGGAAGCCAAGGGGGCTGCAAAGGGACTCTTTGGAACATGGGGTTCTGTCCTTGCGGCTGGTGCGGCTACACAGGAGGGATGGAACGTTATCGTTGACGTGGTGATAAAGGTGATAGATACCGAAACTGGTGAAGTCGTCCTATCTAAAACCGTTTCGGGAAGGGAGGTTATGGGCAAAACTCCCCAGTTCAGCTATGACTCTATAATAGGAGGAATTAAAAAGGCTGTTGCGGAGGCTGTTGAAGATATCAGACCTGAAATATCTAAACTCTTCCCGCTCAGAGGGTACATAATCCAGCTCAGGACGGCGCCCGATAAGAGTAAGAGGTACGCCCTTATAAATGTTGGAGCCCAGCAGGGTGTGAAATCTGGGCAGGAGTTTTATGTTATAGACTTCCAGGCTGTTCAGGACCCGATAAGCGGAAGAACCACCTGTGACCAGGTCAAGCTTCCTGTGTCCCTTGTGGTTTCCAACCAGATACAGACAGACAAAGCCTGGGCTGTACTGGAGGGAGACAAGGCTCAGATTATGAGGGTGAAGCTGGGGCAAATTGTTGAAAGGAAACCCCTTGAGGGGGGAAGCGGTCTTAAGAAGCTATTCTGAGGGAGGAAGTCATGAGGCTGTTCTTAATCGTTCTTACCCTGATGGGTCTTTCCTTTTCTGCTCCTCCTTTTATACCGCCCGGATGGCACAACCCCCAAAATCCTCATTACGGTGGTCAGGGACAAGTTGCGGCAACAGAGTTCACTAGTTTGAGTAATCCACCATTTACTCTTATTGTTTTTACTGGTCCGGTAAACTGGGCTACAGCAGCAGCGGCATGCAGATCAAAAGGTTTAGAAATAGCCTCTATACATAACCTTGAAGAGAATATGAAGGTGCTTGCCTTACTCAAAAGTGTGTCCTGGCAACCGGGTGTGTGGAAGGGAGCATGGATAGGTCTGACCGACGATGGATCTGAAGGCAGGTGGAGATGGGCAGATGGTTCTCCCGTTGACTTTCTAAACTTTGGACCTGGAGAACCTAACGGTGGAACTTATGAAAACTATGGAGCTATTGAGCTTGCGAGAGCGGGAAGACCGGACGGATGGTGGAACGATGCCAATGTAAACGAGAAGTACGGAGCTGTGGTTTGTAGAGGAGGTGCTGTTGCTTCGGTTTCTGAGTTACCTTCCTTATCTTCAACTACAAGTGGATTTCAAGGTGGGGATAAAGTTCTACTTTTAGTGGATAGCACAACCTGTCCTGCTGGGGATGTGGTAAAAGACCTTAGCATAATCAAGGGAAGCTATGAGTGTGTTGATTTTCAAGGGAAACGCTGGATAAAGCCTTTTGATGCAGGTTTAAATCTTTACAAACCACTAAACATATCTGGAGACTTTTCTCTTGAATTTGAGTTCTATACCTTCGAACCCGGATGCCCTTTTGTAGCGGTTAACCTTTTCCCCGAGAGGACCTTGAAGGAAGCTCAGGAAGGTAATCAATATGCTCTTGGGGGAGATACCTTCATAGTTTTGAAGGGGAGCTGTGACAGGTTTGAAGCAGGTGTCTCCTCCAGCCCCCGTGGCAGCAGGGATGCTTTTTACGAATACAAGAGGAACATACAGAAAGGAGCCATACATTCCGTTGCCTTAGCCGTCAGGAATGGGAAGGCTATTATATACCTGGATGGTAACAAGATAGCATCGGAACCCTTTACACCGACCGAGCCAATAAGAGGTATAGGCTTTTACTTCTACAAACACTATGAAACGGACAAGCCTTACGGTGATTTTCCTGCACTCATAGGCAACGTAAAGCTCGCTCTCTATACTGGAGCCCCTCAGCAACCCGCCCAGATGCAGCCTCCTCCTCTATCACCTCCTCAACCGCAGGTCTCCTTACCTAAACCTCAGCCACCGCCTCCTCCGGCTCCGATACAGCCCTTTAAGAAACAGGTTAAGTGTATAGAATCCGTGGGAGTGGGTGAGGCGTCGGTGATAGGTGGTGATAGGGCGAGTGCCAAGGCTGAAGCTCTTGCGAGGGCAAAGTGGGACGCTATAGAGAAGGCTCTCGGTGTAACGACGAGCGTGAAGACCATAGTCCAGAACTTCCAACTACTGGACGAGGTGATAAAGAACCAGGTAGGGGGATTCATAAAGGATGTCAAAGTGCTTCAGGAAGAGAACTTTGCCGATATGGTAAGGGTTAAGGTGAGGGGCTGTGTCTATCCCGAAGAGGCTGAAAGAGCCTTAAGCTTGATATCAAGCGATACCGCGTTCAGTGTGATGGTTATAGTAAAGAACCCAAGCGGTGTAGAGCTTGATGAGATGAATCCGGTCACCACGGAGCTGGTTAATATTCTCAACCAGCAGGGCTTCAAGGTCTACGATTTTGCGGGGAACCCCAATGTGAACCCCTACGATGTGGAGCAGATAGTGGCACAGAAGAGATTCATACTTCTGAGGGCTTATATGTCAAGAGCTCTCTCTGGGGCTATGGTTGTCGGCAAGGTAGAGCTGGTTCCTTCAACCCAGACCGGTCAGGATATAGGTTACGGAATAAGGGCGACCTTCAACGTTGTCACGGCAAGGCTCAACTACTACCTCCTTGCCAGGGACGCAGACGGGCTGAGGATAGTGGCTTCGGGCTCTCTGTCGGCTATGGGAAGAGCACCCAACCTTCAAGATGCCAATTACAAGGCTATGGAGGCTCTCGCCCAGAAGCTTGGAAGCGACATAATGGGAAAGATAGAGCGCTACAGGGCATCTAAGAAGAAGGTCGTCACGGTCGTTGTGAAGGGCGTAAAGAGTACCAGCCAGAACTTTGAGATAAAGGAGAAACTCCAGAGAGTTCCATGGGTTGAGTCCGTTGAAGACCTCGGACTCGGTAAGTTTAAGGTTACGTACCTTGAAAACACGGTTTATCTTGCCAACGCGATAGAGAGGATGCCCGAGCTTAAGCTTATAAGATTCTCACCTACTGAGGTGGAGGCGAGCTCACTATGAGACATCTGCTCGTGCCCCTCCTTTTGCCCCTTTTACTCTTTGTATCCTGCGGACCAAAAACAGAAAAGGTAAAGACCGAACCCAGAAAGGAAGAACAGCTCCAGAGGGCGGAGAGAGCTTTTGAAGAGCTTGAGAGAGAAGCTCCAAAACCTGCCAAGGAGCTCACCCTTGAAGAGGGTAGAACTCCTCAGTTAAGGGAGGAACCCCAGAGGTTAGAAAAAGCGCCCATTGAGATTGCAAAGAGAGAGGAACCGAGAACCAAGTATCCTCTCAAGGATGGATTGCCCGTATGGGTTCACAATCCCAACTACGGCGGAGTTCTCGGAGGTGTGGGGATAGCTAAAAAGATACCGGGCAAGGGTTACGCCGAGCAGAAGAGACTTGCCAAGCAGATAGCCCTTGCAGACCTTGCTAAGCAGATAGAGATAATAGTGAAGTCGGAGCTTACGAAGGTTGAAATAAACGTTGACACCCAAACCCTTCAATACTACAAGAAGACCTTTAACTCACTCTCAGAGCAGGAGGTTAGGGAGGTCCTTATCAAGAATGCAACCATAGAAGATGAATGGATTGACCCAAAGACAGGAGACCTGTACGTGTGGGTTGTTTTGAAAAGATAAGATTGGAGGTGAGATATGAAGCGATTCATCTTGGCTGGAGGGTTAATCTTGTCAACCCAGCTCTATGCTGTTGAGCTTGGTGTGAAGCTTGGGAACGCTCGGATAAACTGGAGCGGAGGCAATGATAGCACAACGCTGGAGGGATACGTGGCTTTTTATGGAGAGTATCTTTTCCCGGTCACCCCTGTCCTGAGTGTAGGACCGAATGTAGAGCTTGGTTACGGGAAAAAGAGTATAGGTACCTTCTACTGTGCCGGCTACGGTACATGTTCCGTTGACCTCACTTACACCACCCTTGAGCTCAATGCAAAGGCTGTTCTGAGTGTAGCTCCAGTTTTAGACCTCTACGGTGGGGCTGGTATATCCTCAAACAGGTTTGGACTTGATGCAAAGGACCCCGTTACGGACGCTCCTGTTGGAACCATAGGTAACGAGAATGGAGGAGGAGCTCAGGCTTTTGCAGGTGCCCAGTTGAAGGTCGGTAACTTCGGGGCGGGGCTTGAATACAAGTACAAGGCTGTTGACACGGAATCTGTGGATTCTGTGGACGTGGTAGCCCTTACCCTCTTTGTCCGATTCTGAAAACCTACCGTAGTATAATTACACAGAGTTGAACAAATCGGGAGGTTAGAGATATGAATAAACTTGCCCTTGAAACCTTAACCGAGCAGAGGGAGAGTCCCGAATACCTTCAGATAAGCTGGGCTGCAGCTATGACTCTGGGACTCATACCGGGTCAGTTTTATAGAAATACAAAACTGAGCTGTATAAACACGCTCCTCACTTATCCTTCCGGATGCCATGCTACCTGTGCTTACTGTGGACTTCAGAAGGCGAGAGACATGGAGTACTCCAAGAAGAACTTTATAAGGGTGGAGTGGCCTACCGTAAAGCTTGAAGACATAATAGAGAGAACTAAACAGGTTGGACATGCGGAACGCCTGTGTATATCCCAGATAACCCACCCCAGGTCTATAAGGGACACCAAGTACGTTCTGAGAAAGGTTATAGAGGAGCTAGGAGACCAGCTATTTGTCTCTATACTCATGAACGCCACCGGACAAACCTACGAGGATATAGAGGACTACAAGAAGCTCGGTGCTGATACATTGACGGTTGCCCTTGATGCAGCAACACCTGATATATTTGATAAGCTTAGAGGCAAACCCATGAACAGCCCCCATAGGTGGGACACCTACTGGAAGGTTCTTGAGTGGTGTGCGGAGGTTATGGGGGATGGATACGCTGGATGCCACCTCATAGTTGGTCTTGGAGAAACGGAGCAGGAAATGGTTGAAACTATTCAGAAGGTTAGAGACCTTGGAGCGAGAACCCACCTCTTTTCCTTCTGGCCGGAAGAGGGGTCTTTGATGGAGAAAGAAAAACCGTGCCCCGCACCTCAGTATAGGAGGGTTCAGTTCGCAAGATACCTGATAGACAACGGTCTCTCAAGGTATGATTATATGAACTTTAACGAAAAGGGTCAGATAATAGACTGGGGAGTCTCCGAAGAGGTCTTTGAAGAGGTCTTCTGGAGCGGGAAACCCTTCATGACCGCTGGATGCAGAGGAAAGACCACAGAGGTTGCCTGTAACAGGCCCTTTGGAGACAGCTCCGTCTCCGATATAAAGAGCTACCCCTTTAAACCCAACAAAAACGACCTCAAGAAGGTTAGGAAGCAGCTCTTTGATTATGAAATGGAGCAAGCCTATCCGGATGTTCTAAATCCCAGCGTGTTTAGGTACCAGTAAAATAATTTTCTGTGGAGTGGAGATGGGGAGCAAGCAGGAAGTTTGAGACCAAGGCGAGGCTCGTCCTCGCCCTCTTTACAATTCTATCGTTCATATCCCTTATCAGGATCCTTGACCTGCAGGTCACAAAAGAGAGCGAGATAGCCGAAAAAATAGAAAGGAACTTTGACAGGATTAGCCTAATAAAAGTACCCCTTTACAGGGGGAGCATAAAGGATGCAAATGATAGAGAGCTTGCCTTAAGTGTGCCCACCCTCGCTGTATATGCCCATCCGGACACAAGCAGATTGAACAATAAAGACATGCTTATAGAAGGGCTCTCAAAGCTTACAGGGATTCCTGCCAGGAACATAAGAAAGAGGATAGAATCTGGAGCAAAGAGACCCATAAAGATACTCTCAGGGATAGATAAGGACCTTAAGGATAAACTGAAAAGTCTTATAGTGAAGACGAAGAACACAAGATACCTTGGGATTCAGGAGGAGTATACGAGACTTTACCCGAACGGGTCCATAGCTTCAAACACTATAGGTTTTGTGGGGGTTGACGGCAAAGGTCTGGAGGGTATGGAGTATCTCTTAAACGATTACCTTGGAGGGGGTTATTCAAGAGCCCTCATGTATATAAACGGTGGACTCGGGAAGATATACCTTCACCCGTTGAAAGGTATGCTGGGAGAAGAGAAGGACGTTCTACTTACTCTGGACGTGGGAGTTCAAAATATACTGGAGAAGCTCAGGGATGATATAGTTAGAAGCTGGAGACCCAGAAAGGTTTCTATAATCCTACTGGACCTGACCAACGGGTATATACTCGGTCTCGCCACCTATCCCTACTTTGACCCAAACAATTTCCAGAGCTACCCACCCGATAAGCTAAGGAACTTTGCCGTTACAGATGTGTTTGAACCTGGTTCAATCATGAAACCCTTTTTCATAGCCTGGGCTCTGGAGAAGGGGTACATAACTACAAACTTCTGGGTTAATACCGGTAACGGTAGGATAAAGGTTTACGACCGCTACGTTAGAGACCCTAAACGCCTGGGGACGATAATACTCAGGGATGTTCTGGTTCACTCATCAAACATAGGCACGATAGAGGTGGCAAAGTACCTTAATAAAAGGGATGTTGAAGAGCTCCTTGAAACCTTCCATATGAATAAACGTTTCAGTATATTTCCGGGTGAGGCAAACCCACAGCTTCCCGATTTCAACTACCCCGCGAATATACTTTACTCTTCCATAGGTCAGGGTATAGCCTTCAACACTTTAAACATAGCGGTTGCTTTTGGTGGACTCGCAACAGGGAAAATTCTACAGCCTCATATAGTTAAAGAGATAGTGTCTTCAGAGGGTAAGGTTGTGTACAGGGCTGAACCTGAGGTTTTGAAAGATAGAGTTATCTCTGAAGGAACACTCAGATGGTTGAACAGAGTTCTAACAAAGGTTGTGGAAGACGGGACCGGTCACAGGGCACGTTCAAGGTACTTCACTATAGCGGGCAAGACGGGAACCTCTCAGAAGTTTGACTTTGAACGAGGGGAATACTCAAGGGATAAAGTGGTTACATATTTTGCCGGATTTTTTCCGGCTACTGACCCTAGATTTGTTGCCGTGATAGTTGTTGATGAACCTAAAGGCAAGAAACTTTACGGAGGTGAGGTGAGCGCTCCTTACTTCAAGAAGCTTGCGGAACAGGTGGCCTTCTACTACGGTTTAAAACCCGATAAGCTCAAGAAGTAAGTTCTTTTCCTCTTCTGAGACTAAAGTACCCTTAGACCTTCTTATGCATACAGGTTTTAAGCCGGTCATTTCGTAAACGACCCGGGGATTTGTCTTCTCTGAGACATCTGTCCCTTCAAAGCCGTTGAGAACTATACCGATAACCTCCAAGGATAGGCTTTTTGCATAATACCAGGTGAGATAGGTATGGTTCAGGGTCCCAAGCCCTGCCCTTCCAACCACTAGAACGGGAACTCCCCAGTCTTTGGCTAAGTTTCCGTAAGTGTAATTCTCCTTTATGGGAACCGCTATGCCGCCTGCGCCCTCTACAAGCAAAACCTCGTACTTCCTTTTCAGGTCTTCAAACCTTTCCCGAAGCTCCTTCAAGGAGAACTTCTTGCCCTCTTCAATCTCGGCAGAGTAGGGAGCTAAGGGTAGGAGGAATCTTACGGGAACAACTTCATCAACGCTCTGTCCTGTAGCAGAGGCGAGAAGTTTTCCGTCCTCAGGTATATCCCTGACATAGGTCTCAACAGGTTTGAAGCACCCAACCCTTATACCTTTCTCCTTCAGAGCGCGGGCTATGTTATAGGTTATGAAGGTCTTCCCCACGCCGGTGTCAGTTCCTGTTACCAGTATGGCTGTCATATTACTAAGATATACTATGATTCAATGCTCTTACTGCTCTTAATGCCTTTACTTGCCTTCTCCTCCGACTTCATCTTCTTTGAAGGGAGTTCTCTTGAACGTTTTATACTTAAGGCGGAAGAAGCTAAAGTGATATATCTTGGTGAAACCCACGACAGGGAAGATATACACCAACTACAGCTTAGAATACTGAAGGAGCTTGATAAGAAGGGATACGAAATCGTTTTGCTTATGGAGGCTTTCCAGCAACCTTTTCAAGAAGCCTTGGACGAGTACGTAGAGGGTTATATAGACGAGGAGGAGATGCTTAAAAGAACCGAATACAAAAGGAGATGGGGTTTTGATAAGGAGCTTTATGCTCCCCTGTGGAGGTTTGCAAGGGAGAGGGGTATAAAACTCATAGCCCTTAATGTACCCTCGGAGCTGGTCAGGGATGTAAAAAGGAGAGGGCTTGGAAAGGTGAGGAGCGGTTATCTGCCGGAGAAGGTCATGCCTCTTCGGAAGGAGCACAGGGAGTTTATTCTGAAGGCTATGAAGGAACACAAGAGCTCTGTTGAGAAGAGTTTTCTTGATGTTCAGCTGGCATGGGATACAGGCATGGCTTACAAGATAGCCAAGACAGCCCTTGCCTATCCTCGCGCAAAACTTGTTGTTATAGTGGGTTCAGGTCATGTGTGGAGAGGTTATGGAATACCGGAGAGGGTGAACTTCCTCCTCGGGGATATACCTCAGCTGGTGAGCTACGTCCAGGAAGACACCTTCTATTTCCTGTTCTCAAAGGACTTCTCCAGAGATAACTCATCTACGAACTCAAGTAAGGAACCAAACTGAAGACCGTAAGACACTCGTGACACTTTTACTGAAGGGAACCTGTCCTTTAGAAGTTTCATAAGATAGTTGGCGGTTGCCTCACCTTCAGCGTTAGGGTTTGTAGCTATTATTACTTCCTTAACGTTGTTCTTCTCTATTCTGTCCAGTAGCCTGTCTATAGTCAGGTCCTGCGGGGATACACCCTCAAGGGGGGCGATTCTTCCCTGGAGTATGTGATACACTCCCCTGTACCTCTCAAGTCTTTCAATGGAGTAGGCATCCTGTGACTCTTCCACAACACATAGAAACTTCTTGCTCCTCCTGGAGTCTGAGCATATAGCACAGACATCTCTGTCGGTCAGTAGATAACACTCCTGACAGGGTCTCAGCTTTTCACTTGCCTCCGTGAGAGCCTGAACGACGAGTTTTCTCTCCTCCGGTTGAAGCTTGAGGAGGTTGTAAACGAGCCTGCTCGCCCCTCTTTCCCCATAGGTGGGTATCCTCCTGACATTATCAAGGGCGAGCTTGAGGGCTTCTGGAAAGACGTCCTCAAAAGCCAAGTCCCAAGCCTCCTAAGAGACCTCCAAACCTGCGGTTGAACTCTTCCTTAGCTATATCCCTTGATATGTCCTGTGCCTGATTTATTAGGTCTATAAGTATCGGCTTTAACCTTTCCCAATCATTCCTTAGCTCTTCATTCTTTATTTCTATATCAACGATCTCTCCGAGTCCATTGAAGATAAGCTCTACGCCTTCCTTATCTATGACTTCTTTCCTTAAACGCAGACCTTCCTTTACCTCTTCAAATCCCTGTTGAAAATTCTTAAGCTGCTTAACCATATCGTAGATGTTCATGAATACCTCCTGTCAAGGCTCTTCTTTACCTCGTATACCCTCTGGAGGGAGGTTGCAAATCCTCCCAGGGTTATTATAAAGAGGGCGAGAGGTATAAGCTCGGAAGCTATACCCAAGAGCAGTACCAACCACCTCTCCGTCCTTTCAAAGATACCGCCTATGCCGTAGATACCCAGCGCCTCCGCCCGAGCTCTCGTGTAGCTGACCCCGTAAGAGCCTATAAGGGCGGTAAAGGACAGAGCAACACCGAGCGGTTGGGACACCTCTGCGTATAAAAGCCCCAGGGAGAGAAAAGGCATAGCATCGGACAGCCTGTCCACCGTGGAATCAAGAAAAGCGCCAAACTCCGACTCCAGTCCCCTCCTGCGAGCAACGGCTCCGTCCACAGCATCCAGAAGCGCCCCCATGCCCATCAGTAAAAGGGCAGCAAGGCTCATTTTGTAATACAGAGCTACGGAGCCTAAAGTTATCAGCCCAAAACCTGCGAGGGTGATAAGGTTTGGGTGCACTCCCCTGGTAGAGAGAAAATCTACTACAGGCGATATGGACCTTTCAAAGTATGGTTTGAACTCCCTGCTTACGAAACTCATACAGGAATAGTATATGCTAATACAGAATGAGAAGACTTCTCTACCTTGAAAACCTGACCCTGATTGCTTTGCTGTTTGGTTTTGTGGGGGGTGTTTACCTTCCAGAGCTCATGCTTAAGCTAAAGATACTGGGAGACATATTTCTAAGCCTCCTGAAGATGATAATAGTGCCCCTCGTGTTCACATCGGTATTCATAGCAATGCTTGGACTTGGCGATATCGCAAAGTTTAGAGATATCGGTACGAAGACCATCCTATATTACGTTACAACGACGACTCTTTCAGTCCTTACAGGTCTCGTACTTGTAGTTCTGCTGAAACCCGGTGAAGGCAACGAAGTATTCCATAGAGCTGGAGATACTCCCAATGTGAAAGAGCTTACTCTCGTTGATGTTATATGGAATATAATTCCATCAAATCCTGTAAGGAGCTTCACGGAGGGCAACGTCCTTCAGATAATCTTCTTCGCCGTTCTATTTGGGCTTGCAACCTTAAGCGTTAGCAGAGAGAAGATGAAGCATGTATTTAACTTCTTTGACGGCCTCAATGACGGACTCATAAACCTGACACGTTGGGTGGTAAGACTAACGCCGGTGGGTGTTTTTGCCCTTGTCGGTTTTATGGTAGCTGATATGGGAACGGAAGTCTTCTTTTCACTGTGGAAGTATGCTCTTACGGTTGTCCTTGGACTTACACTGCACGCTTTTTTAACCCTTCCTCTCCTTGGCTTTATCTTTGGAAGATACAACCCTTACAGATACCTTCTAAAGGTCAGAGAAGCACCGCTGCTGGCTTTCTCCACCGCCTCAAGTGCGGCTACCCTTCCCGTGTCCATACAGGTTGCTGAGGAAAAAGGAGGTGTTAAAAAGGAAACTGCCGGCTTCGTTCTTCCCCTCGGAGCAACGATAAACATGGACGGGACTGCCCTTTATGAGTCTGTTGCCGCCGTCTTTATAGCCAACGTTTACGGGATAGAGCTGAGCCTTCCCCAATTGGGGATGATATTCCTTACCGCAACCCTGGCGTCCATAGATGCCGCCGCAATACCGGGGGCGGGTCTGGTTATGTTGACTCTTGTTTTGAGCTCTGTAGGCATACCTCTGGAAGGTATAGGCTTGATAATAGCGATTGACAGATTTCTGGACATGCTCAGGACTGCTGTAAATGTCTGGGGAGACCTGAACGGTGCCAGGATTATAGACAGGTTCGTCAGATGAAAGATCTTTATTATAAAGGGGGTGAGAGATGGGACTGAAGGAACAGCTTGTCAGGAAAGGGGATTACGTCTGGGAGCTCCCTAAGAATACAGTGAATGGACAGAAGGTTCCGGTAATAATCTATCTGAGTGATGCTCTCTTTGAGCTTCTTGAGGAGGATGCCATAAAACAGGCTGCTAACGCCGCGACCCTCAGAGGTGTTCAGAAAGCCATATACGTTATGCCTGACGTTCATGTAGGCTACGGATTCCCCGTCGGAGGTGTGATGGCGACCGATACGGAGACGGGAATAATAAGCCCCGGAAGTGTGGGTTATGACATAAACTGCGGTGTCAGACTCATAGCCACCAACCTTCAATCAAAGGACGTCGCCCCGAAAATAAAGGAGCTAATGCAGGAGGTTCTTAAAAACGTCCCTGCGGGCGTTGGCTCAACGGGAGATATAAGGCTTTCTCCTTCAAGCATGGAAGAGGTTCTGGTTAAAGGAGCGAAGTGGGCAGTGGAACACGGATACGGGCTGGAAGAGGATTTGGAGCACATTGAAAGCTTCGGCTCTCTCCCCAATGCCGACCCTTCAAAGGCTTCCCACGAGGCTTACGAGAGAGGTTCGGACGAGCTTGGGACTGTGGGTTCTGGAAACCACTTCGTTGAGGTTCAGATGGTTGAGGAGATATACGACGAGGAGATAGCCCAGAAGCTCGGACTCCATGAGGGACAGGTCACCATAATGGTTCACTCGGGCTCAAGGGGGTTTGGTCACCAGGTCTGCACCGATTATCTGAAGGTAGCAGTCAGGGTTCTTCCAAAATACGGGATAGAGCTCCCGGACCCCCAGCTTGCCTGCATGCCCTTCCTCTCCAACGAGGGACAGGACTACTTCAAGGCTATGTGTGCCGCTGCCAACTATGCCTTTGCCAACAGACAGATACTGGGCTTTAAGACGGCTAACACGGTAAGAAGATTCCTTGGACTCTCCTGGGAAGAGTTCGGATACAGACTCATATACGACCACGCCCATAACATAGCGAAGATAGAGGAGCACAGGGTAGGAAGTAAGCTTAAAAAGGTTGTGGTTCACAGGAAGGGAGCTACGAGAGCCTTTCCTCCCTACAATCCGGAAGTACCACCAGCCTACAGAGAAGTCGGTCAACCTGTGATAATCCCTGGAGATATGGGAAGGGCTTCTTACCTTCTGGTTGGTCAGCCTGACTCTATGGAAAAGAGTTTTGGAACTGCATGTCATGGAGCCGGTAGGGTTATGTCAAGGAGAGCCGCAAAGAGGCTTGTCAAAGAACAGGGGCTGGAGAGAGTTATAGCCGGACTCACCGTGGTTGCAAGGGGGAAGGGAACTATAATGGAGGAGATTCCTCAAGCTTACAAGGATGTTTCCGAGGTTGTTAGGGTAATTCACGAGTTAGGAATAGCCAAGATGGTAGCGAGGCTAAAACCCCTCGGAACGCTCAAGGGTTGAGGTTCTTTAGCCATAACTTCACTATCGGGCTCTGGAATACAAACCTCTTGCCCCGCCTATCTATCACATCTTTCTGGATAAGAGACTTTACCGCCTTCTGGACTGTATTGGGGCTGAGTCCGAACCTTTCAAGATTTTCTCTCCTGTATATTTCTACGCCATTCGTGTAGGCTATAAGTTTAAGGGTATTCCTCTGCACATTTGTAAGCTCCTGCCACATGAACCAGAAGACGTCCTTTTCAGCCTCTAAAAGCTTTTCCTTAGCATGCTCAAAGGTTTCTTCGTCAACGGTATTTTTGGTTTCCTCCCACAGGAAGTGGAAGAACTGCTGAACCCCCTGTGGATGCCCTTCAAGAAGTTCAACAGCCCTTCTAACAAATTTTTCGTTTATACTTTTCCCCGTTTCCTCAAACTTTCCCACAACAAAAGGTAGCCAGTCCTCTTCAGATATGGGTTCAAGAGGTAACTTTTTAACAGAACCGTAGAAGGGTTCCTTCCTGTCAGAAAAGAGCCTTTCAAGTATAGACTTTCTGCTCCCTGAAAATATATAAGAGACCTTCCTTGAATGCTTTTGCAAAACGCTCCTCAACTTAGCGCTAAGCCCAAGTCTGTGAATTTCCTGAAACTCATCCATAATTATGCACAGCTTTCTACCTGTCCTTTCAGTGTATACGTAGGGAAGGTTCACTACCTCCTCAAAGGTTCTATCCCTTTCCTCTCTCCGGAGTGTTAGTTTAAATCTGGTTTTTCCCTCTGGGTCAACCTCCACACTAAAATAAGGTTTGAACCCGAGCGTTTCTTTAAGTAGCCTAAGGGCTCTGTCTACCTTTGATTCTAAGGAACGAACAACTGTAGAGAAATAAACCTCAAGGAACTCTTCCTCGGAGGATATAGGAAAAAGGTCTATGTAAATGCCTGCTACGCTTTTACCTTTGAGCCTTTCAAGTAGGGCAAAGAGTAGGGAGGTTTTCCCATATCTTCTAGGAGCGTAAACCAGAACGTTTATACCCGACATAACATCATTCTCCAGATATCTGAGTTCTCTTTTTCTATTGCAGAAGTCCTTCTCCTTAACTACACCACCGAAGAAGAAAGGGTTATTATACATCATGGTATAATTTATTATATAGTATCTGGTATTATACCGTCAAGTATAATTCACAATCCCAGCTTTTCCCATAGCTCGTCTATCTTTCTCTTAACCTCCTCGTCCATCCTTATCACCTCGGGCCATTCCCTCGTGTATCCCTCCTCCTTCCATTTGGTCGTTGCGTCTATGACCATCTTTCCTCCAAAGCCCACCTCGTTAGTAGCATGGTCAAGAACATCTATGGGACCCTTAAGTATCTGGACGTCCCTCGCCGGATCTACGTTGTTCCCCCAAGCCCAGAGGACCTCCCCCATATCCTGAACGTTTATCCAGTCATCTAAAACGACAATGTGCTTTTCTAGGGACATAAGTCCAAGACCCAGAAGCGCGTAAGCTACTTTAAAGGCATGCCCGGGAAAGCGCTTTTTTATGGAGACGAAGCAGAAGTTATGAAAACCTCCTTCGGCGGGCAGGTGGTAGTCCACGACCTCCGGTAAATTGAACTTTATCAAGGGCAGGAATATCCTCTCGGTAGCCCAGCCTAAATACTTGTCCTCCTGAGGTGGTATGCCGACTATAGTGTGGAGGTAAACGGGACTCCTGCGCCTCACTATGGCGGTGACGTGCATCCTCGGGTACTTATCAACGGGCGTATAGTATCCTGTGTGGTCTCCGAAGGGTCCTTCATCTACGAGCTCCTCCCGTGGGTCAACGTATCCCTCTACAACTATCTCTGCGTTGGCGGGATACTCAATGTCAACGGTTATACCCTTTACAAGCTCAACAGGTCTCTCCATTACTATTCCCGCAAAGAGGTATTCATCAACCTCAGGTGGTAGGGGGGCGCTTGCAACGTAAGGAAGGGGAGACTCGCCCCCTATCGCAACCGCAACCTCAAGCCTTTTGCCCAGCCTCTTCGCCTTCCAGAAGTGGTGATTCCCGTCCTTATGTATCTGCCAGTGAACCGCAAGGTGCTTCCCATCCAGAACCTGAAGTCTGTAAAGTCCCACGTTCCTTATACCGCTCTCGGGGTCCTTCGTTATAACCTGCCCGAAGGTTATGTACCTACCCCCGTCCTTGGGCCAGCACTGAGGGATAGGAAGGAAGAAGAGGTCGGGGTCTCTGTCCACAACCTCCTGAACGGGGGCTTTCTTAACCACCCTCGGTATGGCGTCGTTCAGCTTCTTTAGCTCAGGGAGTCTCTTTAACTTCTCTAAGAAGGTCTGGGGGACCTCAGGTCTTAAAATCCTGTAGAGCTTCCAGCCTATATCCTCAAGGTTCTCATACCCGAGGGCGAGCTTTATCCTCTTCTCCGAGCCGTAAAGGTTGGCAACTATCGGAATATCGTAACCCTCAACGTTCTCAAAGAGGAGCGCCTTACCCCCTCCCGGCATCTTGGAGACCCTGTCTATCACCTCCGTGATCTCCAGAATCGGAGAGAGAGGTTCCCTTATCCTTACCAGCTCTCCCCTGCTTTCAAGCTCCCTCACAAACTCCTGAAGACTCTTAAAAGGCATGGGTTTATTATAAAATCTTTACCACCATGGAAAAGCAGAGAGGGGAGATTTACTACGAAGAGGAGATAGACCTTTACGAGCTGTGGCTCAGACTGAAAAAGAGGTGGAAGGTTGTAGCTGGAACTGTTCTTCTTTTCCTCGTTGCTTCGCTGGTATACCTATTTGTGGCAAAGCCTGTATATGAAAGCTCCGCGGTTATAAAAATAGGGTATGACCCTGTATTCTTAATAAATCCAGAAGAACCTAAGTTCTTGCCTATACTCACACCTCAAGAGTTCAGTCATTTGATTTCATCAATAAATTTAGATGTAAAAGGTTTGAAAAATATAGAGGCACAACCAGAAACAAAAAGTCCATCAACAGTGATAATCAACATTTCTGCTTATGACCCTGAAGTTATAGAGCCAGCTTTCAGAAAATTGATGGCAAGGATTGAAAACAATCCCATGGTTAAGGATAAAATATACAGTGTTAAAAGCATACTACAAACCAGAAAAAAGAAACTGCTGGAAGCTCTACAGGAGCTCTACACTTATAAAAAAGAATTAAATCAAAAAGATATAGATAAGCTAGCCGAAGTTAGTACTAGAATAGCCATGTTAGAAAGGGAGTTTGACGATATAAGGATACTGCTAAGTAATATAAGAGCTTTTGAGGTTATTTCCGAACCGAGAACTCCAACACAACCCTCCAAACCAAAGAAGCTCCTTATCTTGGCTGTGTCATTTGTTTCCTCCCTCTTCCTCGGTATCTTCTTAGCCCTCTTCTTAGAGTGGCTTGAGGAAGCGAGAAAAAGATACCGTGAGCGGTCAATTGAATCTTAGTCAAGTACACTCAATACGAAGTGTGAAAGTTCCCTTGAATTCTCAATTTTTGGAACTTATAATACCTCATAATCAGAGAGGGGGAGTGTATTATGAAGGTATTGGTGATACTTTTGTTTGCAAGTCTTAGCTTCGCCGGAAGTTACCACGACTGCATAAGGAACGCGGTGGCGATAGAAAGAGCCATAGAGGTGGCAAGGGACTATGTCGGTAAGCCCTTCAAGGTATGGATAGGACAGTCAAAGAGAACGGGTGAGTGCTACTGGAAGGTAAATGGAACGGAGGGATATATCATACTTAAGGCTGAGACAGGTGAGATAATTAAATTCTACAGAAACAGATGATCTCTACGGAAGAGGTAATAGAAGTTGCTACACTCCTTTTCCATAAAAGTATTATTCAAACAGAAGAAAGCTCAGGAAGGTAGTAGAGGATGTCATCAGGTAAGAGAGTTCTCTCCATAAGAGTGAGCGGGAGGGAGAGGAAAAGAAGGGTAAGGACTCTCCTCTTAGACCTCGCTCACTTCAGGAACATGCTCATAATCCTCATCAGGGAATACTACCTCCTCCACAGAGAGCACTTGCTAAATCAGTCCCTCCTCTACGGTCTGGTAGCTAAAAATTACTCATGTAAATACAGGGAAGAGCTTGAAAAGGTTTTAAGGAACATAGAAGATAGCCGTGAACTAAAAGAATTCCTTGAGAGACTTAAAGCCCAGAAGGAGAAGATAGATAATCCTCACTACGTTCAGTACGTTATCCGTCAGGTCATAAAGGACTTCAGGAGTTTCTTCAAGTCTCTTGAGTGCTTCAGAGCCAACCCTGAGAAGCTTAGAGAAATGCCAAGACTTTCCAAACCTAAGAAATTAAGATACCTGATAAACTTCTCTGTAGAAGGGAACGCTAACACTTTTAAACAGGAAGAAGACAGGTTGGTAATCAGGCTCAGGAACGGCAAATACCTCAAGGTAAAGCTCCCTAAAGACTTCCCTTACAGGGTTTCTTCTGTAAGACTAAAACTCTTCGGAGATGATCTTTACGTGGATGTTGTTTATGAGCAGGAAGTAAAGGGCATAGAGCCAAAAGGAGATTACAGAGCGGGAATAGACATAGGACTTGACGAAATGCTCTCCGTTGTGAGTGAAAACCCTGAAATAAAGAGCTTTATAGTCTCAGGCAAAGAGATAAAAGCTTTTAATCAATGGTTTAACAAAGAGAGAGCAAAACTGAGGTCTCAGATGGATTACCTGAAGAATGAGATAAGGAGCGGAGATTATGAAGACGTAAGCCCTCTGAAAAAGAAACTCAGGGAACTTGAGATAAAGGAAAAGGTTTTATCAGCCCAAAGGAAGAGGTGGATGGAAAACAACCTTTATAAGATAGCAAGAAAACTGGTGGATTTGCTTTACAAGACAGGACACAAAATCATTTACATAGGGAAGAACGCAATAGAGAGCAAGAACGGGATAGATTTGGGAAAGAAGACCAATCGGGAGTTTGTATCAATTCCCTTCAGGAGACTGGTAGAGCTGATCAAGTACAAAGCAGAGGAGCTCAGAATGGAAGTTGTGGAGGTTGATGAGAGCTACACATCAAAGACCTCGCCTTTTGCTGACATACTGAAGGTTCAGGAGCTCGGCAGTCAGAAGTTTGAAGAAGAGGATGAGACAAAGAGAAAAGAGCTTGAAAAGGAAATATCCGAGTTGAGGAAGGGTAGCAGGAGCGGGAATGTGTTTAAGGATAAGGTTCTTGGCAAAGTTTTTCACGCAGACCTTGTAGGGGCTTTGAACATACTGAGAGCGGGAGCTAAGCTCCTTAGACTTAGCTTTTATGAGAACCTCAGGGTGCTGTTTACCAAGCTCTGTAATCCCGTGAGGTTCAAACTCGTGGACTTTCTTTACCTGCAAGTATCCCCTGAGTCCCTTTTGGGGATAGGGGGTAGTAAGCAGGGAGTTTTAATCCCTGCAGGGTGGATGGAAAAACAGGGTTATTTGGATAGGTTTGAAATTTAATGCCCTGTTTTTCTACCTACCTGGCATGTGGGTAAAGACTACTTAAGAAGCTGGATCAGACGGAAAGGGCGTTTATGAACCTTAAAGAAGTCCCCGCTCTGGAAGGTAGTTTGGAGAAGAAAATACTCTACGAGGTATCCGCCAAACGGTTTGAGTACAACTATGAAGTTCTTTGGAAGACGGCAAGACTCTTTCTTCTATAGAAGCCTTTGAACATATAATTAAAGAACTCAGAAAAACCTGTGAGGAGGGAACATGACCTTCGTAAAGGTAAAGAGCGGAGGGATATGGGGAATAGAGGGTTACGAGGTGGACGTGGAGGTTGACATCTCTCCAGGGCTCCCCTCTTTCAACATCGTAGGACTTCCAGACTCGGCTATAAAGGAATCAAGGGATAGGGTTAGGAGTGCCATAAAGAACCTCGGCTTTTCCTTCCCTCAGAAGAGGATAACCGTGAACCTCTCCCCCTCCCACATAAGAAAGCAGGGAACTCTGTACGACCTTCCAATCACCGTTGGGATACTTACACTCGGAGGTTATCTTGACCCTGAGAGGGTTTCCGAGTTTGTGTTTCTCGGTGAAGTGTCTTTGGATGGGAAGCTCAGCAGGGTAAACGGAGTCCTTCCGGTGGTTGCCTCTCTCAGGGACAACGGCTTTGTGAGGTTTGTGCTCCCCCTTGAGAACTCCCTTGAAGGTGCTGTAATTGATGGTACTGAGATATACGGTTTTGAGAGCATTTCTGACCTTATTGAGTTTATAAACGGGGGAGCAAGGGTTGAGCCTGTAAGGGTGAGCTATGAGGACCTCTTAAGCGGTAAAAGAACTCATGATATTGACCTTGGGGACGTTCTCGGACAAAGTATGGTGAAGAAAGCCCTTGAGATATCTGCAGCCGGCGCCCACAACCTCTCCATGATAGGGGCTCCCGGTTCAGGTAAATCCATGCTCGCCAAGAGGGTGGTTACGATACTTCCTCCCCTTGAGTTTGAAGAGATGCTTGAGGTCAGCAGGATTTATAGTGTGGCTGGGCTTCTCGGTGAAGGGCTCATAACGGAAAGACCCTTCCGCTCACCCCACCACACAGCCTCGGAAGTGGCACTGATAGGTGGTGGCTCAATACCCTTGCCGGGGGAGATATCCTTAGCCCACAAGGGAGTTCTGTTTCTGGACGAGCTCCCTGAGTTCTCAAGGAAAACCCTTGAGGTTCTCCGCCAGCCAATGGAGGATGGCTGTATAAACATAGCGAGGGCTCAGGGTAGGGTCAGGTTCCCGGCGAGTTTCACGCTCATAACAGCCCAGAATCCCTGCCCCTGTGGGAACTTCGGCAATCCATATAAGGAATGCACCTGCACCCAGAATCAGATAAGGGCTTACAACTCAAAGGTTTCTCAACCCTTAAAGGACAGGATAGACCTCAGGGTGTGGGTTGACCCGGTTAAGAAGGAGGAGCTTGTTAAAGGTGTGAAAGGAGAAACTTCGGCGGAGGTAACGAAGAGAGTATTGAGAGCCTATGAAATTCAGAGGGACAGGTTCAGGAATTCAAAAACTGACTTTAACGGGAGGATGACCAACAGGGAGGTGGAAAGGTTCTGCTTGAGTATGATGAAGGAAGAAGCCAAAAGGCTTCTTAAGGATGCTATAGACAGGTTGAACCTATCAGGTAGAGGTTACTTCAGAACCCTTAAGGTGGCGAGAACCATAGCCGACCTTGAGGGGAGCGAACCTATAGAGGGGAGCCACATAGCTCAGGCTCTTCAGTTCAGGGTTGAGGAGAACGCAGCGTGAAGGTAAGCACGGTGAACGAGCTGAGTGAGTTCATGAGGGATTTCCTCCTGAAAGAAAATTATGAGCAGGGGTGAGCTTATCCATTTTTTTCTCTTCATAGCTGTAGCTTTGATAGCTTACAATAGGGCGAACCTCCCGGACTTTAAAGAGAAAGAGGTTTACATGAGGGGAATCGTTGTGGGAGACATAATGAACGAGTCGGGCTACACGGCAACCAGGATAAGAGTTGAGGAGAGCGAGATAGAAGATATTGAAGGTAGAAAGGCTCTTTTGAAGGTTTACGGATACCTGCCTCCTGATATCAGGAGGCTTTCCTTACTTGGGAATGTGAGTGTGAAAAATAACAGGGTCTATGTTTACGCCAAAAGCAGTGATATTGAGTTCTTACCTCTGAAGAAAGGTTTAAGGGAGACCCTTATGGAGCGGTATTCCAATGTATCAATGGATAAGAGCATGGTCCCTCTTGGGCTTTCCTTTCTCTTTGGGGAGCCAAGGGAACTTCTCCCCTCAAGAGTTCAGAGAGACTTCCTGAGTACAGGTCTTGTGCACCTTCTTGTGGTGAGTGGTCTTCACGTCGGAATGGTTGCTCTCGTGCTGACAAAGATGTTGCCAAGGTTCTGGGGTATGAAGCTTGCCCTCTCAGGTGTAATTTTGTACGCTCTTTTTGTGGTACCTCATGAGCCTCCTGTCTTGAGGGCGTCTTTCATGTTCTCCATAGCCTTGCTCATATACCTGTCCTTTTACCGTCCTAACATGCTCGCTGTACTTCTATTCTCCGGAACCGTCATGCTGCTGCTATACCCCTATTATCTGTTTTCTTACTCCTTCTGGCTCTCCTTTGTGGCTACCGCTTACATAATCCTCACCTTAAGAGAGCTTGAAGCCGGCAGTGGGGTGAAAACCTTACTGGTTTCAGCCTCTGCCTTTACAGGGGTCGCACCTCTGGTCAGCACCTTTTCCGGAGTATCCCCGATGTCGGTTCTCCTGACACCCTTGCTGACACCGGTAGTCATACTTTACTCCCTGTTAGGAGTTTTATCCCTCATGACTCTTATGAGCTTCCCGCCCTTTGTTGACCTCTTTAATCTTACGGGACACCTATTTGGAGGTATAGTCAGATTCGCCTCCTCACTTTCTTTGAACCTTTATCCAAACATAGGCTTTTACGAAGCGACCTTTCTCGTCCTGTTTGGGTTGGTCTCTTTACACAACCTGAGAGGCTACTCAAAAACCATACCCTTGATAGCGATAAACCTGTGGTTGTTGGTGAGGTCTGTTTAACTTGAGTGTACCTTTATCAAGCCAGATCGTGAAAATTCCCTTGTATCTTAGGGTTTAAATGTCTATAATTTTTACGAGTTGGGGGTGAATTCTGTCTTTACAAAAATCCTCAAATAAGACTAATGCTCTTCTTACAAAAAGGGTAAGAAGTCAGGAAGCTATTAAGGGAGTTTATTTTGCACTCAGAAGGGTCGGAAGATAAAGTATGAAAGCAATAATCCTCGCGGGCGGTAGCGGAACGAGGCTTTTCCCACTTTCGAGAGAAAGATATCCGAAGCAGTTTATAAAGCTCTTTGACAGTGAGAGCTTATTCCAGAGAACCGTAAAGAGAGTTCTGAAAGTAGTAAAAGAACCTGAAAATATAGTGTTCGTAGCCAACAGGGATTACATATTCCTCGTCAAAGGACAGGTAAGGGAGCTGTTCAATACAGAACCCATCCACATAGTTCCGGAACCCATTAAGAGAAATACCGCTCCAGCAATAGCTCTGGGAATGAAATACCTTTTGGATAAAGGATTGCTTGAATCCGATGAGCCAGTATTTGTTTTTCCATCGGACCATGTAATAGAGCCCGTAGGAGAGTTCGCAAGGTATGTTCTTGAGTCTCAAAACCTTGCAAGAGAGGGAAACATACTGACCTTCGGTATAGTCCCCACCAGACCGGAAACCGGCTACGGATACATAGAAGCCGATACAGATAAAAATTTATCAGCGGGAGAGTTTAAAGCCTACAAAGTAAAGAAGTTCCACGAAAAGCCGAGTCAGGAACTGGCAGAGGATTATGTCCGGAGAAAGAACAACTACTGGAACAGCGGAATGTTCGGTTTCACAGCACAAACCTTTACCGAAGAGCTCAAAAACCACGCTCCCGAAATATACAGGTTATTCAGTGAGTTTAATTACGAAGGACTTTTAGAGAGCTTTCACCAGATGCCCGACATTTCTATTGACTATGCTATTATGGAAAAGACCAAAAGAGCCTGTGTGATACCCCTCTCCATATTCTGGTCAGATGTGGGCTCCTTTGAGGTGATTTACGAACTCCTCGGAAAGGACAGGAATAGAAACGCTGTGAAAGGAGAAGTTTATCTGAAGGATACAGAAGGCTGTCTTGTGTACGGAGATGGTGAAAGGAAGAGGCTGATAGTAGGCTCTGGACTTGAGGATCTTCTGATCGTTGATACGGATGATGTTCTGCTAATAACAAAAAAGGGAAACGGTCAGAGTATAAAGGATATAGTATCCGGGTTGAAGGACAGAGAGGACCTCAAAGGTTTTACCGAGATCCATACCACCGAATACAGACCGTGGGGAAGATACACCGTCCTTGAGGAAGGGGAGAGATACAAAATTAAAAAGGTGGTTGTATATCCGGGAGAAAAGCTCAGTCTTCAGGTGCACCACCACAGGTCGGAACACTGGGTTGTGGTGAAGGGAACGGCTAAGGTTGTTATCAAAGATAAAGAGCTTTTCCTCCACGAGAATGAATCCGTGTTTATACCCAAGAGCGCTCCCCACAGACTTGAGAATCCGGGGAAGATACCCTTAGAGCTTATAGAGGTTCAGATAGGGGAGTATATAGGAGAGGATGATGTGGTAAGGTTGTAGGATGAGAACAGATAAACTGGTTAACCTTTTGGTAGATAAGGATGAAAAGGAAGAGCTTACCCAGAAAATAAAGTATCTGAAATCCCTTCAGATCTTCTATCGCTCTGTATGCGATCTCGAACTATTAGCCGTGGGTGCTTTCTCTCCATTAGACAGGTTCATGAGAGAGGAAGACTACAGGTCTGTTGTAAAAGAAATGAGACTTAAAAATGGAGTTCTCTTCCCGATACCTATCACCTTGCCTGTAAGTAAGGAGTTCGTAAAAGAGCTTAAAGAGGGAGAGGAGATAGTCCTCAGAGATCCCAAAAACGTTCCCCTTGCGGTTATGAGGGTAGAAGAGGTTTACAAGTGGGACCTTGAATACGAAGCCAGGAACGTTCTGAAGACCACGGACCCGAGACACCCGCTCGTAGCTGAGATGCATACTTGGGGTGAGTATTGCCTTTCGGGAGAACTCAAAGTACTCCAACTCCCCAAGCACTACGACTTTCCCGAATACAGAAAGACACCCGAACAGGTTAGGAAGGAACTCTCCGGGCTCGGTTACGAGAGGGTAGTTGCCTTCCAGACGAGAAATCCTATGCACAGGGTTCACGAGGAGATAACCAAGCGTGCAAGGGAAAGGATAGGTGGAGCCTTATTGATACACCCTGTTGTCGGAATGACCAAACCCGGAGACGTTGGTACATTTACACGCATGAGGATATACAAAACCCTTTATGAAAAGTATTACGACAAGAACAACACTATTCTGGCCTTCCTTTCCTTAGCTATGAGGATGGCAGGACCTAGGGAAGCCCTCTGGCACGGAATAATAAGAAAGAACTACGGAGCCACTCACTTTATAGTGGGAAGGGATCACGCGGGACCAGGCAGGAATTCACAAGGGAAACCCTTCTACGAACCCTACGAGGCTCAGGAGCTCTTCGCAGAATATGAAGACGAGATAGGTGTGAAGATGATACCCTTTGAAGAGCTCGTTTACGTGCCAGAACTCAGGGAGTATGTTGAGAAGGGAGTGGCTGAAAGGGAAGGCTACGAATACATATCCATATCCGGCTCAGAAGTAAGAGACAATTATCTAAAAAACGGTAAAAGGCTTCCAGAATGGTTCACAAGGCCCGAGACTGCCGAGATACTCTTGGAGAGCTACACACCCAAACACAAGCAAGGCTTCTGTATATGGCTCACCGGTCTCCCCTGTTCCGGTAAGTCCACCATAGCGGAGGTACTCTCTGTTATGCTCCAAGCCAGAGGTAAGAGAGTAACTTTATTAGACGGAGACGTAGTAAGGACTCACCTCTCAAAGGGACTAGGCTTTTCTAAAGAGGATAGGATAACGAATATCTTGAGAGTTGGCTTTGTTGCTTCGGAGATAGTAAAACATAATGGAGTGGTCATATGCGCCCTCGTGAGTCCCTACAGGAGTGCGAGAAATCAGGTCAGAAACATGATGGAGGAAGGCAAGTTCATAGAGGTTTTCGTCGATGCGCCGATAGAGGTCTGTGAGGTAAGGGATGTAAAGGGAATGTACAGGAAGGCGAAGGAGGGTCTTATCAAAGGCTTCACCGGTGTGGACGACCCTTACGAACCGCCCGAAGCCCCCGAGGTCCACATAGACACTGCGAAGCTGACACCTGAGGAGAGCGCAAGAAGGATTCTTGAATACCTCATAAAGGAAGGCTTTATCTTAGAATGATACTGGACGTTATAAACATCGCTTTAAAAGCAGGAGAGGAGATACTGAAGGTCTACGAGGGGAACATGTCAGTCGATTATAAAGAAGATAGAACCCCCTTAACGGAAGCCGACAGAAGATCTCACAGAGTAATCGTAAAAAGTTTAAAAAGCCTAACCCCTGAAATTCCCATACTCTCGGAGGAGGGTAAAGATATTCCTTACGAAGAGAGAAAAGGCTGGAGAGAATTCTGGCTCGTTGACCCCCTTGACGGAACCAAAGAGTTCATAAAGAAGAATGGTGAGTTTACCGTAAACATAGCTCTCGTTGAAAATAGGGAACCTGTTGCTGGAGTCGTTTATGCTCCTGCAAAGAACTTACTCTTTTTTGCCCGGAAAGGAGAGGGGGCATATAAAATCAAGGTCAACTGTAGTTCTTTAGATGAGATTTCCATAGAAAGAGCCGAGAGGCTTCCTTTATATAGAAACAACAGCTTTCAAAAGCCACTCAGAGTTATCGCTTCAAGATCCCACATGAACGAGGAAACAAAAGCTTTTATAGAAAAGCTGAAAAGCAAAGTTGGTGAGATAGAACTGCTCTCGGCGGGAAGCTCTCTAAAGTTCTGCCTTGTAGCGGAAGGGAAAGCGGAAATATACCCTCGCCTCGGTCCTACGATGGAATGGGACACGGCTGCAGCTCACATAATAGCAACCGAAAGCGGGTGTGAGGTAAGAACCCTGAATGGGGAGCCTCTTACATATAACAAGGAAGACTTGAGAAATCCTTACTTTATAGTTGTGAGGAAGGAGACGGTTTATATTCCTGCTTAAACATGATAACACAAGTAATAAATAAAATAAACAACGATATACACCTAAAAGAACTTTTAAAGGGTTCTTCTATTGCATTTGTTTTAAAAATAGTTGGAATAATAGCTGGATATATTTTCACTCTTTTAATTACCCGTGGATACGGTGCAGAGGCTATGGGTATTTTTGCTCTTTCTTTTACGCTCCTTCAATTTTCTTCAGTTATTGGAAGGCTTGGAATGGATACGGCACTTTTAAGATTTACAGCTGAGTATTCATCTCAGGAAAAATGGGAAGTAGTAAAAGATATATACAAGAAAGCTATAAAATTAGTTTTGCCTTTTTCCATAATTTTATCAATAGTAGTTTTTTTCTTATCTGGATACATAGCAGAGTTTGTATTCAAAAAGCCACATCTTGAGCCGTATTTTAAAATAGCCTCTCTTGGGATAGTTCCTTTTGTTTTACTCTTTATTCATACAGAAAGTCTAAGAGGACTAAAAAAAATAAAAGAGTATATGTTTCTGCAACAAGCAGGAATATTTATATTAGCTTCTATTCTACTTGGATTTATAACACTATTAATAAACCAATTAACTAATTTACCAATAAACCAAATACCAATTTTAGTATGTATATTTTCGGTTTTTATAATTTCAACGGTAGCTTTTTGCTTCTGGAAAAAGCAATTAACTATTCTATCAATTAACAAATACACAAATAAGCAGATTAACCAATTAACTAATCAACCAATTAGCCAATCAACCAACAAACTATTATCCTATTCCACGATCCTTTCAGTTTCAATTCCAATGCTTTTTTCAAGTTCTTTAGCATTGATTATGGGATGGACTGATACCATAATGTTAGGAATGTTTAGAACAGAAGAAGAAGTTGGAATATATAACGTAGCTCTAAGGGTATCCATGATAACAAGCATTACACTAATGGCAATAAACACAATAGCAGCACCAAAATTTGCTGAGTTTTGGGGAAAGGGTGATATAAAAGGGCTTGCAAAAGTAGCACAGCAGTCAACAAAGTTGATTTTTTGGACTTCTCTTCCTATATTATTGTTGTTTTTAATCTTTTCAAAGGCAATTCTTGGGATATTTGGAGAAGAATTTAAAGCAGGGGCAGTGGCATTAATGATTTTAACAATTGGGCAGTTTGTGAATGCAGCTGCTGGGAGTGTTGGATATATACTGCAAATGACAGGGCATCAACAATTTCATCAAAATGTGGTGTTAATAGGAGCTATTTTGAATATAATTTTAAATTGGTTATTAATTCCAATATATGGGATAATTGGGGCTGCTATTGCAAGTTCAATTAGTATGATTTTTTGGAATGTTATTTTTTCTGTAAAAATTAAAAAAAGAATATTAAATAAATGGATATTTTATTTTCCATTTTTACATAAGGAGGTGTAATGAAAAATAAAATAAAAGTAATTTATATTGCTGGAGAGGGAAGAAGTGGTAGTACTTTATTAGAAAGGATATTAGGGCAACATCCGGATATTTTCGCAGCAGGAGAATTAATTCATATATGGGAAAGAAGTTTCATAGAAAATCAGTTATGTAGTTGCGGAAAATCTTTTTCAGATTGTGATGTATGGCAAAGAATTACAGAAAATTTTGTGTCAAATATAAAAACTTTTGAGCCAAAAGAAATAATAAAAGCTATTGAGAATACATCTCGAATGAGACATTATCTTTTAGGAAAGAATTTAAAAAATAAAGATTCTGTTTTTTTAAATGATGTTTATTATAATTTGTATAATGCTATAAAACGGTATACAAATAAGGATTTTATTATAGACGCATCTAAACATCCAGTATTTGCTCATATCCTAACTCAAAATACAAAGATCAACTTATATGTTATTCATTTAATTCGTGATGCTCGAGGTGTTGCTTATTCTTGGAATAAAAAAAAGATAAGACCAGAAATAATTGGAAAAATTGAATATATGCCTCGCTATTCAATTTTTAGAAGTGCTATTTATTGGAATTTAATTAAAAAAGTGGCTTTAAATTTAAAAGGAAAAACGAATTATATTCAAATAAGATATGAAGATTTAGTTAAATATCCAGAAAAAACATTAAAAGAAATATTTAACTTTTTAGGTGTTAAAAATAACTTAGATAATTTTGTGGATAGGTCAAATGGTAAAGTTTTTGTAAACTTACAAACTAATCATACAGTTTCTGGAAATCCATTTAGATTTAAAACAGGTAATGTAGAATTAAAGCCAGATCAAAGCTGGCAAAATTCTTTTCCATTTTATAAAAAATTTATAGTAACTTTATTAACATATCCTTATTTAAAGAAATTTGGATACATAAAATGAGGTTCCCATGATGAAAAGTGATATTTTAATAATAATTCCACATTATAATAACTTGAAAGGCTTAGAAAAATCTTTAGCATCTATTTCGAATATAGAACCTGTAGATGTGTTAATTATTGATGACGGCAGTAATGAGGAAAATAAACCTGATTGTAAAGAACTGAAAAACAAATATAAAAATATAAATAGCCTTTATTGCTTGATCAATGATAAAAATAGAGGTATAGAATATGTTCTTAATGATGGTTTAAAATATGCTTTAAAACATGATTATAAATATATAGCAAGATTAGATTGTGGGGATATTTGTTGTCCAGAGAGATTCAGAATTCAAAAAGAATTTTTAGATAAAAATCCAGAGATATATTTAGTAGGTTCATATGTTGAAATAGTTGATACTAAAGGGAATACACTTTTTATTTATAAGCCCCCTATTATACATGATGAAATAAGAAAAAAAATGTGTATTAATAATGTCTTTATTCATCCCTCCGTTATGTTTAGAAAAGAAGTTATAGAAGAAGTAGGATTTTATCCTCTTAACTATAAATACGCTGAAGATTATGCTTTTTTTTATAAAATTGTAAAAAACTTAAAAGTAGCAAATATAAATAAAGTTCTTTTAAAATACGAAGTTAATCCTACAGGAATATCTTTAAGTAAAAGAAAAATACAATTAAAAAGTAGGATAAAAGTGATTTTAGACTTTTGTGATTTTTCTTGGATAAAGGCATATAGCCTGATCAGAAATTCTATTATGTTTATTGTCCCTTACCCAATTATTTTGGGAATAAAAAGAATCCTTCTTGATCGCACGGAATGAAGATTTATATCTTTTACTCCATATTATTAATGTTTTTGTTTTTTAAATTAAGGATATATGAGAATGTTCATATAGGTTATTTTCTAGTGCCAGTTTATGTACTATTGGGATTTAAAGTATCAAAACCATTAGTTAAATTAAATCTATTTAACATATTCTTTTTAACAATTATTGTAACTTCTATTATAGCTTATTTTACTTATGGATTTGATAAGTCTATTGTAGGTATTTTTGCTATTTTAGCAGGATTTTACGTAGGTTACTTTTCATATAAATATACGATTAGTAATTTAGATAAATTTATTAAATATACAACTTTATTATTTTTTCTTTTATTTTATATCAGAAATATTATTTATTATAAAGATGTATCAAATCTCATATTTAAAGGAAGAGCATATGTATCTGATAGTTTCTACTTTATTACTAATGGGGGTCATAACATAGAATGCACTGTGTTAGCTTTTATAACTATGCTTCAAAAGAATAAATTTCTTTTTTGGTTTTCTTTTTTTCATGTACTATTCTTTAGTTTAGTATGGGGAAGTAGAGCAGGATTATTACTTACAATTTTTGCTCTAATATATAGATATATCGCTACTCATGATATAAAATTCATAACTTTTGTAAAAATAACATTTTCTTTTATAATCCTTTCATTTATACTTTTTTTATTAGCACAAAATTTGCCGGAAAATAATGCTTTAAATAGATTTTTTAGTATAGAAAAGGAATTTGAATATGGAGAAGAAGGTATAGGGAGAATAGGTTTTTACTTAGGTAGTATTTATCTGTTACAGGATAATATTTTTGGTTACGGTGTTGCAAATGCAGTTAGAATTATGTCCGAATGTACCGGAATAATGTATAAAGAAAATAATGTACACAATATATATCTTCAGTACCTTTTAGACGGTGGTATCCAATCTTTTATTTTATCGGTTTTAATTTTTCTGTACATCTCACACTATACTTATAAGGATAGATTTAGATTTCCACCTCTTAGAATAGCGTTTAGTTATTTATTAATAGGTATAATTCAATTCACTGGTTATGATTTACTTGGGTGGTTTTTTATTGGTTATAGTTATGCGTACATAAAAAAAATTAAATTTAAGAGGTAAAAATGGAAAAAATTTCTGTCTTAATGTCTATTTATAATAAAGAAAAAAAAGAATATTTTAGGCAAAGTATTGAAAGTTTATTAAAACAAGAATATCCATTTGATGAAATTGTTTTAGTAATAGATGGTCCTTTACCTAAAGATTTATATGAAGAAATTGAAACACAAAAATCTTTACTAAAAGATAAACTTGTATTAGTTAAAAACAAAGAAAATTTAGGATTAGCTAAATCCTTAAATATAGGAATAAGGTATTGTAAGAACGAATATATAGCAAGAATGGATACTGATGATATTTCATTACCCTATCGTTTTAGAATTCAATTAGATTTTTTAAAGAAAAATCCTGGATATTCTCTTGTGGGAGCATGGTATGACATCTATGATGAAAATATGAAAAATTATATTTCAACAAGAAAAGTCCCCGAAACCTTTGAAGAAATTAAAAAATTTGCAAAAAAAAGAACACCTATAAATCATCCTACTATTATGTTTAAAAAAAGTGATATTCTGAAAATTGGTGGGTACCCTGAAAATGTAGGCAGATTTGAAGACTGGGGACTTGCTCTTAAGTTGATTAAAAATAATATGTTAATTTATAACATTCCTATTTCAGTTTTACATTTTCGTTCAAGTATAGAACAAATGCTGAGAAGGGGTGGCATTCCCTATTTAATTGAAGAGATGAGTGTGCTTTATAAATTTAAAGAAGCAGGTTTTTTTTCTAATTTGGATTTTTATAGGAATATTCTTGTCAGGACCCCTATTAGGGTTTTACCTAAATCTATCAGATATGAAATTTATAAAAGATTTATATGGAAAAATGATATTTTCTAAAGCTATAAATAATAAATGCTAGTAACCACGGGGTCGGGGTCTTATGTTAGCATATGACTTGGAGAAAAAAAGCATATTAATTGTTAATCATATTTCAAAGAACAAACTATACAGAAGCAAGACAATGGTTGGAATTAAAAATAAAAACTAGTTTTGTGTAAAAACCAGATATAATTTGGATAAAACGTGCATGAGCAAAAACATAAAAATATCTGTCTTTTTGCTTATAACGGACTTGTTGGCGTATTATCTGTCTTTAGTCTTATCTTTTTTTGCTCGCAAAAATTTAAATCAATTGCCATTAGGTATAACCCAGTTTGATATTCCTTTCATTAACTTTATTAGTTTGTGGTGGGTACCTTTCATATTTATCTTCTTCATAGCCTATGAAAAACTCTATGTAAAAAGATACCCCTTTTGGGATGAGGCAAGGGAACTTTTAAAGGCACTCACGATAGCTACCGTTGTAATCTTTGCAGTGGTATCCCTTGGTAAGATAACTGAAAGTATATCAAGGTTAACCATTCTTATGCTCTGGGGCTATAGCATTTTTGTGTTTCCTGTATTTAGGCTCTTTGGAAAGAAGCTCCTTTACAACCTCGGTGTGTGGAGGAAAAACCTTCTTATAATAGGTGCCGGTGAGGCGGGCAAAAACACTGCTGAGGGACTTTCTCAGGACAAGCATCTGGGTTACGAGATAATAGGATTTTTAGACGACTATAAGGAAGGTGTCGTTGAAGTGGGAAACAGTAGAGTTCCTATATTAGGCAAGCTTACTGACTTTAAAAACCTCGTTGAAGAAATGAATATAGATACTGTTGTGATAGCGATACCGTCTATGGATAGGGAGAGGTTATCTGCTCTTGCGAACTATGTTCACAGGTATGTGCGTAGGATATTTATTGTTCCCGACCTTAAGGGAATAGCCCTCCTGAATAGCGAGCTTTACCACCTATTTGTGCAGCAACTGTTTCTCATAAAGATAAACAATAACCTAGATTCACAGCTCAACCAAGTTTTGAAGCGAGCTTTTGACCTATGCCTTTCTATCCTGATGCTTCCCGCTCTTCTACCGCTCATAGGGATTATAGGTATTCTTATAAAGCTGGATTCGCCTGGTCCTATATTTTTTACACATGAGAGAATTGGTAGAAATGGAAAACCCATAAAGGTCATAAAGTTCCGCAGCATGTATATTGATGCAGAGAAGAGGCTAAAAAGAATATTAGAAGAGGACCCAAAGGCGAGAACAGAATGGGAAAAATTCTTTAAACTAAAAAATGACCCCCGCGTGACAAAAATCGGCAAGTTTCTGAGGAAAACCTCTCTGGATGAGCTCCCACAAATTTTCAACGTTCTTAAGGGAGATATGAGCCTAGTTGGTCCCAGACCAGTTTTAAAGGAAGAACTTGATAAATACTACCGTGAGTATTCTGACTACTACTATATGGTTAGACCAGGAATTACGGGACTCTGGCAGGTAAGCGGACGAAGCAATACAGATTATGGACTGAGGGTTGAGCTTGACACCTGGTATGTTTTAAATTGGTCCCTGTGGCTGGATATAGTCATACTGTTCAAGACCGTTAAGGTCGTGCTCAGAAGGGAGGGAGCGTACTAAATCAATGAGCTCAAAAAAGCTCTGGATTATAATAACCCTATATATAGTTTTCATATACACCACCCTACCCCTTGCAAGACTTTTTCTAAACGCACTCTACAATACCTTAGGTAAAACCACCCTCAGTCTCTTTACAAACCTTGTCCTCGCCGGTATATTCTTTTACGTCGTTTTAAAGCTTTACAGAAGAAAGGGAAAGAGAGCGCTAATCTATACACTGGCGGGGACACTTCTCCTTGGCTTTATAGTAACGAGCTTGGAGAGACCGGAGGAGAGGATTCACTTCCTTGAGTACGGAGTTCTGGGCTTTCTTTTTGTAAAAGCTTTTAACTCTACCGACTTCAGGGCTCTCACGGTATCTGTACTTCTTGCATCCGGGGTAGGTGTTCTTGATGAAGTTATACAGGGGTTTCTTCCCAATAGAGTGGGTGATATAAGAGACGCCTTTATGAACGTAGCTGGAGGGTTCTTGGGGGTATGGTTCGCAAGATTTTATTACTCCTGATATACTGGGTGTTCATTTCCTTCGCTGGTGAGTTAAAAGTTCACTTCCTGAACGTGGGTGAAGGAGAGTCAATCGTTGTAATAACCCCCTCCGGGAGTGTAACGGTAATAGATACAGGAAACCTCATAACCGGATACAGAGTTTACAAATTCCTTAAAAGAGAGGGAATAAGAGATATTGACAGGCTAATAGTAACCCACCCACATCCAGACCACATGGGCGGTGTGTTCCTGCTGGTGCAAGCTTTCAATGTCAAAAGCAAGCACGACAACGGACAGCCATTGGAGGCAAAAAGACATGAAAACCTTTACAGATGGTACGAGGAGCTTTTCAGAAGGGAAAACTACAGGGCTTTAAGAAGAGGCGACTCATGGATAGAGGGAGGTGTAAAATTCACTGTTATCTCCCCCGAGAAGCTCGGTAGGGACTGGAACGCAAACTCTGTGGTTTTGAGGATTGAGTATGGGAAGGTGAGCTTTCTCCTGATGGGCGATGCTAACCTAAATACGGAAAAGGAACTCCTGAATTCCGGAATAAATTTGAAAAGCACCGTCCTCAAAGTGGGGCATCACGGCGCCAGAGACTCTCTGTCTGAGGAGTTCGTTGAAAAGGTGTCTCCCAGATACGCAGTTATATCCATAAACAGGAACAACATAAGGGGCTATCCACATCCAGAAAATATAGAGTTATTAAAACAATACAAAGTAGAACTATACACAACTTACGAGCACGGAAATATAACGTTTATAGCGGATGGAAATAAAGTATGGGTAAAATATGGAGGTTGACCAATGCCAAAAATTCTCGTAACGGGAGGAGCGGGCTACATAGGCTCTCACGTTGTCAAGCTCTTGGGAGAAAGAGGTTATGAGGTTCTGACCTACGATAACCTTTCAACCGGTCACAACTGGGCTGTCCTTTACGGAAGGCTCGTTAAAGCTGACCTCAGAGATAAGGAAACCCTCAGAAAGATCTTTGAGGAGTTTAGACCCGACGCAGTCATGCACTTTGCTGCTTACATAGTGGTTCCCGAAAGTGTGAGAGAGCCTCTAAAGTACTATAGGAACAACGTTGTAAATACGATAAACCTCCTTGAGGTAATGGAAGAGTTCGGAGTTGATAAGTTCATCTTCTCCTCCTCGGCAGCTGTTTACGGGATTCCGAAAAAGATTCCTGTTCCCGAAACCGAGCCCATGAATCCGATAAACCCTTACGGGGAAACGAAAGCAACTGTTGAAAGGATTTTAAGGGATCTGAGCAATTCAGGAAAGGACTTCAGATATGTGTCTCTTAGGTACTTTAACGTTGCGGGGGCAGATCCGGAGGGTAAGATAGGATTTGCCTATCCCAATCCCACCCACCTTATAATTAGGGCTGTGAAGACCGCAAAGGGGGAGTTTGATAAGCTCGAGATATACGGGACGGACTACCCTACCCCTGACGGGACCTGCATAAGGGATTACATACACGTCACCGACCTTGCGGAGGCACACATAGTGGCTCTTGAGTACCTGCTCGAAGGTGGTGAGAGCGACATCTTCAACTGCGGTTACGGGCACGGGTACTCCGTGAGAGAGGTTGTAGAAGCTGTTAAGAGGGTAACCGGCGTTGACTTTACTGTAGTTGAAGCTCCAAGGAGGGAAGGGGATCCACCTGTTCTCGTGGCGGACAATCGAAAGATACGGAAAGTTCATGGATGGGAACCAAAGTACGACGATCTTGATTTCATTATAAAGACCGCATGGGAGTGGGAGATAAAGGGAAGGGGCTGAGCAAATTAGGAATTACTTATTTCTCAAACCAAATCCCCTTAAACGGACGCTCAAGTTTTCCCAATGACTCTTTCTTATTCCCTTTCAGCCTATCATAATCTTTCAAATTTTCCATACCAAATATTTCCACAACCTCTATCTTTCCATTTCCAAAGATTATGAAGTCAGGCGTGTAATGATAGGAATATTTACGGCTATATGGATATGTGATTATAGATTTAACTAGATATACGCTCTAAGTCCCCTTCCGCAAGGGAGGGGATACAGGGCGTCGCCTGCAAGGGCGTTGACAGAAAGTTTTAGTTCCCATATATGGGATAGAAAGGATAAAGAACTAAACTTTTGCCAGACATAGGCGACCTTCAAAGCAATCTTTTCATTTCAGAAACTTCCTCAGCTCTGCAGGAGTGATTATTCTCACACCTTCAATTTCTTTTACAGAAAGAATGTCCTTATCTCCGCCGACAATAAAATTTGCTCCTCCCGACACAGCACACTTAAGGAACTTAAGATCGTCTCTGCATATTTCCCTGTTTATTTCCACAACTTCTCTCACTACTTCTGCATAAGGCAAAACCTCAACATATATAAGAAAGTCTATCTCTTCACCTTCAAGACCGAATTTGGGATAGTGGAGAACTCTTACAAGCTCTTCAAGGGTTTCCTCTGAAAACAGGAGCTTGAGCTTGCCTTCCTTCCACGCCATTCGTATAAACTCAAGCCTACTTCCGAACAGTAGAACCGACAGAATTACGTTTGTATCCAAAACGACCTTTAGCTCATCCTTGCCCACTTTACCGCTTCCTCAATGTCCCTTTCGGTCAGTCCCGCCTTCTTTATCTTTTCCCTTATCTTTTCAAGGGTTATATTTGAGGGAATCGTTCTTACAGGAATTAAAACTATCCTGCCCTCTTCAACTTTGACCTCAAAATAATCCGCCTCGGGAAATTCTTTTAGAACTTCTTTCGGAAGGGTTATCTGGTTCTTAGAGGTCTTTTTAATCAGCATATCTTACCTCCTTACTTTCTAAAAGTAAGGAAATATTACTTAATGTCAAGAAGCACACAGATAGCCTACAACCTTTCCGCTATCACCTCAATAGCCTTTTCCCTTTCCGCTTCCATGTAAACGTCCATAGTAGCGGAAATCTTAGAATGTCCTACCCAGTCCGCTATGAGGTTCACCGGAATTCCGAGAGTGGCAAGCTTTGTAATGTAGGTATTCCTGAACCTGTGAGCATTAACCTTTATCTCGTATCCCCTCTCCTTTAACTTCCTTTCAAGTTCCCAGAAGAACCTCTTTGTCGTATCTTGCTTCAGGACTAATGTCTTCACACTTTTTGGATACCTGATGGTGTAAATGAAGATGTAGTCGTCAGGCTCAAGCCGGGAGAGCTACTTTTCCCAGAGAACCTTCCACTCGGGTCTGAAAAAATATATGAGTGCCTCCCTCTCCTTTCCGAACTTCCCTTCCCTCACATAAACTGTCCACAAGCCTCGTTTTTTCGTCCTTAGATTATAGTAATCTAAAAACGAACTTCACCCTAAGTATTCCAAGAAAACCTCTCTAAGAATCTTCATGCTTTTGCTTAGCTCCTCTTCAAAGTCTCCTTCTTTCATGTTCAAGGACCTTGCTATCTTTGGAATATCTTCCCTTGACAGTACGGAGCTACCTCTTTCCTTGACAAGTCTAAGATGGGTTTCAACCAATCTCAGAAACATGAAGGGTTCAAAAGCCTCTTTAAGGGCTGGGTGTATATCGGACAGCCTCTTAAAGCCTTCTATCATTGAAGTCTCCCTGATCCTTTCCTTTATAAGGAGATACTGAACCAGAAACTCCCCATCAACTATACCTCCCACACCAAACTTCAGGTCTAACACACCTTTCCCTTTCTTTGCCTGCTCCTGAAGTTTCATTCTCATCTGATAGACTTCTTTTCTCTCCTCTTCACCCCAGGGTTTTTCAAACAGTAGGTTCTCTATCTCCCCTTCAAATCTCTCCTTTAGGGCTTCTTCTCCCGTTATGAACCTCGCTCTGGTCCAGGCGAGTCTTTCCCACGTTCTCGCTTCCTTTTTAAAGTATCTGGTGTAAAAATCCAAGGTTGGAACAAGCTCTCCCTTTGACCCCATAGGTCTTAGCCTGAAGTCAACGTCGTAGAGATAGCCCTCCGATGTATGGACTGTCAAAAATCTTACGAGTCTCTGAGTTTTCTTTGTCACTTCCTCCTTTTCATCGTTGCTCTCAACACAGAAGACCAGATCAAGGTCTGAGCCGAAGTTTAACTCCCTGCTTCCGAGCTTTCCAAGGGAGTACAAAACTGCCTTATTCCCCTCAAGGGTGATCTTCTCCCAGAGTTTAATAAGTAGGAAATCGGCAAGCATACTCATGGAGCGAAAGAGCCCTGTAAGGTTATCATAATTTCTCTTGCCCATGAGGTAAACCAGACCTATCCTCACCTCCCACACCTTCTTGAACCTTCTGAATAGATTTTCCTCCGTCAGATTAAGGGTTTCCTCGTACTTTCTGAATTCCTCTTCAAGCTTGTCCCAGGTGGGGTATTCTCTGTACAGTGTCAGAACGTCCTCCACAAGGTCTGGATTTTTACTTATCAGTGAAGATAGGGTGGAGGATAGGGAGAAAACGTTAAATAGTCCCTCCAGGAAGTCCTCCTTAGGGTCACTCAGTATAACCCTCTTACCTGTCGGGTTTGAGAGGAACTTATCAAAGTTTTTTAAGGTCTCATCAGGGTCAGAGGACACGGCGGAGAGGTCAACTATCCTCGGAACCATTCTCAAGAACTTTTCCTTCTCCTTGTCGGAGAGTTTTAGCCCTTCCTTTCCGTAGAGATAGCTTAGTAGCAGGGAGAAAGACTGCCTTGGGTTCCTGAACCCTGCCTCCTTTAGCAGAAATACCCCGTACTCTACGTCTTCGGTAATGAGGGCTATCTGAACAGGCTGGAGCTCCTCTTCCCTCCTCTCCGGTATCAATCCTGCGAATATCTCCCTCACTCCAGCTTTAATTCGGTGCAGTTCCTCTGTGAAGGATTCTTTCTCAAAACCGAGAGCCCTGGCTATGAAAGGTATATCCTGTTCGTTCAGAGTCTGAGTTTGCAGGCACCTTTTCAATTGAATTCTGTGTTCAAGGTCCCTCAGGAAGGAGTAAGCCCTTTCAAGGAACAGAGCCTCCTCGTCGGAGAATACCCCCTTCTGGTTTAGTTTCCAAATTCCTTTGAAAGTGTTCCGCTCCCTTACAAATCTGTTTTTGTTTCCCAGAAGAATCAGGAGAGACTGGACGGTAAACTCTATCTCCCTTATGCCCCCCTCTCCCGTCTTGACGTTGTAGCCCTTTAAAAACTTTTTCTTTGCTTCTGCCTCTATCCTCTGCTTCATGCGCTTTATCTCTTCCACGAGCTTGTAATCTGCGGAAGAGTAAACAAAGGGATTTACCACCTCCCTCATGAATCTTTCACCGAGCTCCATGTCTCCGGCTACGGGTCTTGCCCTGAGCAGTGCGAATCTCTCCCAGACCCTCCCGTAAGATTCATAGTAAAGCTCGGCACTTCTCAGTGACATCGTAATTGGTCCTGTTTTTCCAAAGGGTCTGAGGTCAAGGTCAACCTCGTAAGGCTTACCCTCCTGAGTCTGAGTTGTCATGAGCTTTAAAACCTTCTTAAAAACCTGTGCAAAAAACTCGTTAAGTGATAGCTTCCCTGCAGAACCTCTATCCTCTGAATGAAGAAAGATAAGGTCTATGTCTGAATAAAAGTTCAGCTCTTCACTTCCCAACTTACCCAGTCCTATGACCACACCGGTAACCCTGTTGCCGTCTTCCGACAGGGGCTCCCCGTATTTTTCAACAGCTTCTTCAAAGGCACGTCTGTAGGATACTTCCAGCATGGCGTCGGGCAGGTAAGAATACTCTCTGAGTATATCTTCCATCTTTGCAGTCCCGAGAAGAACCTTTGCGAATATCCTCAGAAGTTCTCTGTGTCTGTAATAAGCGAGTTTCTCCGATAGCTCCTCCTCTCCCATAGTGTCATGCAACAAGTGTGAGAGTTCCTCCAGGTAACGCTCCTTATCCTTGGTGAGATACCATAGCTCCGGTATGGTGTTCTGGAAGTCCTCCGGATGTCTGAAGAGAAAACTCCGCAAACACTCAGACTGTTCAAGTATCTCAAGCAACAAGGTGAACCGTCTCTCATTCAGGTACTCAATAAGGCTGCCGGGATTGGGATGAAGGCTTAGGAGTTTTTCAAAGTGTTTTTTCGTTTCTCTGGGGCTGTAAAGTTTCCTTTCTGCAGCAGTCCACCACGAGGAGGGAACTTCCATAATATAATTTTCTCACATGGGCAAATTTATCTTTGTTACCGGAGGAGTTCTGTCCTCCCTCGGAAAAGGTGTAACCTCCGCTTCCATAGGAGCTATCCTTGAAGGCATGGGTTACGATATAACCCTTCAGAAGCTTGACCCGTACCTGAATGTTGACCCAGGAACTATGAGCCCTTACCAGCACGGAGAGGTTTACGTGACCGAGGACGGTGCTGAGACAGACCTTGACCTCGGGCATTATGAGAGGTTTACCAATGCCGTTATGACGAGAGATAACAATGTCACCGCTGGAAAGGTGTACTTCAACGTTATAACCAGAGAGAGAAGGGGTGATTACCTTGGAGCGACAGTTCAAGTTATACCCCACATCACTGAGGAGATAAAGGAACTTATAAAGAGGGTTTCGGACAACAAGGATGTGGTTATAGTTGAGGTAGGCGGAACCGTGGGGGATATAGAAGGGCTTCCTTTCCTTGAAGCTATAAGACAGCTATCCCTTGAGCTGGGAAGAAGGAACTCTATGTTCATACATGTAACCTACGTGCCCTATATAAAAACTGCTGGAGAGCTAAAGACAAAGCCCACCCAGCACTCAGTTAAAGAGCTCCGGGCTATAGGTATACAACCTGATGCCATAATATGTAGAGCTGATAGGGACCTTCCCAAAGGAATAAAGGGAAAGATAGCCCTCTTCTCTAACGTTGAAGAATCCGCCGTTATCTCGGCTCCAGACCTTGAATATATATATGAGCTTCCCACCAAGTTCAAGGAGGAGGGGCTTGACAGACTTATCGCAGAAAGGCTTGAACTTGAGTTCCGAGACGCTAACCTCTCCAAATGGAAGAAGGTTGTGAACGTGCTTAAAACAACCCAGAGGGAGGTGAACATAGCCGTTATAGGAAAGTACGTTGAGCTCAAAGATGCCTATAAGAGCATAATGGAAGCTCTTACCCACGGTGGGGTAGCTAACGGTTCAAAGGTTAACATAATCTGGATAAGCTCCGAGAACCTTAACCTGGACAAGCTCCGAGATGCCGAAGGTATACTTATTCCCGGGGGATTCGGAGAGAGGGGAATCAGAGGAAAGATGGAAGCTCTCAGGATAGGAAGGGAGAGCGATATACCTACCTTTGGTATATGTCTTGGTATGCAACTTATGGCTGTGGAATTTGCCAGAAATGTTATAGGTCTTGAAAACGCCAACTCCACTGAATTTGACCCTGACACCCCCTATCCGGTGATAGACCTTATGGAAGAGCAAAAGAACATACATAACCTCGGTGGAACCATGAGGTTGGGAGCTTACCCCTGTATGCTTCAGGAAGGCACAAAGGCTCGTGAGATATACGGCAAGGAGGTAATTTACGAGAGACACAGGCACAGGTACGAGTTTAACAACTCGTTCAGAAAACTCTTTGAGGAGAATGGGGTAAGGTTTTCAGGTCTGTCGCCAGATGGGAACCTGGTAGAGATAATGGAGCTTTCGGACCACAGGTGGTATATAGGGTGCCAGTTCCACCCTGAGTTCAAGAGTAAACCCTTTGACCCTCACCCTCTGTTCGTTTCCTTTATCAAAGCTGCTTTGAAAAAATAATATAATTTTACCTACAAGCCGGCGTAGCTCAGTCGGCAGAGCGAGGCACTCGTAATGCCTAGGTCGCGGGTTCAAGTCCCGCCGCCGGCTTTGAGATGCTATGAGTAGAGCTCAAAGGCTAACCCTCGGTATCGTAACTCTCGTACCGCTTGTATACGTCATCGTTGTCCTTGTGACCCCCCTCAGGGCTGTTTTTACCACAGACCCCATGTCTTCAGAGGCGCCTGAGTGGTTCCTTTACTTCACAGCCCTTCATTTCTTTATGTACCTTTATATGGGTCTTCTGCTCGCCTTTTATATGCTCCACCTCTTCGGTAATAAAGCCATCAGCCGTGAGGTAAAGGCTCTGTGGGCTATCCTGCTTGTATTTGGCTCCGTGTTGACAATGCCCCTTTACTGGTTTATTCACGTATGGAGAAATAGGGGTTAAGATATACTTATGGACAAGACCATAATCATAGGAGGGAAGGCAGGAGCGGGAATAAAGGAAGCGGGGAGGATGCTCCTAGGTGTGCTTGCAAACCTCGGTTATCATGCCTTTGGATACGTGGACTACCCTTCCCTTATAAGGGGAGGGCATAACTTTGTAAGCCTTCGCTTCTCGGAGAAACCGGTTTACAGTGTGGACAAAAAGGCAGATGTGATAATAGCTACCGATGGAAGGAGTATCCAGGCTCACCTTCAGGATGCGAAGGAAGACACTGTATGGGTTATAAACGAAAAAGAGAAACTGGAGGGTGCAATCCAGGTTCCCTTCAAGGAGGTTGCACCGGGTTTCTTTAAAAGTTCCTCCGTCCTTGGAGCTGTTTTAAAGCTCTTCGGGATACCTCTTGAGGAAGGACTGCCCTTTATCCTGAGTCTGCCAGAGAGGGAAAAGAACGAGCAGATTTACAGGGACGCTTACCAGGCAACCCCAACAGTGTTTGAGCTTAAAAAAGCGGGCGAGAGGAAAGGCGACGTCTTGACAGGGAATGAGTGTATAGCCCTCGGTGCCGTTGACGGTGGGCTTGAATTTTACATAGCTTATCCGATGACTCCTGCTTCTCCGGTTCTTCACTACCTGGCAGAAAGGAAGGGAGAGTTTGGCATAAAGGTCATACACCCCGAAAATGAGATAGGCGTTATAAACATGGCTGTCGGAGTGGCCTTTGCCGGAAAAAGGGCTATGGTAGGTACCTCCGGAGGTGGCTTTGCCCTTATGACAGAAACTCTGAGTCTTATAGGCATGAGTGAGACACCGATGGTTATATATGAAGCTCAGAGGGCTGGTCCCAGTACAGGGGTTCCAACCTATACAGGGCAGTCAGACCTTCTGTTCTGCATGTTTGCAGGACACGGGGACTTTCCGAGAGTAGTCTTAGCTCCAGCCACGCCTGAGGAAGCTTACAGACTTACCAGGGATGCCCTCAATATAGCCTGGAAGTTCCAGGTTCCTGTTTTGATACTTGGAGATAAGCATCTCGGAGAGAGCTACTACCTTTCAAAGGTAAGGAGAGAAAAACTTGTTGAGGAACCAAAGCTCTGGGAAGGTAACGGAGAATACAAACGCTATGCCGTTACTGAGGACGGTATATCTCCTCTGGCTTTTCCAGGAGCCGAGGGGATTATCGTGAAAGGAACAAGTTACGAGCACGATGAGAGGGGTATAACCGTTGAAGACGCTCTCTCTGTGAAGAAAATGCAGGACAAAAGGCTTAGAAAGGGGGAAACCTTGAGAGAGTATATCCTATCCAGGGAGGATACAGTCGCTGTGGGAGGTGTAAAAGGTTCGGATAGAGTACTGATCACATGGGGTTCAACGGAGGGAACTGCTCTTGATGTGGCTGAGGAGATGGGCTTCAAGGTTGTAAGATCTGTCTTTTTGGAGCCGTTTCCCGAGGAAAGGTTAAAGCAGGAGATAGAAGGTGCGAACCTTGTTATTTCTTTGGAGTGTTCAGCATCTGGACAGTTTGAGAAACTTCTTAAAATGCACGGCATAACACCCCACAGGAGCTTAAAGAAGTATGATGGGAGACCCTTCTTCAGGGACGAGCTAATTGATATTTTGAGGGAGGTTTAGGATGGCTCTTGCTAAGAGAAGTTTGTACACGGGAGCTGAGATAACATGGTGTAGGCTGTGCGGAAATTTCGGTCTCATGAGTGCCTTTGCATGGGCTGTTGAGGAACTGTCCGAGTCTATACCTCTTGAGAAATTCGTTGTGCTTTCCGGTATAGGATGCCACGGAAAGATAGTGGACTATATAAACCTAAACAGTTTCTACTCTATACATGGAAGGGCACCTGCCACAGCAACAGGGATAAAGCTTGCAAATCCCGAGCTCTACCCTGTATGCTTCGTAGGCGACGGAGACATATACGCTGAGGGAATATCCCACCTCCTATTCGCTGCCAAGAGGAACACGGATATCACCGTCATAGTTCACGACAACAGAGCTTACAGCCTTACCACCGGGCAGTTTACCCCCACGAGTCCTGTAATCTTTAGAGGGAAGTCTACCCCGGAGGGACCACCGGAAGACCCGATTAATCCGGTAGCTCTTATGCTTGAAGCTGGTGCAACTTTTGTTGCCAGGGGATATGCCGGTTACACAGACCACTTAAAGGAGATAATAAAACAGGCTATACTCCACAAGGGGTTTTCCTTTGTTGATGTTCTCCAACCTTGCGTCGTTTTCTATAACACCTATGAGCTATACAACAGGCAGGTTTACAAGCTTGAAAGTGCAGGACATGACCCTTCCAGCTATGAGGAAGCTTACAGGAGGGCAAAGGAGTGGGATTATAACAGAGAGGACGTCAGAATTCCCATAGGCGTTTTCTACAAGACCGATAAGCCAACCTATGAGGAAAGGGTATGACATTCATATGAGGGAAAAGGTCATCCCAAAGGAAGAGCTTGAGAAACTATTTAAATCCCTGGAAAAACGAGGTTACACTATTGTAGCTCCGGTCCTAAAGGAGGGCGTTATCCTCTTTGAAGAGGTGAAAGGCTTCTCTCAGGTGGCGAAAGGTATTTACGAAGAGCAGGGGAAGGGATACTACAGGGTTGGGCGTTCGGAAGGGTGGTTTAGCTATGTCCACGGACCCAACTCTCTTAAAAGCTTCCTTCATCCGCCCAGAACGGAGCTATTGAAATTAAAACCGGACCTCTCTCAGGAAATACTCCTTGAAGAGAAGAAGTATGCCTTTTTTGGGATTAGGGGATGCGATCTCGCTGCTATGGGAGTTCTTGATAATGTGTTTCTCAAGAAAAACGAGCACCAGGACCCCCACTATGAATGTCTCAGAAGGGAAATTTTCACGGTTGCCTTCAACTGTAATCAGCCAGGCGGAACGTGTTTCTGTACTTCTATGGGGACGGGACCCTTTGTAAAAGACGGAGCTGATCTATCTCTTACCGAGCTCAGGGAGAAGTTCCTTTTAAGAGCTCACAGTGAGAAGGGTTTAGAGATACTGAACTCTCTTGAAGGTTCAAAACCTACGGAGGAGGATTACAGAGAAGAGGAGAGGTTAAAGGAGGAGTCTATTTCAAAGATCGCAAGGAAGGTACCCACCGACGGACTCCCTGAAAAGCTCTTGAGTAAACTTGAAAGCCCTGTCTGGGAGGAGATAGCCAGGAGGTGTCTTGCCTGCGGCAGTTGTACAATGGTATGCCCTACCTGCTTCTGTTATGAGGTTGTAGATGAAGTCTCGGTTGACGGTTCTGTGTCGGTGAGGCTGAGGACATGGGATGTTTGTTTCAGGGAAGGGTTCTCAGCTATCCACGGTACTCCGCTCAGGAAGAGCATCGCCTCAAGATACAGGCAGTGGTTGATGCATAAATTCTCCTACTGGGTGGGGCAGTTCGGGGAGTTCGGATGTGTGGGCTGTGGTAGGTGTATAACCTGGTGTCCTGTCGGTATAGATGTTACTGAAGAGGTGGAGAGACTCATATCAAATGGATAGCCCTTTCTCCCTGAAGAAAGCTTTAATCAGAGATATGGTTGTTGAGAATGAAAACACGAGACGTTTCCTTCTGGAGGTTGAAGACTTTCCAGACTTTAAACCCGGTCAGTTCAACATGCTATACGTTTACGCTCAGGGTGAAGTTCCCATATCTATAAGTTCCCTTCGGTCAGACCTTATAGAGCATACGGTCAGGCTTGTCGGTGAGGTTACGGAAGACCTCTTCCTGCTGAAAGAAGGAGACGTCATAGGTATTCGGGGTCCGTATGGGACTCACTTCCCCATTGAAAAGTGTAGAGGTAAGGATGTGGTTCTCGTTGCCGGAGGGCTCGGTCTTGCGGATATAAAACCTGTGGTTGAGTTTATACTTGAAAACAGAAGAGATTTTGGGGAGGTTTATCTTCTCGTGGGTGCTAAAAACCCTTCGGGTTTGCTTTACAGAGAGGAGTACAAAAGCTGGGACAAACGTTTGAAACTTCTCCTCACCGTTGATAAACCGGAGGGAAACTGGCAGGGTAACGTAGGTGTTGTGACCGAACTCTTCAGGTTTGTAGAGCTTAAGCCCGAGAAAACCGTTGGTATGATGTGCGGTCCTGAAGTGATGATGCTCTTTACGGTTAAGAAGTTCCTTGACCTTGGTGTCTCAGAGGAAAATATATACCTTTCAATGGAGAGGCATATGAAGTGTGCGGTTGGAACCTGTGGACACTGTCAGTTCGGCTACACCTTTCTGTGTAAGGAAGGACCTGTGTTTTCCTATTCACGTATAAAGCCCATCTTCGGCGTTAAGGAACTCTAAAAGTTTGGAACAGGCACTCTTTCCAAATTTTATGCCTTTGGCTGGGCTGTGTTGTAGTGCTTGGTGCACAAAGGGGAGTTTCAATCCCTTATAGGTAATAAACAGTTAGATTCGGACAAGGCTTCTATCTGTCCAAACCTAAACCTCTGAATGAAGGACCGACAACGAGTTAAAAATTCTTTCTCCTTCTGGCACGCTTCTTGCACTCTTTTTTTCAAGGAGGAAAAAGGATGAAGATGGTTATAGTGGGCAACGGCATAGCGGGGACAGCCCTCGTTGAGGAGATACTTCGGGAAGCGGACGGCAGGGACGTTAGGATTCAGGTCTTCGGAGACGAGAAGTTCATAGGCTACAACAGGATACTCATAACCGAAGTCCTCGCCGGCAGGAAGACGATGAGCGAGATATACATCAAGCGCTGGCAGTGGTATGAGGAGAAAGGCGTTAGGCTTGAAGTCGGAAAGAGGGTAGACAGGCTCTTTCCGAAGAAAAAGCTCCTTGTAACCGAAGAGGGAGAGCTCCACAGATACGACAAAGCCATAATAGCAACCGGGAGCAAACCCTTTATTCCTCCTTCAATTAAAGGGAAGGAAAAGAAGGGAGTCTTCACCTACAGGACTGCGGGGGACGTATTCAGGATTTTAGACTACGCGAGGGTTTCTGATAGGACGGTTGTGATAGGTGGGGGACTCTTGGGACTTGAGGTGGCTAAGGCTCTCAGGGACGTGGGACTTGAGGTTTACTTAGTTCACCTCTTTGACACCCTTATGGAGCAACAACTTGACAAGACTGCCTCGGATTTGCTTAGAAGGGACCTTGAGAGGATGGGCGTAAAGGTTCTCCTTGAAAAGGACACGAGGGAGATACTGGGAGACAAAAAGGCAGAGGGGGTTCGCTTTGCCAACGGTGAGGAGCTTCCCGCCGACTTCGTCGTGATAGCAACGGGCGTAAGACCCAACGCCGACGTGGGAATAAACTCCGGACTGAAGGTGAATAAAGGGATAGTGGTTGACGATTACATGGAGACCTCGGCGAGCGACGTTTACGCGGTCGGGGAGTGCATAGAGCACAGAGGGGAAACCTACGGGCTCGTGGCTCCCATAATGGAGCAGGTTAAGGTCTGCGCCCACAACGTTGTTCGCGGGAACGAAAAGAAATATGAAGGCTCTGTTACCTACGCGATGCTTAAGGTAGCCGGCATTAACCTCTTCTCCGCCGGTAAGTTCACCGAGGAGCAGGGCGACGAGGTCGTTTCATTCATAGATAACGGAAAGTCCATTTACAGGAAGGCAGTCATAAACAACGACAAAATTGTAGGCACAATTTTGTATGGAGACATAAAAGGAAACAACTATCTCCTTGACCTCATAAAGAGCGGTAAGGATATCTCCGGAGAGAGACCCTTCTTCCTCATAAAACACATAGTTCCCAAGGATATAACGGAGATAGAGGAACTAAAGGACACCGACATAGTCTGCAACTGCAACGCTGTAACCAAGGGGGATATAGTCAGGTGCATCCGGGAAGGTTGCAAAACCCTTGAGGAGATACAAGAGAGGACAAGGGCTTCAACCTCCTGCGGTAGTTGTCAGGAACTGGTTGAGCAGATACTCAGGCAGTTCGTCAAGGAGAAACCTGCGAGGGTCAACAAGATAGAAGTCATAAAGAAGGACCTCCATCCCTTTGACCCAGAGTTTAAAGAACGCATGGAGAGATACTTCGCCGACGGAAACTGGGAGAACATTCCCGAGGACGACAGGGACGTGAGGCTCAAGTGGTTCGGGATATTTTACAGGAAGGCGACACCCGGCTACTTCATGGTGAGGATACGTGTTCCCAACGGGAGGCTTACCTATGAGCAGGCTAAGGTGGTCTCTCACCTTTCGGAGAAGTTCTGCAGGGGAGAGGTGGAGATAACTTCGCGCCAGCAGCTCCAGATAAGGTGGATAGAGCTTAAGAACCTCCCGGAGATACTTGAGGCTCTAAACAGCGTCGGGCTCTCTACCCTCCAGACGGGAATGGACAACATAAGGAACGTTACCGGAGACCCCCTTACGGGTCTTGCGGAGGACTCCCTCATAGACACGGTTAGGCTCTCTCATGAGATAACGAGGGTCTTCTTGGGCAAGAAGAGGTATGCGAACATACCGAGGAAGTTCAACATGGCGGTTCTCGGCTCCCAGACCGACTCCATAAACGCCATGTATAACGACATCTGCCTCTGCCTGGCAGAAAGGGACGGAAAGCTCGGCTTTAACCTCTACCTTGGCGGAAAGATAGGCTCCGGAGGTCCCGTAAAGGCGATAGACATGGACATGTTCGTAGAACCCTACGAGGTTTCCGACCTGTGCAAGGTGATATTTGACATCTACTCAACCTTCGGTAACAGAGAGAACAGAAGTAAGAACAGGCTCTTCTTCCTACTTCAGGAGTGGGGTGTGGACAGATTCAGGGAGGAGATTGAGCAGAGGCTCTACAAACCTATGCCTTCCAAGGGAGAGAACCTCGTGAACAGGTGGGGCGAGAGGGAAGGTGTTATAAACCTCAGGAACGGAACCTTCGCGGTCTTGGCGATAGTTCCCGCGGGGAAGATAAAGGCTAAGGACTTGAGGGAGGCGGCGGAGCTCTCAAGGAGATACGGAAGCAGGGAACTGAGGCTCAGCGTATATCAGAACCTCTACATACCCAACGTTCCCGAGGAGAACCTGGACGCTCTCCTTGCGGAGGAATTCTTCCATAAGTATCCGACCGTGAGCTCTCCCTTCATGACCCACCTTATAGCCTGTGCGGGGAGCGACACCTGCGCCTTCGGTGTGATACCCAACAAGAGTGACGCGGTTATGGTAGCCAACTATCTGAGTAAGAAGCTCAAGCTTGACGTTCCCGTAAGGATGCACTGGTCAGCCTGCGCCAAGGGATGCGGTCAGCACGGGAGCGGGGACATCGGTTTTGTGGGAACCAAGACTAAACTGAACGGAGAAGCGGTCCTTGCAGTTGATATCTTTGCCGGAGGGTCCACCACCAAGGAGGGCTTCAAGGTGGTTCAGGGACTTCCCTTAGATAAAGTAGAGGAGGCTTCTTACCTTCTACTCAACTCCTACCTTGAAAACCGGAAGGAGGGCGAGAGCTTTGCGGATTTCGCCCACAGGGTGGGAGCGGATAATCTCAGAGCGGTTCTTATAAACCTTTTACAGGAGGTGGAACATGGGGTACGTTAAACCCGAAGCGGTGGTGGACCAGATGATTCAGGCTGGAGCCTATAAGGCGAGCCTCTCGGCTAAGGATTTACTGATAAGGGGTTTTCTCGCCGGCGCGCTCTTAGGTTACGCGGTTACTGTAGCCTTCTCGGCGATAGCCCAATCGGATATGAGGATAGTGGGTTCCCTTGTCTTCCCCTTGGGCTTCGTGATGATAGTTCTCCTGGGTCTTGAGCTCGTAACAGGGAACTTCGCCCTCATACCCTTAGCGGTTATGGAGAGGAGGACGACCTTCGGTCGTATGCTCTACAACTGGACATGGGTTTACATCGGACACCTGATAGGAACCTTTTTTTACGGCTTTCTCTTCTACGTGGCGGCGACCAAGATGGGTGCCGTTCCCGAGCCAGTTGTGGGTAAGATGATAGCCAAGGTAGCGGAGGAAAACACTCTCGGATATGCGAAACTGGGCTTTGTGAACGGCTGGACGGTTGCCTTCGTGAAGGCTATGCTCTGCAACTGGATGGTAACCCTCGGAGCGGTTATGGCTCTCGTTTCCCAACACGTTATAGGGAAGATAGCCGCCATGTGGCTTCCAATTCTCACCTTTTTCGCCCTCGGCTTTGAACATGCGGTTGTGAACATGTTCCTCATGCCTACCGGGATGCTCTTCGGAGCCAACATAACCCTGTACGACTGGTGGCTCTGGAACCAAATACCCGTAACTCTTGGAAACCTCGTGGCAGGCTTCACCTTCACGGGACTCGCCCTCTACCCAACCCACAGGAAGAGGGAAGAAGCCAAACCTGCAGAAGTTATAGAGGAGGCTGCCTGATATGGGGAAGGTCTATCTCGTCGGAGCAGGTCCTGGAGACCCTGAACTCCTGACCCTAAAGGCTCACCGAATTCTGAAGGAAGCCGACGTTGTCCTCTACGATGCCCTGATAAACAGGGAGATACTCCGGTTTACAAAGCCGGACTGCCTGAAGATATACGTAGGCAAGAGGGACGGAGAACACTCACTGCCTCAGGAGGAAATAAACGAGCTTTTATACCGGTTCTCAAGAAGCTACAAAATTGTAGTCAGGCTCAAGGGAGGTGACCCTTTTGTATTTGGAAGGGGTGGGGAGGAGCTCCTGTACCTGCGGGAGAAAGGTGTTGAGGTAGAGGTGGTGCCCGGTATAACCTCCGCTGTCGCTGCGCCCTCCTCCACCTCAATTCCCGTAACCCACAGAGGGATAGCTTCCTCCTTTGCGGTCGTCACAGGACACCCCAACAGGGGTATAAACTGGGAAAACTTCGCAAAGGTGGACACCCTCGTTATTCTGATGGGGGTAAAAAACAGGCGGGAGATAGCCAAGGAGCTTATAAGAGCGGGAAGAGACCCAAACGAACCTGTCGCCTTCATAGAGAAGGCTACTACTCCAGAGCAGAGAGAGGTCTTTACCACCTTGAGGGAGCTCGCCCAGAACCCTCCCGAGGTAAACCCGCCTGCGGTGATGGTGGTGGGAGAGGTGGTGGAAATAACTTATTTCAACAAGGACCTAATATTTCAACAAGATAAGCTTTATTAGCTTTTTTAAACTCTTTAATGTTTATGAAAAGTTTTGTCTTTAGTTTGACTTTTTTTTCTTTTGATGGTCCTAAGTAATCTTTTAAACGCTCAAATAGTTTAGCAGAATGGAAAAATATAGATAGCTTAATGTTTGGTGCTATTTCAACCTCTGCTATATACGGCTTAGATTTGCTAACCATTTTTATTACATGTCCACATACTATTATATCTATATTAGATCTAATTGCATCGCTATCAAAGTGCTTTTTAAGGTGTTGGTAAGTTTCCTTATTTATCGTAAACTCATCTCGGTTATCACTCAATACCAGCCTAATTCCACGTGTAGAACACAATTTAGATAGTTGCAGTAAGTAATTCACAAGGGAAATCTTCTTATCTAATAGCCTTCGTTTTTTTATTATATTAGCCTTATTGTGAATATCCGTTATAAGTTTAGATATTTCATCTAGTAATTCTCTTAATTCCCGAATAAAGTCTTTAGTGTCTTTAGTTATATACTTGAGAATTTTTATAAAAATCAAAGCATCTATTGCTACAGATAGAAGCTGAATATCTATAGAACCTTTATTTATACTTATTACCCTTATTTGCTTATTATGCACCTTTCTGTTTTCTTCCATTTCTATAATGTCTATTATGTTACGCAAAACCATATGTGTGTCATTTAATAAGACACCTAGATTTCTTAAATCTAGGTTTCTATACTCAATTTTCATTGAAAAAGTGCTGTTTTGCATGCCATCCCCCCCCAATTCGTTTTTGTGGATATTATATTACTATATTTGGTTATGTTAGTAAAGCTCACCAAACTCAAGGAAAACCTTCAGGACTTGACCCAAGAGGAAGCTTACGAGGTCTTTAAGGCAATACTTGAGGGTAAGCTCTCGGATATAAAGGCGGCGGCGTTCCTGACCGCTATGAGGATAAAGGGAGAAACTTCTGAGGAGCTACTTGGCGTAATTAAGGCAATTAAAGAGAGGATGAATTTTCCGCAGAAGAAAGAGAACGCCTTGGACCTCAGTCTGAACTACGACGGGAAGAACAGGACTGTTTACATACTTCCCTCTGCCCTGTGGCTCTGTTCAAGACTCGGTGTAGAGTTCACAAACCACTACGCCCTTGGAGCTCCAACGAAAGAAGGTGTTACCCTCTACGAAGTAGTTAAGGAACTTGGTGTAGATATTAACGTATCCTTTGTAGACCAAAAGAATTACGCACCGGAGCTATACAAACTCATGCCTCTGAGAAGAGAACTCGGTTTCAGGAGTTTAATAAACACGGTAGAAAAGTTTCTAAATCCCTTTCAGACTAAAAAGATTGTCGTTTCTATCTTTCACAAGCCTTACTTTGATAAAAACGCAGAGCTTCTTGAGCTCCTCGGGATTGAAGACTACACAATTATCAAGGGGCTTGAGGGCGGGATTGAGCCTCTCCCTGATAGACCCACGCTCGTAAAGAGGAGAGGGAAGGACATAGAAAGTATAGAACCTAAATCCCTCGGTCTTGAAATGCCCAAGGAGGTTCATTCTGAAAACGTCCTGAGGGATTCGCTTGAGATAAACAGAAAGATAATTGATGGTAGAGAGAGGGGAGAGTTCTTCAACTGGGCGCTCTATACGGCGGGAGTTTTGCTCTACGCGGCAGGGGAGTGCGAAAGTGTGGAAGAGGGGGTCGGAAGGGTAGCGAAAGAATCCACCTGAAACAAAAATGTAGCTACAAAATTGTAGCTAACATATCTCGGTAAATCAATTAAAACTCACCTAACACTATTAAGACAACAAGAAGACAATTTGGCATACTCCTTGCCCTTGTTTAAGTGAGGAGGATTTAGAAATGGCAGAGCTCTTGGCAATTGTCAGGAAGGAAAAGTCCTACGATGTGATGAGGTCTCTCTCAAAGGCTGAGATACCTTACGTTTCCTGGACTGTGAAGGGCAGGGGTAAAGAGGGCGGTCTCAGATATAAGGGTGTGATAAGGGAGAAAGTTCTAATGCCCTTCCTGCCCAAGAGGGCTTTCCTTGTCTTTCCCGAGGAGGAGCAGGTAGAGGAGGCTGTGAACCTTATTGTTGAGAGCGCCCACACGGGCGCTTACGGAGACGGAAAGGTCTTTCTGATAAACCAAGAGGAGGAAAGTGTCATGAAACTTGTAAAGGCTGTCATCAGACCCGAGAAGGTTTACGAGGTTATCAAAGCACTTGAGAAGGACGGCTTCAGAGCCATGACCATGTGGGACGTTGTGGGAAGAGGTAAGGAAGGAGGGATTATGGTGGGAGATACTCCCTACGATGAACTCGCGAAGACTCTCGTAATGGTGGCGGTTGAGGATAAGGACACCGACAAGGTCATAGAGAGTATAACCAAGGCTGCTCACACGGGTGCTTACGGTGATGGAAAGGTCTTCGCCTGCAATCTCTCAAAGGTTTGGACTATAAGGACTAAGGTGGAGGGACTATGAAAGCCGTAGCGGAGGTAATTGAGGCGGTCAAGAAGGGCAATTCCAAAGCGCTCTTTGCCAGTTTCATCTACTTTGACCACTCCTTTAGCATCTGGCTCCTTTTGGGGGCGCTTGGTCCCTTCATAGCAGAGGCTTTCGGACTTTCGGGCGCCCAGAAGGGCTTCATGGTTGCGATTCCCGTTATAGCCGCCGCCATATTCAGGCTCAACTTCGGACACATGTTCCAGTTCATAGACGGAAAATACATAGCGATAATGGGCATATTCCTGTCCATGGTTCCTCACCTCTACATGCTCCTTAGCGGATACAAAGTGAGCTACGACGACCTCCTCTGGATGGGAGTTTTCTTAGGTGTTGCAGGAGCGAGCTTTGCGATAGCCCTTCCCATGGCGGGAAGTAACTACCCAAGTGAGGTTCAGGGACTCGTCCTCGGTCTTGCTGCGGCAGGGAACATCGGAGCTGTCCTTGACGGAATACTCTTCCCTCCCATAGCGAGGGCTATAGGCTGGGAGCACACCTTCGTCCTCTCGGGGATTCTCCTTCTGATAGCCCTTGTCTTTGTCCTCATATGGGCGAGGGACCTCACCAAAAAGAACGAAGGCAATAGGGTTTATCCCGTTATAGCCTTCTTCGCCACCGTTGCCTTCATGGTTGTTCTCGCTCTCGGCTTTCAAAAGGGGTGGTTCGGCGTAACGGGCATCGCCGGAAAGCTTCTTATACCTATACTCGGTTCTGCCTTCGCCATACTCCTGATGCCCCTTGCCTTCAAGAAGGTGTTTTTGGAAAAAGACACCTGGGTTCTCATGCTCGCCTACTCCATAACCTTCGGTGGCTTTGTGGGAATGTCTTCCTATGTAGCCATGCTTCTGAGGGACGTTTACGGCATATCCAAGGTGGAAGCGGGAGCTCTCATGTCTCTCTTCGCCTTTACGGGAGCGATGATAAGACCCCTCGGAGGGCACATAGCTGACAAGATAAGCGGGGCAACGGCGCTTCTCTTCTTCCTCGCCGGCATAGCGGGAGTAAACTTTATCTTCTCCTTTATAACACCGCCTCTGGCGGTAGGTATAGTTCTGTTCCTCGCTCTATATTCCTTCTACGGACTCGGTAACGGTGCGGTCTTTCAGCTCGTTCCCCACAGGTGGCCCCATCAAACGGGTCTAATGACGGGAATAATAGGCGCAGCCGGTGGAATAGGCGGTTTCTACCTTCCCGCTGTGAACGGGATAGTCTTTGAGGCTACGAGAGCATACAACCTCGCCTTTGCCCTCTTCGGGAGTATAGCCCTTGCCTGCCTCGTGATAGTGAAACTCCTCCACGCCAAGTGGATGGAGTGGGCGCATGTGCGCTACGACTACGAGAAGGAGCAGCTCGTGGGTATTGACCCAAGGAGCGGAAGGGTGGTGATGGAGATAGCGGGATGAAAACTTTTCAGTGCCCCTACTGCGGTGTGGGTTGCGGGCTTTACATAGATGAGAAGGGCAGGATAAAGGGAGACTTTGAACACCCCGCTAACTTTGGAGATATCTGCAAGAAGCCCATATACCTTACAAAGGTTCTTAGCAAAGACAGGATAGGGAGACCTCTCTACAGGGAGAGTAAGAGCAAGAGCTTAAGGGAGATAAGCTGGGAGGAGGCTTACGGGATACTTAAGAAGAAACTTACATCCCTGTCCCCAGAGGAAACCTACTTTTACCTTTCGGGTCAACTCCTGACGGAAGACATCTATGTGGCTAACAAGTTCGTCAAAGGCTTTCTGAAAACCAACAACATAGACGCCAACTCAAGGCTCTGCATGGCTTCTGCGGTTACCGCCTACAAGCTCGCCTTCGGCTCCGACGGGGTTCCCTGCACCTACGAGGATATAGACGATGCGGACGCCTTCCTCTTTATCGGTTCCAACGCGGCGATAGCCCATCCCGTTCTCTTCAAGAGGGTTCTGAAGAGAAGGAGAGAGAGCGAAGGAGTGGGTTTGGTAACTATTGACCCTGTTGAAACGGAAACGGCAAAGAAGAGCGACTTCTTTATCCAGATAAGAGCGGGGACGGACACGGTCTTTCTGAACTCCGTCTTCTATGTTCTCCACAGGGAAGGCTGGATAGATTACCGCTTTGTTGAGAACTATACAGAAGGGTTTGAGGAAGCCCTTGAGACGGCGAGGAAGTTTCCGCCCGAACTCGCCGCAAGCGTATGTGACGTGAAGCCGGAGGACATACACTTAGTTGCGGAGGTCTTTGCAAAAAGCGAAAAGCTCATATCCTTCTGGTGTCAGGGATTGAATCAGTCCGTGAACGGGACAATGAAGAACTTAGCCCTGATAAACCTTCACCTCGCTAAGGGAAGACTGAACGAAAAGGGGTGCCCTTTCTCACTGACGGGACAGCCCAACGCCATGGGCGGCAGGGAGGTGGGGTATCTGACAAACGGACTTCTCGGATATAGGGACGTAAGGAATAAAGAGGACAGGGAGTTTATGGAAGACTTCTGGGGGGTTAAGGGGATAAAGGAGACGCCGGGACCCACGATTACCGAGGCGATAGACCTGATACTGGAGGAGAGGATAAAGCTCCTCTGGGTCGTGTGCACCAATCCTGCCGTATCTTTGCCTGAGCTTAGGAAGGTTGAAGAGGCTCTCAGCAGGGTCTTCTTGGTCGTTCAGGATGCCTACTGGAACGACACCTGTGAGTTCGCGAACCTCATACTACCCGCTTCGCAGGTAGGAGAGAAGGAGGGTGTAATGACGGATTCGGACAGGACGATAACCTTCTGTGAGAAGTTCTCCGAGCCTTACGGGGAGTCCAAACCCGACTGGCTCATATTCACCGAGCTCGCCAAGGCAATGGAAGCTTCAGAGTTATTCCCCTACTCATCTCCGAAGGAGATATTTGAGGAGTTCAAAGAATCAACTAAGGGAAGGCTCTGCGACGTAAGCGACCTTTCTTACGAAAAGCTCCCCGCAAGGTGGGGCAGGAGGTGGCTTTACGAGGACCTGAGGTTCCCCACCGAGAGCGGAAGGGCGAGGTTCCACCCTGCCAAGTTTGATATAGCTACAGAGGAGGGTGAGTTTATACTCCTTACCGGAAGGCTCAAGAACAACTGGCACACGATGACCAAGACCGGGAAGAGCCCCGAACTTCTTAAGGGAGAGGTTCCGCCCTTCGTCCTAATGAACCCCAAGGACGCCGAGGAGTTAGGGGTAGAGGAGGGGGAGGAGATAGTTCTGAGCGCCAAGGGGAAGGAGATAACTAGGATAGTTAGGCTTGGGAACGTGAAGAGGGGTCACATCTTCGCTCCCTTCGGTTATCCGAGAGAGTTCGGAGAGCCCACGAATTTTCTAGTTTCAGACAAAACTGACCCCCTATCAAAGGAGCCCGACCTGAAGTATGCGGGGGTGAGGGTGAGAGTGGCAAAGCTAATGACGTCTTGACGTCAAGACGTCAAACTCTATCTTTAAACCTATGAAGAAGGTAGCTACCACCCTCAGACTTGATGAGGAGAAGGCAAGGCTTCTTAGGGCATTAGCTGGTTACGAGGGTAGGAGGATAAACGATATACTGAACGAACTGGTAGATGAGTATATAAACAGACATAAAGAGACCCTTGAACTCCTTTCTATACCAGGTTTTCTGGAAGAGTGTAGGGAAGGACTTGAGGAGATAAAAAGGGGAGGAGGTAAGACACTGAATGAGCTGGACGATTAAGTTCTCCTCCACCACCGAGAAAAAATACAGGAAGCTGGACAGAAACACAAAAAAGAGGATAAAGAACTCCCTTGAAGAACTGGGTGAGAGCGATGACCTATCGGTTCACAGACACGTCAAACCACTTGTGGGAAAGCTCAAAGGATTTTATTGGTTAAGGGTAGGAGACTTCAGAGTGATATTCACCCTCATACCAGAGGAGAGGATAATCGCCGTGGTAAATATGGCTCCGAAAGGCGAAGCTTATAAACTCTAAAGCACCCTCAGTTCATCTCCCACCCTCAAAATTCCTCCCTCAAGGACGTTGGTGTTTACACAGAGCCGGTAGAAGGTGTCCTCAAACCTGCTCTTAGGAGACCAATCAGGGAGGGTCTCCTTTCTCTTCTCTACGAAGGTCTTTACAAAGCCCTTGAGCTCCTCTCCCGTAAAGGGGTCTCTCGTCGGGACGGGACACCTCTTGGATATTCCCTCACCGCTAAGCAGAACCTCCCCCACGTAGAACTTTTTCGGAAAATCCTCCCCTACGAGAAAATCTTCCCAGAATGCCGGCACACCGTTTATCTCCAGGTTAGCTCTAAAACGTCTCCTGACGTTCTCTTCCTCCAGTCCGAACCAATTGGCTATTTCCCTGAGGGTTGCCGTGCTAACGAGTGTGGGTCCGTGAGCCTTCCTGTCATCGGGAAAGCCCTCTTCAGACCTCTTCAGAAACACCCTATATCCGAAGACCTCAGAGAAGAAGTCTTCAATTGCTTTGGTTTCCTCAAAGGTAAACTCGTAAACCTTCCCCTCGTATTTGAACCTGAAGACCTGTGTTTCAAAGTCCACCTCGCTCCTTATCCTGTGAACCCTCTTCTCCCTCTTTCCGCTTATTACGTTCCCTTCTTCATCGTGCAGGGCGAACTCCCTGTCGTGCTCAAGCGAACCTGAGGGTACTATCCTTGCCGATTGAACCTCCACGGGGTCTAACCCTTTGATGGGGAATATCCGTATCCTTGCGAGAAAGGGACTGCTCTTCATTTCGGTAATTTTATCCCGTACTTCTGTATTCGGTAGCTCACCTGCCTCGGTGTCATCCCGAGCCTCTTAGCCGCTTCCTTTATCACGAAACCGCTCTCCTCAAGCGCCTTCTCTATGAGCTTCTTCTCCACGTCCCAGATGGACTCTCCGTTGAGGGGTGGTGCAAAGCTTTTTATATCCCTCCTGCCTGTGTTCCTTATTTCAGGAGGGAGGTCCTCTTCTGTTAAAACGCCGTCGGCGTCTAATATGACCATCCTCTCCACCACGTTCTGTAGCTCTCTCACGTTCCCCTTCCACTCGTATCCCATGAAGGCGTCCATCACCTCAGGTGAGATGGAGACCTCCTTGTTGTATTCCCTTTTGAACTTCTCTAAGAAGTGCTGGACGAGAACGGGTATGTCCTCCTTTCTCTCCCTTAGGGGCGGTATGAATATGGGAACTACGTTCAGGCGGTAGTAGAGGTCTTCTCTGAACTTTCCTTCCTTCACCATGCTCTCTAAATCCCTGTTGGTCGCCGCTATTATGCGAACGTCTACCTTTATCGGTTTTGAACCTCCGAGCCTCTCTATCTCCTTCTCCTGAATTGCCCTGAGGAGCTTTACCTGAAGCTGCAACGGAAGTTCTCCTATCTCGTCCAGAAAGAGTGTCCCCCCGTTGGCAAGTTCAAACTTTCCCTTCTTTGAAGAGTAAGCTCCTGTAAAGGCTCCCTTCTCGTATCCAAAGAGCTCGGCTTCAAGTAGGTTTTCAGGTATAGCTCCGCAGTTTATGGCTATGAAGGGTTTGTCCGCCCTTGGACTGAGAAAGTGTATCGCCCTTGCAAAGACTTCCTTTCCCACACCGCTCTCCCCTCTCATGAAAACAGTTGCGTTGGTGGGCGCTACCCTGTGAATGAGCTCAAGGACGTTCATTATCTCCCTGCTCCTTCCCACTATACCCTCAACGTGGAGCTTTTCGTAAACCCTCCTTAGCTCCGCCTCTAAAGCTCTCTTCTCTTCCTCAAGGTTTTCCTTTTCCTTCTCTACCTTCCTTTCCAGGGAGAAGCTGTTGGCAATCAACGTTGCGACCATATTGAGAAACCTCGTGTAGTCGTCTAAAGAGTCTCTCTTGGATAGTTCCCTGTCCGCGCTGAGGACACCTATCACCTTCCCTCCGCTCTTTATGGGAACGGCTATGAAGGCTATCTTCCTCTTCTTTATATTCTCTCTCTTCCAGAGCTTGTTCAGAAACTCGGGCTCCTGAGATATGTCGGGGATTACTATAGGAACCCCGTGCTTCCATACCTTTCCCGTTATACCCTCACCCCTTTTGAAACCCTCTTTGGGAAACCTACCCGAGGATGTGGCTTTCACCACTATCTGGTCCGTAGATGGGTCGTATATGGTCAGGGTGACCCTCTCGAAGCCCATAAGCTTCCGAAGGAGTCTGAATATGTAAGGAACGGTGGTTTCAAGGTTCAGGGAGCCTGAGAGGAGCTTGCTTACCTCGTACAGGGTCTCAAGCTCGAGCTTTAAATTCATCTGATTATTAAAATAATACAGAGCTTGAAGGTGTAAAGGAAATAGAGAGGTGGAAGAGTGAAGTTTTGTGACTCTTGATAAGGAAGCACAAAAACCTTACTGAGGAAATCCCAAAGAAGGTAAGGTTATGTAAGACAGAGCCAAATACCACGCTCCCCTTAATATTCGCTTACAATTCCCTACACTCTATCTCTTTACTACCTGATTTACAGAGCATGATTGACGCATATCTTTTTACATATAAAGTTAATGTTTATGAAGGTTAGGAAAAGCTTAACCCTTTCTTGGGAAGCCGACAGGACTTTAAAAGAGAAAGAGATAGCCGGTGAGGAGAAAAAAGCTCAGAGTTAAATCATTGAAGAACTGAAAATGGAAAGGGCAAAGGAGATTAAGAGAAGAAAGAAGCTAAGGGCTTTCAGGGAGTTGAAGGAAAAAGCGAGGAAAATATACATTCCGGACGACTTTACCGTGCGGATAGCTAAAGAGGAGATGAACTTGGGAAAACCTTAGCGGGTTTTCCTTGACGTTAACATTATGTTCTCAGAAAACTCACGGGAGATAAAGAGCTGTCTCTTGAGGCTGTGGGAAGCCTCACTAACTACGTAACGCTCGTAAGCTTTTCCAATTCTGCGGTTTTACTCCACAAAAACCTCTATAAAATGGGAAGCGCAGGATATACATGGGTCAAAGTTCCGTATTAGTCTCTCTGCGGTTACCTGGTGGTCTCCGTTAAGAGTTTTTATACCAAGGAATACGTCCCCCTCCATAGCTTTTTGATTTTGAGAAGTTGGCGGAACTATCTTTGCAACCTCTACCTCTCCTCTCTTGTTTATCACATACCTGTGAAAGAGTAGTCCCCTGGGGGCTTCCGTTATACCTATACCCTCGCCCTCTTTTACGTCGTATTCCACAAAAGGCTCATCCTCTTCAAGCCTCTCCAGTATGTTCTTTGATTCCCGGAGGGCGTAAATTACCTCAACCATCCTCGCAAGCAAGCTTTTGTATGGGTTATTTGTTGGCAGGTGTCCTTTGACCTTATCTCTCAGGTCCGGAGGCAGTTTATGGAAGTTGTTCTTTACCCTTGCCAGAGCTCCTACTTCATAGGTTTCTCCGTTTTTGAACCTTGAATAAAGAGCCGTTGAATGGGGTAACTGGTATTCTTCAAAGTATTCTTCGTACTCCGACTTGTTTAACCTCAGACCCTCTGAGGATACAATACTCCCTTCCGTTATAGGGTAGTTATCCGCCTCACCTAAGGACACCGAAACCCTTTCTCTCTCAAAGTTGGGGAACTCAAGTTTTTTAAACTCATCCAGCAGGCTTTCCGCAACGGGTAGTGCATTCTCCAAAATAGATAAGGTCTGGTGTATCTTAGCTTCTGAAGGAAGCCTGTAAAACCCTCCGACCCTTAGGTTGACCGGGTGTATGTGCCTACCGCCAAGAAGCTCAAGGATTGAATTGCCGGCTTTCCTCAGTGTAATTCCCGCATCAAGGACTTCTTTCTTTTCCTTTGCAAGTTCAAGGAAGCTCTCTTTACCGAAAAAATCAGGAAGATGGAGAAAAAATATATGGGCTGAATGGCTTGATATCCACTCACCGCAGTAAAGAGCTCTCCTTAACCTTTTTATGTGTGAGGGGACTTTAACGTTAAATACCCCTTCAAAGGCTTCCACTGCAGTAAGCTGATAGGCTACGGGACACAACCCACATATTCTGGCGACAGTATCTATAACCTGGTCGGGCTTTTTTCCCACGAGCAGCTTCTCAAAGAACCTTGGAGGTTCAAATATCTCCAGTCGGACATCCTTTAGTGTTCTTCCTTCCGTGTAAAGAATCACCCTTCCAAGCCCTTCAACCCTCGTAAGGGGGTCAATCCTGACTTCCTTCAACCTTACCCTCCAGGACTTTTCTAAACTCATCAGCGTATGCGTTTTCGTTTTCAAACAGAGAAATTATGTCTCCCTCTTTCAAACCTATACCTTTAAACCAGTTTATAAGGGACTCAACGTTGGGTTCCTTACAGGGTCCAAAGCATCCGTAACAACCCCTCTTAACCGAGGGGCATAGCGCACCACACCCAGCTTTCACTATGGGACCAAGGCAGGGTATGCTGTAAGCGTCCATAACGCACACGTTTCCCCGTAGCTTGTACTCCATACAGAGAGGGTAATCCGGGATTACGGGTTTTTTGTTGTATAGAATGGCTTTTATAAAACCCTCAAGTATTTGCGGGTTTATAGGACACCCGTATATTTCATAATCCACCTTGACATGCTCCTTGACTGGGGTTGACTTGTCAAGGACTCTTATAAACATACCTTCAGGGTGAAGGGATGTGAACTCTCTCATGTTCTTGAAGTTCCTGAGTGCTTGTATACCGCCCGATGTGGCACAGGCTCCTATGGTAACTAACACTCTAGTTTTTTCCCTAATCTCTCGTATAAACTCCGCTTCTTCCTGAGTGGAGACAGAGCCTTCAACAAAGGCGATATCCAGAGGTTCTAAAACCCTCTTACTGCGACCCAGAAGCCAGTATCTGAAATCAAGGTAGTCCCACAGCTGGGGCAGGTCCAGAAATACAGCCTGGCACCCATCACAGGATGAGAACTTGAATACCCCTACCCTCAACTTATCCATACCTATAACTAATATACCCTCCTGATACCTCCAAATCAGAAGTATTTTGTTAGCATAATCACAATTATGTTATCAATATACAATGTAATACAATTAAATTACAAAAGTTTGTCTTTAAATTGTTGCCCTTAAGTGATTTTAAAGGGTAAGTAATACAATAATGTGGTAAAATTAATTGGTATGAAGGGAGTTATATCCTTTAGGTTGGAACCTTCTCTTCTTGAGGAGTTGGACAGGGTGTCTAAGGAGGAGGGAAAGACCAGAACAGGAATAATAAAGGAGGCTATACGATACTATCTCCAACACATTCATCGTAAGAATAATTCGGAAGGTTTTGTTCCCTTTTTAGAGTACAGGAAAGTAAACGAAGAGTTAAAGGAAACCCTGAGAAGGGTGAGTGAGCTTGAAGCCCGGATAGCGGAGTTGTCTAAAGAAAATGAACTTCTTAAAAGGGATAAAAAAAGGAGATGGTTCTTTTAACTAAATTTACCCTTTAAGTTACTTTCGTCAGTTTCAGAGCTTACCCTTCTACATTTTACGGATTTTCCAGATGGGATGAACTTCCCTGCCGGAATCTCTTTCCTTAGAAGAGGTTTATGGTTTCTTTGCTACAAGGGTAGTTATATTTGAAACTTCGCAGTAGTAAACCAGCAGAAAATCCCTAAAGACTCTTTCCAGTTCACCTTTTTTTAGAAGGTACCGGGGATTGAAATCAGGTCTCACCGATGTATGCTCCTCATTGTAGGTTTCAAAAATTAACAGGCCGTTCTGTTTAAGAGACCTCTTTATCTTTGAAAAAATGTTCCTGTTTAAGAAATAGAAATTTATTATCAGGTCATACTTTGATACGCCGTAGGAAAATTTCTCTGCATCAACACTTTTGAAATTAACCTTAACCCCTTCCCTCCTTGCCCTTTGACGGGCTTTCCTTATCGCAATGTCTGATATATCAAAGGCATCCACCTTAAACCCCTTTTTCGCCAGAAATATGGAAGTCTCTCCTGTTCCGCAAGCTATATCAAGGGCTTTACCTGGCGAAGCAAGATTATAAAAACGCGTGAGTGTGACATGGAGGGCGGATTCCCTACCCTCTAGATACCTCTTATTCCACTTTATCCTGTCCTCAATCACCTTTAAATTCACAAGTTTCCCTGTCTATGGTTGAGTAAAGAGGCTTTACTCTGCCTTCAGGTGTGGAGTCTTCAAAGTCTCTGCTGACTCCAAGCTCTTCTATACAGTTAACAAGGTCATGGTAGAACTCAGCTACCTTCACAAGCCCTGTTTCTTTACCGACCTCGTTAAAGAGCTTTATCTTATCGGTAGCCTTACCCTTACCCCTTTCAACTATGGCTCCTGCGTGACCAAAGGAAACACCCTCAAGGCTTTCCTGGAACCTTCCTGCAACAAAGGCTGCCACGGGTATATTCCATTTACCTTCCTTATAGAGTTTAAGTATTGTTTCGGCAGCTTGTTCTTCGTAGGTGCCTCCGACCTCACCCTGTATTATCACGCCCTTAACGTTTGGATCGTCCTTTATCTCTTCAAGAACATCTGCGAAGGTCGTACAGGATATTATGTCCCCTCCAAGGGCGAGAGCCATATAAACGCCCCAACCCCTTCTCATAAACATCTCTGCCGTGGTTGTGGTTAAACCACCAGATTTGGATAAAATTACTAGACCCCCATCCCTGTAAGCTATTGATGGATTTTTCCCCCCTATGGCACCTATCCTGGCAGGTATCCTTGGTACTATGCAGCCTAGAGACGTAGGACCGACTATAGTCACACCTCTTTCCTTAGCGTAATGGTAAAAGTAGACTGTATCCCTTATGGGGACATGTTCCGTGATTATGTATATAACGCTTATACCTGCATCAACGAGCTCAATAACAGCGTCCTTTACAGAGGCTGGAGGTACATATATCAGTCCCGTGTTCACATCTCTTCCTTCCGGTGAGTTAAGAGCTTCCTTTACCGTGTTGAAAACCGGCACGCCAGCTACTTCCTGACCACCTTTTCCGGGTGTAACACCAACCTTGATAGTTCCAGGGTAAAGGGCTTCTGTTTCAGAAACTACCTGTGAAGCTTCCCTTCCCGTTATACCTATGACTATTACCCTTGTTCTGTCGTTAAGATACTTAGTACCAACACTCCAATTCCTCTCCATTCCTTTCCTCCTGAAAGTTAAAACAATATTTTACCAGATGAGAAACCTGTTTTATCCTTTCCAGGTTCAGGGCTCTCTCCTCAGCCTATAGATAAGACGAGCTCCGTAAAGTAGGGTCAAAAATATGAGGTTTATCCACAGAAGGGATATTATTATCGTGGTAAGGGAACCGTAGAGTAAGCTACCTTTAAACACATTGGCTATATACCAGGTAAAGCCTAACTGACTGGCAAACATCAGGAAGGAAACGTAAGCAGATATCGCTAAAAGTTTGAGGATACTAAAAGAGCCCCTGATAAAGCTCCGGTACAGAGCGAATAGGGTTAACGTTCCGGGAAGAACATAGGAAAGGTCAATAATAACTGAGTAATTCTTAGGAACTACCAGTTTTAGGTATATGCTAAGGAAGAAGGAGGAAGATATTATTAGAACCAGGCCCAGAAGGAATGCGGGCATGAATACCCAGTAGAATAACTCCCTTCTTTCAGTAAGTTCCCCTTCAGACACGAAGGAGAAAGCCTTCCCAAGATACCTTATAAATCCAACCGAAAAAAAGTAAGAGAGTCCCAGGGCTATTGCTGAGGTTTCTTTACTCCGCTTTTGAACCTCAAGTATCTCGTGGATTACCTTGTTTGTGTACTGGGGAAATATTTGGTCTATGGTTTCTTCAATTCTGCTCAGCTCAATCAGGGGTAAGAAGCCCAGCAAGTTTATGAGAATGACCGTTAACGGTGCCATAGATAGGAGAAAGTGATAGGTGAGCGCACCCGAGTGGTAAGTATAACTTTCCTTAAAAACATCTATCAAGCTTAACAAAGCGGCCTTGGAGAATCTCCTATATGGGCTCATCTATTGTGTACTCCACACTCTCTCCTGTAAAACTCTCAAACAAGAACTTATCTCCCTTTCTGTCAATTATGTAATTTGGAAGGATAGGCACTTTCCCCTTTCCACCTGGCAAGTCTAAGGCGTAGGTTGGGATACCCATTCCCGAAATCCTCCCCCTTAAATATCTCATTATCTCAATACCCTTATCAAGGGTCGTCCTGAAGTGAACCGCACCTTTTATGGGATCACAATGGAATAGGTACTGGGGTTTTACCTTAATTTTGAGGAGTTTTCGGAAAAGCTCAAGCATGGTTTCAGGATCATCGTTTACTCCTTTAAGGAGAACGGTTTGATTGTTTACAGGTATACCTCTTCTGAGAAGTTTGTCTACAGCCTCTTCTGATAGTTCTGTAACTTCTCTTGGGTGGTTGAAATGGGTGTTTACCCATATAGGGGAATACCTATCCAGTATATCAAGCAGCTCTTCGTCAAAGAATCTCTGGGGTGCCAGCACGGGAAGCCGGGTTCCAAATCTTATTATCTCTATGTGGTCTATACTTCTTAGTCCCCGGAGTATATACTCTATCTTTTCATTACTGAGACTGAGCGGTTCCCCTCCAGATATGAGAACATCTCTTATCTCTTCATGTTCCCTTATGTAACTGAGCATTCTGTCTATTTCGTCCTTTGTTCTTGCCCTCTCTCCCTGAGCAAATATCCTTTTTCTCATGCAATGTCTGCAGTAAACAGCGCAGAAGGAAGTCACCGAGACCAGAACCCTGTCAGGATAACGGTGGGTAAGTCCAGGTATGCTCCCATCCTCTTTTAAGGGGTCTGGTTCTCCTCTGGACTGGATTTCCTCATCAACTTCAGAAATCCTTGGTATAGCCTGTAATCTTATTGGGTCGTTTATATCTTCAGGGTCAATCAAAGAGAGGTAGTAAGGGGTTATTGCCATTGGGTAAACACCCTCTGTTTTTTTAATACCCTCTACTTCTTCCGGAATAAGCTTCAGATACCTCTGTAGCTCATCTAAGGTCTTAATCCTATTCTTTATCTGCCAGTTGTAATCTCTCCAGAGATTTTCAGGTACATGTGAAAACAGCATGGAAATAATTTTATTTCAGTCAGATTTAAAAAAGAGGGGGTGGTATTCCACCGACCCCCGTACTGCCGAAGCTCCCCTCCCGCTTCGTTTATAAAAATAAAACACCGTTTTGGAAAATGATAACTCTTCTCATCTGGGAGATAATGATTTATATCATAAATATAAGGAGCTTTCTCGGAAGCTTACAAACTCTATAATAGATTAAGTTATGGAGATTCAATTAATCATAGTTCTCATGATAGCTTTTATAGTTCTGGGTCCTGAGAGGATGATGGACCTGGCTGTGAAACTGGGGGAGGCTATGAGGAAAGTTAGGGATATGTGGGATGAGGTTAGGATGCAAGCTTACATGGAAGAGATAAACAGAAAGGTTCTTGAGGAAGAGAAGTCGGGTCAACTTGACGAGAGAACGGAGGATGAAACCCTTGATGATTATGGAGAGCTTGATGAACCGTTACCTGATATAGAAGTACAAGATTATAATGAAAGAGCCGTATCCGAAAAAGCCGAGGAGGAATTGAAGGAGAATGAGCGTGGAGAACAACCAGCTCCCGACGATGCCCCTGACAGAGCATCTGAGGGAACTGAGAACAAGACTAATTAGGTCAATAATAGCTTTTCTGATAGCTTCTGGGTTCTCCTTCTACTTTGCAAGACATGTCTTTGAGTTTCTCAAGAACCCTGTGGTGGTTTCCTATCCGGATGTGGAGCTTATTACCCTGTCTCCCACGGAACCCCTCTTCATACTTATAAAAATCTCACTTACCGCTGGACTGATACTTGCCTCTCCGGTGATACTCTTTGAGATATGGAGATTTGTTGAACCAGCACTTTACCCTAAAGAGAAGAAACTTTTCATCCCTCTTCTTTTATCTTCAATACTTCTTTTCTTAATGGGTGGTATGTTCGCTTACTTCTTCGTCCTCCCAATGGCTTTAAAGTTCCTCCTTGGATTAGGATTTTCTCAACTTGCAGCGACACCTTATCTCTCAGTTAACCTGTACGTTAGCTTTGTGCTCAAGATGTTGATAGCTTTCGGTATAGCCTTTGAGATGCCTATATTTCTCTACATGCTCCAAAGGGCTGGGATAATAAGCGAGCAACAACTCAAAAAGTTTAGAAGGTACTTTATAGTTGTCGCTTTCCTTATAGGTGCTCTTATCGCACCCGATGTGGCGACTCAGGTACTCATGGCTATACCCCTTTTAGTCCTTTATGAAGTATCCATACTACTTGGTAAAACCGTAAGAAGAAGGAGTTCTGAAGAGAAATCTATTGCCAAGGTTGAGGAGGAGTAATGATATACAAGGATTTTCAAGGGGAAAAGCTTTCAGAGTTAGGGATAGGTACCTATCTGGGAGAACTTGATGAAGCTACAGACAAGGGATACGAGGAAACCATAAAGCTTGGTGTTGAGAAGGGTATAAATGTGGTAGATACAGCGATAAACTACCGCTATATGAAGAGCGAGAGAGCTATAGGACGGGTTATAAATGAAGTTGGTAGGGAGAGGCTATTTCTTTCTACCAAGGGGGGATACGTTCCCTTTGATGCTGACGCTAAAGAGGATCCAAAGGTTTTCTTTGAAGAAACCTTCCTGAGGGGAGGTCTTATAGACTTGAACGAGATGACTCCACAGGGGCATTACCTGGGGAAGGAGTTCATTAACTGGTGTTTTGAAAAAAGCTTAGAAAACATGAATACGAGCTATGTGGATGTATACTTTATCCATAATCCCGAAGAGCATCTCCTATTTACGGAAAAAGAAAGGTTTTATGAAAAACTTAAAGAGTGCTTTTACCTGCTGGAGAACAAGGTTAAGGAAGGAAAGCTCAAATTTTACGGACTTGCAACTTGGCAAGGTTTTCGTATACCAAAGGGGGCACGCCAGCACCTTGAACTTGCAGAAATTTTAGAACTTGCAGAGGAAGCTGGGGGCAAGGAGCACCATTTCAAATTCATTCAATTACCCTATAACCTGGGTATGCATGAAGCTTACTCTTTGAAAAACCAAACCCTTGATGGAGTGGAAGTGTCTGTCCTTGAGGCTTGCCACAGGTTAGGTATCTATGTTTATACGAGCGCTTCCCTTTACCAGGGGAATGTTATAGGGAGGGTTCCTGAGAAACTTAAGGAGAGGTTTGGGGTTGAAAAGGACGTTCATGTTGCCCTTCAGTTTGTGAGGAGTACACCTGGCGTTGGAACTGCACTTGTTGGTATGAGCAAGCCAGAGCACCTTATAGAGAACCTGGATATAGAGACAAAACCACCTCTGAGTGAAGAAGAATTTTCCTCGCTCTTCAAATGACTTTTACTTTGGCTAATAAGTGTATGATAGATATTCCACTTTAGCCGCTCCAGGGATGCCAGTTAGCTGAAACAATAGTAGAAGCTATGGAGGGAGTTAATATAAAGACGTTTTTAGCCCATCTGGAAAGGATAGACAGGTCTCTCCTGGCTTTGATGAGTAAATTCCGTATGGAAGAGAGGGAGGGGAGAATTTTTCTGTATACAGAGGATAAAACCTTAAAGGAAACAGTGGAGCGCTTCCTTAAAGAGAGATTCGGAGACGGTTTTAAGGACAGGGTGTTGGTCCGCCTTGAAGGTCTGGAAGCAGAGAAAACCCAGGAAAAGAGAGAGACAGAGTCTGAAGGTTTGAATAAAAGATACTCTTTCAGTAACTTCATAGTTGGTGAGGGAAACCGGCTTGCCTATGAGGTTGCCTACGAAGTTGCTCAAAATCCCGGTAAGATTTATAACCCGCTGTTCATATATGGAGGAGTTGGTCTTGGTAAGACCCATCTCCTTCAGGCTATAGGGAATGCATGTGCCGAAAGGGGATACAGGGTGGTCTACAAGTCTGCGAACGATTTTTCCGAGGATATGGTTGAGGCTATAAAGGTTGGTAAGGTTAAGGAGTTCAGAAACACTTACAGAAATATAGACCTGCTGCTTCTTGATGATGTGCAGTTTCTCTCTGGAAAGAACAGGACTCAGATTGAATTTTTTAACATATTCAACCATATGTTTTTAAATGAGAAGCAGATCGTGCTGGCTTCCGACAGACACCCGAAAGAGTTAAAAGATATCTCTGACAGGCTCATAAGCAGATTTGAGGGAGGTGTTGTGGTTGAGGTCTGCATGGACGAGCTTACAAAGCTGGAAATAATAAAGCGAAAGCTGTGTGAGCTCAAGATAGAAGTGCAGGATAGGATAGTTGAGAGTTTAATGAAACACACCTCTGACAACGTCAGGGATATAGAAGGAACCTTGAGAGGTATAAAACTTAAGGGTGTTGAGCACCTGAAGAAAAACGCTGTCAGCTCTAGCAGCCTTGAAAAGATAAAACTCTACACAGCTGTTCATTTCGGTATAAAACCTGAGGAACTCGTAGGCAGCAGCCGTTCCAGGAAGGTTAACAGGGCGAGGCACATCGCCTTTTATCTCTGTAGAAAGCTTACCGATGCCTCCCTTATAGAAATAGCGAGAGCTTTCAACAGGAGCGACCACTCCACGGTGATATACGGAATAAAGAAGATAGAGGAAGAGAGAAGGAAGGACAGGAAGCTTAACTACATAATAAGCTTCCTGGAAAAGCATATAGGTGAAAGGCTTTAATCCATGTCCTCCTTTTCCATCACCTGACCTTTTTCAAGCCTCTGCTCTTCAATGTCATAGAACCTCCCCTCAAGCTTTTTAAGAATCTTCGGTAGGGTTGTGTATTCCATCTCCTCAGCGGGAAGGCGGTGAGGCTCAAATATACCTTGTCTCCTCAGGATATCAGCCATATCCTGAGCCCTTACCCTCGCCTTATCAAAGGCTGGGTCTCTGAACATATCCGTTGGTCCAACCAGTTTCCCTTGAGCAAGCTGGAAACCGGCTGCTATCACCCTTGGCGGTCCGTCAAAACGAGAAGGTCTTGCGTCCTCAAAGGAGACCGGCATAAGAGGTCCGTTGTGAGAACCTCTCATCCACCCTTCAACTATCCAAGGTCTTGCAAAGGGTTCAAGGATCTCTCCCACCGCCGGGAAACCGCTCTGAGCTCTGACTACCATAACAGGGTCATCCTTACCCACGTACTGACCTGCCATTAGGGATAGCTTCTGGGTTGAAGCTGTGGCTGCTATTTCGCCATCGTAGTTTCTGTAAACATTCTTAACCACATACTTGCCAACCGAACCTATCAAAGCGAGCAGGTCGTAAAGTTCTGCAGGAGTACTAAGCTTAACCGCTTTCCCGGAGTAAACGTCCAGCACTTCAAAGGTATATCCGTCGTGCATCTTAGGGTCTATGACGAGACCGGCTGTGTTCATGGGGTCGGCGAACATCTCGTAGAGAGGGAGGTTCCATGCGCTTGGAGAAGTTTTGTCAGCAAAGAAGACTATGAGCGGTTCTGAAGGTCTCTCTTCAAATTCCATCTCTGCAACACCCGGACCGAGACCCTTTATATTTCCACTGAAGGCATCCGTAAGGAGGTCCTGTCCCGCACCGTAGAGCTTTAACTTTTTGGCAACCTCTGTACCTTTTTCAAAGGCGTTCCAGGCTATCCTGTGAACCACCTCGTTGTCCACTCCGTGCGTATGGGTCATAACTATAGCGATATCGTCACCACAGGTAAGTATATTGCAGTCTATAAGATTCCCTTTCTCCTTTTCTTCCTCAATCACCTTCTTGACGGTTTCAACCACCTCTGGGTGGGTGTCCGAATGTCCAACGTAACCACCTATGTCAGCCTTAATTACGCTGAAAGTGAGCTTCATATCGTACCTCCTTTTCTTTACTCCCGGAATTCCCGAGTTTATTATATCCCATCCTTCACATATAATTAAATAGCTATGGTAAGAACTCGTTTTGCCCCAAGCCCCACTGGTTATCTCCACTTAGGTAATGCCAGAACGGCTATATTCAGCTATCTGTTTGCCAGGCACAGCGGTGGGGAATTTATTCTGAGAATTGAGGATACGGATAGAGAGCGTTCCAGGAAAGAGTATGAGGAGATGCTCCTGAAGGACCTTGAATGGCTCGGGATAGAATGGGATGAATTCTACAGACAATCGGATAGGTTTGACATATACAGGGAGTATGTTGATAAGCTTCTTCAGAGCGGGCATGCTTACCCCTGTTTCTGCAGCCCGGAGGAACTGGATAGGGAGAGAGAGGAAGCCCAAAGGAAGGGTGTAGCCTACAGATACTCAGGTAAATGCAAAAGGCTCTCCCCTGAAGAAGTTGAGAGGTTTAAAGAGGAAGCAAAGCCCTTTACGATACGTTTCAGGGTGCCAGAAGGGGAAAATATCTTCTTTGAAGACCTGGTAAAAGGTCCTATAGTTATAAACGCAGATGATTTTGGGGATTTCGTCATAGTCAGGAGCGATGGAAGCCCGACTTACAACTTTGTGGTTGTGGTTGACGATGCTCTCATGGGCATAACCCACGTGGTGAGGGGGGAAGATCACATTCCGAACACGCCAAAGCAGATACTCATATACAAAGCTCTGGGTTTTGAAGTTCCAAAGTTTGCTCACCTTCCCGTTATACTGGGGGAGGATAGAAGCAAGCTCTCCAAGAGGCACGGGGCTGTATCGGTGAAGAATTACAGGGAAGAGGGATACCTGCCGGAAGCACTCTTCAATTATTTATGCCTCCTTGGCTGGTCACCTCCCAACACAGAAAGAGAAATTTTCTCAAAGATAGAGCTAATAGAGCTCTTTGATCTCAGGGATGTTAACTCTGCACCGGCGGTCTTTAATAGGGAAAAGCTGACCTGGATGAACGGTATGTACATAAGGGAGGTTGTGAGTTTAGAGAGGCTCTATGAGTTAGCCCTTCCCTTTCTGCAGGAGGCTGGATACAGTCTTGAGGATGAAGAATACGTGAAAAAGGTTCTGGACAGGACAAGGGATGCATACGATACTCTTGTAGAGATGGTGGACAAGTTAAAACCTTTCTTCGTAGATGAGATTGATATAAGCCCTGAGATGTGGAGTAAGCTTGAGGAGCTTAGAAGTTTTGAGGTTTTGAGCCTTTTTGTTGAAAAGTTAAAGGAGAGAGACCTGGAGAACCCTGAGGATGTTAGGTCCCTTGCTAAGGAACTTCAAAAAGAGCTCGGTGTTAAACCTAAGGAGATATGGCACTCCCTGAGGATAGCTTTGACTGGTCAGCTTGAAGGGGTGGGAATAGACATTCTTCTTTCAACCCTGCCCAAGGAGAGGATAACCCTCAGGATTCAGAAGGTTCTTGAAAAGGTCTCCTAAGGGTCTATCTTCTCCTCCGCATCGGGGGATATCAGCCAGAAGTTCCCCCTATCCTCTATAATCCCTTTAAAAACTAACGCCTTGAGGGCTTTTGTGACAGCTTCTCTTGATGCGCCAACCCTTGCTGCAAGGTCCCTATGGGTCATCTTCCTTAGCCTGTACTTTCCGTTTTCCGTTAAACCCTTCTCCCTTCCGGTTTCAACTAAAAACTTTACAATTCTGCTCTCTACGTTTCTGAAAGCAAGCGCTTCAATCATGTCATCCGCCCTTCTTAGTCTTGTAACCAGAGCCCTTATAACGTTGATAGCTATGTCGGGGTTTTCTCTGATAATCTTTAAAAAGGTTTCCCTGCTTAAAGAAGCCAACCTTGTTGGTTCCTCAGCTATGACCGTGGCAGAGCGTGGAAGCTGGTCTATCATGCTCATCTCCCCTATAAATTCCCCCGGTCCCAGCTCAGCAAGAACTAATTCGTTACCATGCTCATCAAAGAGAGAAGCGCGGACTTTTCCTTCAAGGACAAGATACATATCGCTGCTATTTTCCTTTTCGTAAAAGAGGACCTCGCCCATAGGTAGGTCTATAAACTCAAAGCTCAGCGATATCTTTCTAAGGTCACCTTCAGGTAGACCTTGGAACAGAATACTTTTCTTCAGAAAATCAAGAAGTTTCCCCGTCTCCCCCATCCTTTTAAAGATTTTAGTTTATATTAATTCTCATGCCAAGAGTTATTTACTTTTCTGTACTCAAAGAGAAGCTTGGAATTTCCGAGGAGGAGCTGGATTTTAGAGGGAGTGTGGCAAAGTTGAGGGAAGTTCTGAAGGAGAGGCATCCGGAAGCGGCAGAGATTATTGACAGGGTCAAGTTTGCCGTGAACGAAGAGTATGTTTCGGAAGACTACAGGATAGAAGGTGATGAAAGGATCGCTATAATTCCGCCCGTCAGCGGTGGATAATGAAGAAAGCTCTTATAGTACGTCTATCTTCTCTGGGCGATGTGGTTCTCAGCTCTGTTCTTATAGAGCCTTTGATAAGAGGGGGTTACAAGCCTTTCCTCCTGACATTTAAACCTTATCATACGCTCTTTGAAGATGACTGGAGGGTTTCAACCATACCTACAACCAGAGATGAGATCTTCAGCAAGGAGCTAATAGATACACTGAGGCAACATCACTTTGACCTTTTCATAGACGTTCACAAGAACTTAAGAACTCTGTGGTTACGGAGAAAGCTCGGAGGCAAGTGGCTCTCTTATAAGAAGGATTCCCTGAGACGAAGGCTCGCCGTGAGGTTTTCCCGTTTTCGCAGACCTTACTTTGTGACAGAGAGCTACCTGGAGGCACTCGGAGATATTGGGCGGGGGGCTGTCCCTCTACCTAAAATAATCCTGTCCGATGAAAGGCTTGAAAGACTTCAGGAAGTTTTGCCTTCTGAGGAGTTTATAACTTTCGGCGCAGGTGCAAGATATAAGAAGAAAAGGTATCCATACTTTAAGGAACTGGCTCTCCTCCTTAAAGAGAACAATTTTGAGGTCGTATGGCTCGGCGATGAAAAGGACAGAAAGGAGCTGGGAGAAGTTGAAGGCGTCAACCTGTGCGGAAAGCTCAGCCTCCCGGACGTGCTCGGTGTGATAAAACTCTCCCGTGTGTTCATAGGTAACGATTCTGGTCTTTTACACTGTGCCAGGGCTGTAGGAACTCCCGCTCTGCAGATATACGGTGGAACTCACCCGACCCTCGGTTTCTCCCTTTACCCGGAGGAGGGCAGAGTCATAATTAAAAACCTTGAATGCCAGCCCTGTGACCTTCACGGAAGGGGAGAGTGTAAATTTGGAGATTACAGGTGCCTTGATATAGAACCGGGCTACGTTTTCAAAGAAGCTCTCATGCTTATAAGGTGATAACTCTTTCTGAACATAGCCAGAATCAGGGTTGTCGCATGGATAAGGGAATAAAATTAAACAAAGGAGGGTAGGAAGATGGGAGTATTTGAAACACTTGTACTGAAGGAGAACCTTTCTTCAATTGAAAAGCTCGTTTTGCTGAGGGAACTTCTCAAGCGAGAGATGGATGTCCTGAACGAGTATTGCAAAATCAACCATAAGATACCTAAGGATTACGCCATAGAGTTGTGCCACTTGCACAATATAAAGAAGGTGAACATAGCAAGGCTTCTCAATATGATTAAGCACTTTGACCCGAAGTTTATGCAGGCTCTGATAAATACCGACCCCAGGGTTAGGAAGTACATATCCTATTACTTTGACTTCATGAAGAAGCACCCCTATTTTGAAGAGGTATTAGAACCCCAGAACCTATTTGGCGACTGGGATTACATCAGGTACAAACTTAAGATATTCTTTCCTGAGCTTACCTTTGATGAGATAGACAGGTACAAGTTCAAGAGGAAAGAGTTTATAGAGTACGTTAGGGAAAGGCTCGGAGAACCCGAGGAGCTTGTAGAGGAGAAGCTCACAAAGGCTACTTGGTATGAGACCGTCCCATACCTTGAACTTGAGAGCGAGATGGATTCACGCTGGCACCCGGAACCTATAATGACAGAGACAGACTGGGAGTTTATAAGGAGGCACATTAACGGTAGGAAGAACATAATAATCCGAGGGGAGGACGGTGAGGAAAAACTTATATACGTGGAGGTTAACATACCCGAAGAGGAGCTTGACAAGTACAAGAGAGACAGGGAAGGCCTTAAGAAGCTCCTCATGAAGAGGTACAACATAGATGAAAGCGGGGCTGAACAGATACTCAGAAAGGCTGGGTGGGAATCGGACTCTTACCACATAATCCCTCCGATACATACGGACGTCCATGTTGACTACGGGGATACGAGGAAGAACTCTGAAAGACCAGCGGTTGTGGAGAAGAAGAGCTTCAGCATGAGCGAGCTTACAGCTCATATCAGATACATAGGCGGACTTGAGCTTGAACTGCTTAACTACTGGGAATTGCTTTATGAAAGGCTCCACGAGGTTGAAGAAAAACTCACCCTCTTCATAAGAACGAAGAGAAGGCTTCTTGGTAAACTCTTTGGTATTTACTACACCCTTGATCCTGTCATGGCAGAAGCCATACTTACCTATGACCCTGAGGTGGTTGAAAGTTTGAAAGAGCTGGTAACCAAGACGGGAGTGAGAGACAAAAAGTTCGTCCTCTATGAGAATAAGGCTGCCTGGGAAGAGGTGAAGAAGAGGATAGTCTCAAGGTTTCCAGAGGTTAGCGGGGAAGAGATAGAGAAGTTTAAGGGGGACAGAAAGGGGTTCCTTGAATACCTCGCTGGTAAGCTCAAAAAGGATAAGAGCTTTATAGATGAGAAGCTGGAAGAAGCTGGTTGGCTCAGGAGTGAGGAGATACCCTCCTTCGTCAGGCATATAGGTCCTTGACAGGTATCAACTCCCTTATGGCAGAGTATATCTGGAGGGTGGCCTTTGACCTGTTGAGGGTGTAGAAGTGAAGCCCGGGAGCACCGTTTCTGAGTAAGTCCTCACACTGTCTTATCGCAAACTCCACTCCTATCTTTGCTACCTCCTCCGGGTCATTTTCAACAGGCTCCATCTTTTCTATTAGGAACTGAGGTATTGTAGCCCCACACATGCTGGCAAACTTCCTTATCTGCTTGAAGTTGGTTATGGGCATTATGCCCGGTATCACAGGTATGTTTATATCTGCTTTATGGCACAACTCTATAAATTCGTAATAATAGGTATTTTCAAAGAACATCTGGGTTATGGAGAATTCAGCCCCAGCTTCAACTTTTTCCTTAAAGTACCTTATCTCCCACTCCATATTAGGTGACTCCGGGTGCCCTTCAGGGTAGCTTGCAACTCCTACGGAGAAGTAATCCTTAAACCTATCCCTTATGAGTCTGACAAGTTCAACCGCATACCTACATGCACCTTCCGGAGGTCTGAAGTCGGGCCTGTCGTGGGGCACGTCCCCTCTGAGAGCTAAAATGTTATCAATACCTATATCCTTGTAGTCTTTGAGTATATCAAGGAGCTCTTCCCTTGTGTGAGCTATACAGGTAAGGTGAGCCATAACGTTAAGACCTATTTCTTCATGTATTCTCCTGACCACATTCCTCGTCCTATCCCTTGTGGAGCCTCCGGCTCCGTATGTAACGGAAACAAAGGTGGGTTTCAACTCCCTGAGTTCCTTTATCGTTTCAAAGAGCTGTTTCTCACCCTCTTCGTTCTTGGGAGGAAAGAACTCAAAGGATACGCTGAACACCCCTTTCCTGAGGATATCTCCTATCTTCAACGCTGTACCTCTCTTCCCAGCATAGTTTCCATAAGGGCTATTATCTTTACCTTACAGGGGGCGGGAGCCTTTGTAAACATATTCAGGGCATCTATGAGCCTGTTTGTCACTTCAGGAGGATTAGTTTTTGCAAAGCTCTCAAGGAAACCCAGCACACTTTCTATCTCTGAGGAGAGCTTCTTATCCGATAGGACCTCCTCTAAGGTTTGACCATCCCTAAACTTGCGGAGGACTTTCATGCACTTAACTACAAGATCGTCCCTGAACTCAGACCACCTCAAATCTGAAAACTGTAAGACTATCTCCAGAAAAACCTCAAAGGGATTCATAGCTTAAATAATTCTATATCGTCAAGGGAGCTCTTTCCTAAGTAGAGCATAAACAGCCTGTCAACCCCTATAGAACATCCTGCGCAGTCAGGTATGGTGCGGTGAGCTTCTATAAATTCCTCATCTACAGGGAGGTCCCTTTTTAGAGCTTCCCTTTGCAACCTTCTTCTTATCTCCTCTGGATTAGTCTCCTCAGTCCAGCCATTGGCGAGCTCAACCCCTTCTATGAAGAGCTCAAACCTCTCCGCAACCTCGTTCCTCACCTTTGCAAGGGCTGAGAGTTGTGGTGGAAAGTCCTTGATGAAAATGGGTTTTCCCCTGCCAAGCCTCCTTTCAACCTCTACAAAAGCCCTGTAGAATAAGGTTTCCCAGTCTTCATCTTCTTCATAGTATATGGCTCTCTCTTTTAAAGCTTCCTGAAGGCTCTCCTTATCTTGAAGTAGATTAAAGCCTAAGTGTCTTTTGAAAGACTCATCTAAGGTCAGCTCTTCAAACTCTGTGTACCCGAAGAGTTCGTTCAGGAGCTCCTTTATCTCTTCAATCAGGTATTCGTAACTTTCTCCTGTTTTATACCATTCAAGCATGTGAAACTCAACTCTGTGGAGTCTTCCGTGCTCATTGTTTCGGAAGACCTTTGCGATTTGAAACATGTCTCTCCTATATTTTGATAGGAGTTTCTTCATGGAATACTCAGGAGATGTCTGTAGCCACATGGTTCTCTCCGTTCCCTGTCTTTTAACCTTAACGGGTATGGGTTCAACGTTGGCATCAAGGTTGGGGTAATCCAGTAAAGCCGGTGTAAAGACCTCAAGGTATCCTCTCTTCTTGAAAAATTCCCTGAGTTTGTCTATGAACTCGCTCCACTTATCAAGTACCATAGGAGGAATATAATTTTATTCTATGACCGTCAGGTTTGAATCTACAGGGATAAGAGACGAAGAGAAGATAAAGAACCTACTTAAAAGGAGTGGCTACTCTGTTTACACGTGGCAGGACCCCCCGGGAACTTACTACGATACCCATACCCACCCGGACAGGGAAGTAAGGTGGGTGATTGAAGGAGAGGTGGTGATAGGTGTTAATGGTAAGGAGATAGTCTTGAAAGAGGGAGATATGATAGAACTTGAACCGGGAACTCCCCACTGGGCAAGAACCCGGACGGGAGTAAAGTATATATGCGGGTCTAAGTGATGGGGAAGATAGTTCAGTTTCCATCCCAGGACGGGGATAACGAGAGGAAAGGAGAGGGTAAAGAGCTCAAAACCGAGAGGCTGTCCCAGGAGGAGTTTATGGCACTCCTTGAACCCTTCAGAGACGGCTTGAGGAGGCTCTATCCCACCCAGGTGAAGGATATTCTTGGTATAGCTGGTTTCGGAAAGAGATACGGGAACGAGGTGTTGATTATGGGGCTCCTTCTCTGGGAATCCTTAAAGCAGAGCCAGCCTATAATGTCAACCTTCCTTGCGGTTTTTATAAAGGACAGGCTTGAAAAGGTTTCTTTCCTTGAGGCTAAGAATAACTACTGGGACTGGAAACTTATGCTTGAAACCTACCAAAGCAGATTTAACACCAAGGAGATGTTTGAAGAGTTACAGAACCTGAGGGAGCAGGTCCTGGGTGGAAATCCTCCCTGAAAGACACTATATTATTGGGCTATGGGTTTTAATCTGGGGATAGTCGGACTCCCAAACGTGGGGAAGTCAACACTCTTTAACGCCCTGACAGAAACCGCAAAGGCTCAGGCGGCAAACTATCCTTTCTGTACTATAGAGCCCAATATCGGTGTTGTTGAGGTGCCAGACGACAGGCTTTACAGGATCGCCGAACTTGAGAAGTCAAGGAAGATAACACCTACCTTTATAGAGTTTGTGGATATAGCTGGTCTTGTTAAGGGTGCAAGTAAGGGTGAAGGGCTGGGAAACCAGTTTTTATCCCATATAAGAGAAGTTGATGCTATAGCTATGGTTCTCAGGTGTTTTGAGAACCCGGATGTGGTTCATGTTGAAGGAAGCGTTGACCCCATCAGAGACGCTGACATAATAGACATAGAGCTAATAGCCAAGGACCTGGAAAGTGTTAACAGGAGGCTTGAGCGGGTTGAGAAAGCTGCCAAGGGTAACGACAAGAAAGCCAAGGAGGAGTTTGAGTACCTCAAAGAGATAAAAGAGGTCTTAGAAGGTTTGGAGCCTTTAAGAAGGTATAAAGATAAATTCGCTGAAGATACATGGATGTATGCAACAAAGGAGCTATTCTTACTTACCACCAAACCCGTGATGTATATTGCTAATATCGGCGAAGCCGATCTCCCGGAAGGGGATAATAACCCCCATGTCCAGAAGGTAAAGGAAAGAGCCCGGGAAGAGAACGCTCCTGTGGTGGTCCTCTGTGCGGAGCTTGAGGCTCAGCTTGCAGGATTAGAAAGAGAGGAAAGGAAAGAACTCCTTGAGGCTTACGGACTTAAAGAGCCTGGACTTCACAAAGTTATAAGGGAGGGATACAGGCTTCTTAATCTTATAACCTTCTTTACCGCAGGAGAGAAGGAAACTAGAGCATGGACGGTGGTTAAGGGAACAAAGGCACCCCGGGCGGCAGGTAAAATCCACTCGGATATAGAGAGGGGCTTCATAGCTGCTGAAGTTATAAACTACGAGGATTACATAAAGGCAGGCTCTATGGTGAAGGCAAAGGAGAAGGGACTTGTCAGGCTTGAAGGTAAAGAGTATGAGGTTCAGGACGGAGATATAATCTACTTCAGGTTCAACGTATAGGAAATGCATACGAGAATAGGACTTGGTTTTGATTCCCATGAATTTGAGGAGGGTAAACCCCTCTTTTTGGGTGGGGTACGGATTGATTTCCCGAAGGGACTGAAAGGACATTCTGACGGGGATGTCCTCCTCCATGCCCTCACAGATGCGATACTTGGAGCTATTGGAGAGCCTGACATAGGTGAGCTTTTTAGTGATAAAGATGAGAGGTGGAAGGGGGTCTCTTCCGAGCTTTTTTTGAAAGAAGCAATAAAGAGAATGAAAGGTAAAGGGTATGAGCTTATTAACTTAGATAGCGTCCTTATAGCGAATGAACCGAAGATAGCACCTTACAAAGAGACAATAAAGGAAAAGCTTTCAAAGCTTACAGGGTTACCCGTGGAAAGGATATCAATAAAGGGGAAGCGGAGAGAAGGCTTCTGTCAGGTGGAGGGGATAGCATGTATATGTACGGTCTTACTGAGGGTACCTTATGAGGGTTAATATCGTTCTTTCAGGGGGAGCTGCCCGCGGGGTAGCTCACATAGGTGTCATAAAAGCTCTGGAAGAGCTGGGGTTCAACATACAGGCTCTGAGCGGTTCAAGTGCGGGCTCAATAGTGGCTGTCTTTTACGCCTGCGGATACAATCCAGATGATATGCTTGAGCTTGTCAAGAAGACGCCTTGGTTGTCTCTCTTCATCCCTAAAATACCGCGTAGCGGTCTCTTCTCATTGAAAAAGGCTGAGAAGTATTTAAGGGAACAGATACCCTTTGAAAGGATAGAAGAGCTGCGAAAGAGAGTTTATATATGCGCCACAGACTTGCTTTCAGCCCGATCCCTATACTTTAACAGTGGGGAGCTGATTCCTGTTCTTCTCGGAAGTTGTGCCCTTCCCGGTATCTTTGAGCCGGTAAGATACCAGAATTATCTTCTTATAGACGGAGGTGTTATGAACAACCTGCCGGTTGAACCCTTTGAAAAGCTGAAGACCCTGAAGATAGGGGTGGATGTTAACCCTGTGGAGAAAGTCAGCAGTGTTGGGAACATAGTTAACGTCCTTATCAGGAGCTTTTTCCTGGCTGTTCGTTCCAACGTGGATAAGAGGAAGGAACTCTGCGACATAGTTATAACTCCGGACATACTTAAGTACTCTCCTCTTGACATAAGGAAAGCGGAGGAGCTTTACAGGCTCGGATACGAGAAAACCATAAAGGTTATGGAAGAGTTCCTTAAAAGGAAAGGTCTGGGAGAAACTTAAACTTTTGAGCTATACTATCCTCTTAAGGAGTTGGGCATGAAAGAGATACTCGTAACAGATATATCGTTAAGGGACGGCATACAGAGTCTACTTGCAACCCGTGTCAGGACAGAGGATATGCTGGACATAATTGAGGTTCTTGATAAATGTGGGTTCTGGTCCCTTGAGGTCTGGGGAGGGGCTACCTTTGATGTGTGTTTAAGGTTCTTGAAGGAGGACCCCTGGGAGAGACTGAGGAAGTTCAAGGATACAGCCAAGAACACAAAGTTGGAGATGCTCCTAAGGGGACAAAACGTTGTCGGATACAGGCACTACGCTGATGATGTGGTTGAAGAATTTGTAAAAAGGGCTTACGATAACGGCATAGAGGTATTCAGGATATTTGACGCTTTAAACGATACTCGCAACATGCGCAAATCAATAGAAGTTGCCAAGAAAGTTGGGGGGATAGTTAAAGGCGTGCTCTCCTATGCTATAAGCCCAGTTCACACCGTTGAGTACTATGTGAAGGTTGCAGGTGAACTGGTTGATATGGGAATAGACATAATATCCATAAAGGACCAGGCTGGTCTTCTCTCGCCAAAGGTGGCTTATGACCTGGTGTCCGCTTTAAGGAATGCGTACCCTGATTACCCTGTGCACCTCCATACTCAGACAACGGCGGACTTGGCTGAGATGGCACAGCTTAAAGGAATTGAAGCCGGCGCTACGATGATAGATACTGCCTTTTACTCCCTTTCCTGTCAGACCTCTCATCCGCCAGGGGAAACTATGATTTACGTCCTAAGGGAGTTTGGGTATGAGGTTAATGTTGATACCTCCCTATATAAAAAAGCTGGTGATATGTTTAAGGAGGTAAGGCAGAAGTATAAGAGATACGATGTTCTGCCACCTTATCCCGATGTGGGTGTCCTGTTGCATCAGATACCTGGAGGTATGATTACAAACTTCATAAACCAGCTAAGGGAGCAGAACCTTGAGGATAAACTTGAGCAGGTTCTTGAAGAGGTGGCGCGGGTTAGGGAAGACCTGGGCTATCCTCCTCTGGTTACACCTACCTCCCAGATAGTTGGGACTCAAGCTTTTATGAACGTTCTGCACGGGGAAAGGTACAAGGTGGTTACCAAGGAAACTAAGGATTACGTTAAAGGGCTGTACGGGAAGCCTCCGACACCCGTAAAAGAGGAGGTTCTGAGAAAGATACTTGGAGAAGAAGAACCCATATATGAGACCAGACCAGCTGACCTTTTAGAACCTGAGCTTGAGAAGATAAGAGACGAGGCTAAGGAGGCGGGAGCTCGCTCTGAAGAGGACATACTATCCTACGTTCTCTTCCCTGTGGTTGCTAAGGAGTTTTTTGAGTGGAGGGAGAAGGCAGAGAAGGGAGAGGTTCCACCTGTTCCCATTGAGGATACTTTCAGTGAAACTTGTCCTGAGAAGGCGCCTATTGAGTTTAACGTCACTGTTCATGGAGAGCAGTACCATGTCCAGATAGCCGGAAGGGGTGAGGAAACAGCAAACGGCAGAACATTCTTCATCAGACTTGATGGGAGACTTGAAGAGGTAGTGCTTCAGCCTATAAGAGAGATAGAGGTAAGTGAGAGCGGTTACGAGTTTTCAGAAGGTGCCCCTGTTATGCCTAAGAGACCTAAGCCCAGAGATGTGGGGGACATAGCTTCTCCTATATCGGGCAAGGTTGTAAATGTGAATGTTAGCATAGGTCAGGAGGTAAAGGAGGGTGATGTTCTTCTAGTTGTGGAAGCTATGAAGATGGAGAACGAAATACACAGCCCTGTTGATGGTGTGGTTGAGGAGATATTTGTTCAGGTGGGCGAGAGTGTAAACCCCGATGAGGTGCTTATAAGGGTAAAGCCCAAGAGGAAATGATAAGTATCGCTGTCCCGAAGGGAAGGCTCTTTGAAGAAAGCATAGACTACCTATACTCAAGAGGTATATTACCTGAAAAATTTGAGGAAGGTAGAAGGCTAACAATAACAGCGGGAGAGATAAACCTCCTTCTAGTGAAACCCTTTGATGTCCCTGTGTACGTTGAAAACGGAGCTGCAGACCTTGGTGTATGTGGCTATGATGTTTACTGGGAGAGAAAGCCTGACGTTTACAGACTCTTGGACCTTGGGATAGGTGTCTGTCGCATATCTGTTGCAGGAAAGCCTGAAAGTAAGGAGAAATACTTCAACAGCTTTTACCTGAAGCTTGCTACCAAATACCAGAACATAGCTAAAAGCTTTTTCTCCAAGAGGGGGGTGAAAGTTGACCTCATAAACCTCAGCGGCTCGGTTGAGCTTGCGCCAATCATAGGTTTAGCGGATTTCATACTTGATCTTGTTCAAACGGGGAGGACTCTTAAGGAGAACGGGCTTGTTGAAATTGAGGAGGTTGGAAAATCAAGCGCGTGGCTTATATGCAACAGAGCGAGTTTCCGAAACAAAAGCTCTTGTATAAAGGAGCTTATTGACCGGCTCTCTTAGCCATATCCACAAACGCTTTGAACAGGTAGTAGGAGTCGTGGGGTCCGGGAGAGTTTTCTGGGTGGTACTGAACTGCGAAGATAGGAAGCTCTTTATGCCTGATTCCCTCAACAGTCTCGTCCAGGAGATTTATATGGGTTATCTCTACCTCTGAAGGAAGAGAATCCGGGTCAATGGCGAAGTTGTGGTTCTGGGCTGTTATCTCCACCTTTCCTGTCTTTAGGTCTTTTACAGGATGGTTTCCTCCATGGTGTCCAAACTTCAGCTTGTATGTCCTTCCACCAAGGGCAAGCCCTACTATCTGGCACCCCAAGCATATCCCCAGTATAGGAATCTTCCCGGCGAACTCCCTTACCAGTCGTATGCCCTCAACTACCCTTTGGGGATCTCCGGGTCCGTTGGATAGAAACAGAGCATCAGGTCTCTCTTTCTTTGCAAAGTCAAAAGCTTCTTCGGGGGGCACCACAACAACCTTCGCACCCTCACTTGCAAGTCTCCTTAAGATGTTGAACTTCACGCCAAAGTCAACAACCGCCACAGTAGGTTTCTCACCTTCAGTCTCTATATATCCCTCTGACAGCCTCCATTCTCCTTGCTTCCATAGATAAGACTCCCTGGTGGATACCTCCTGAATGAGGTCAAGTTCAGAGATGTCCGGCACCTGACGGGCTTTTTTCACAGCTTCCTCAGGCGTTATGTTATTCGTTGATATAACACCCCTTATAACACCGTGCTCCCTTATCTTTTTCACCAGGGCTCTGGTATCTATACCAGCTATACCCACGACACCATTCTCCTTAAGATACTCATCTAAGGACTTTGTTGCACGCCAGTTGGAATACCTAAAAAATACCTCCTTAACTACGAAGCCGTTTACCTGAACCTTTCCCGACTCAAGGTCCTCTTCGTTTACGCCATAGTTCCCTATCTGGGTGTAGGTCATTACCACGATCTGCCCTCGGTAGGACGGGTCTGTAAGTATCTCCTGATAGCCTGTCATGGACGTGTTAAAGACGAGCTCCCCCTGTGTCTCGCCCTCGGCTCCAAAGGAGTATCCGAGGAAGTAAGTTCCGTCTTCAAGGGCGAGGATGGCTTTCTTTTTCATCAGTGGAAAATTTTACAGCATGAGAGGTTCACTCCCCAGATAAAATATTTCTTATGGACTTTGCGAAGCTTCAAGGCTCAGGAAACGACTTCATACTTATAGATAACCGTGATGGGAGGGTATACAAGAAAACCGAGGAGCTCGGCGTATGCCTTAAGGAATTCGTGGTAAAGGTATGCGAGCCTCATAAGGGTGTGGGAGCAGATGGACTGATACTCATAGAGGAGCCTGAGGACAGCAGCAACCATTTCAGGTGGCAGTTCTTCAATTCTGACGGATCAGAAGCTGAGATGTGCGGGAACGGCTCAAGGTGTGCGGTTAGGTTCTGCTACGACCTCGGTATAGTTGATAAGTACGTGAAATTTGAAACTTTAGCAGGGGTTATAAAGGCAGAGGTTCTTGAGGACGGTAAGAGGGTGAAGGTACAGCTTACACCTCCTTCCGAACCTGTTGATAAAACGCTATTAGTTGATGGTAGAGAGCTTAAAGGTGTTTTTATAAACACGGGTGTGCCCCACTTTGTGGTTCCTGTTGATAACTTGGAAGGTACAGACGTTAGGGGACT